>NZ_JBQTCY010000004.1:0-400225 GCF_052663225.1 Niallia sp. 03133
GATTCCTGGAAATTCTTTGCGAATATTCAGCATCTCAATTACATATTCCATCTTTTTCACTCCTTCTATATTCCAAAAACGCTTAAACAGAAGCACTATTGTTTTCTATTGAATTGGCAGAATAATTGATTAATAAAGGTATTTCTCTCATGTATCTTTACATTGCTATCATAAAATATATTAAAATTTTCTATAAAAAACAGAATAACTCTTCTATTTTTTAGTTAAAATTCTAACTTTAGCCAAAAAAAAAGGAATAAGTGTTTGCTAAGCAAACCACTTATTCCTGTCAAATTCATAATGCTAATAGAAGTTGTTCAAAAAACCATCATTTGTTTAGTTCTTTGAATACATATGAATAATCCTTATTTAGCAGGTTTATCAGGAACAGTGTACTCACCGTTTTTAATTTTATCTGTCCATTCTTTAACAAGTGCATCGATTTCTGCTTTGTTTTCTACTTCTTTGTTGATTTCAGAAAGACCTACTCCATTTTCTTTCAGACCATAAACAAGTGATTGTCCTCCAGGGAAATTGTCTTCTTTCGCTTTTGTAGAAATATCTTGTACTGCGGCAGCCACACCTTTTAAAGCTGATGTCAACACAACATTATGATCTCCAACTACACCTTCTGAAGATTGATCAGAGTCAACTCCGATTGCCCAAATATATTTAGAAGGATCTTTTTCTTTCAGTTCACGAGCTTCTGTAAATAGCCCAGCGCCAGTACCGCCTGAAGCATGGAATACTACATCAGCGCCTGAAGCGTACATTTTGCTTGCAATTGTTTTACCAACCTCTGGTTTATCAAAAGCCCCAGCATATTGTACATCCACTTTTGCTTTTGGATTAGCAGCTTTAACTCCATCTACAAAGCCAGCTTCAAAGTGATCAATAATTTCGCCTTCTACTCCGCCGATAAAACCAATTTTATTCGATTTTGTCGCTTTACCAGCAGCAAGTCCCGCTAAGAAAGAAGATTCTTGTTCTTTAAATGTGATGCTCGCAACGTTTGGTAGATTAATAACAGAGTCAACGATTGCAAAATGAGCATCTGTTTGTTGTTTTGCAATTTCTTCCACTGCTCCAGACATCATAAATCCAATTCCGAAGACTAAGTCATTTTTTTGACGAACTAAGCTATTTAAGTTTGTTGCATAATCTGCATCTGATTGTGATTGTAAATAGTCGATACCATTCCCTTTTTCCAGACCATTTGCTTTACCGAATGCTTGCAAGCCTTCCCACGCTGATTGGTTGAATGATTTATCATCGACACCGCCAACATCAGTAACCATTGCAACGTTGAATGCACTTTTTTTAGATGATCCTTCATTATCATCTTTTTTCCCACAAGCCCCTAAAACAGTCCCAGCAGCAAGCACTAGAGACAACGCTAAACCAAATTTACGCTTTTTCAAGGTTTGTACCCCCTAATATTTTGTTTTATTTGTACTAGCAAGAATGCATATACGATAAGCTCCGCAGTTTATGAATAGATTCGTTTTCTTAACACTTGAAAACTAAACTTATCGGCCCTAAAGTAATTTACCGAATAAAGAATTGGTTCGTCTTTTTCATCAAAGTGCATTTGCTTTAATACAAGCAATGCTGTTTCTGGTTCACATTGCAAGATTGGAGAAATTTTTTCATGGTAGCCTATCGGTTCAATTTCAGCAATAGCGTATGTAATATTTATATGTGTAATAGATTCCAGCAGCTGAAAAATCGATTCCTTGTCACAGGAAATACCTTCAGGCAATAGCTTATTAGGCAGTTTGTCTATACAATAAACTACTGGTTCGCCATTTGCTGTTCGAACTCTTTCAATTACCAAAAATTCTTCCTTTTCTGAACAAGAAAAACGACGAATATCTTCTTCAGTTGAACATTGAGTATTTGAGCTTAAAAAAATAGTACCAGGATTCATGCCAGCATGCCGTATCATATTGGTTACACTATTTAATTGTTCTATGCCAGATTTAAACATAGGCTTGCTATTAACAAATGTACCAACACCATGTCTTCTTATAATGACATTTTCTTCTTCTAATGTTCGTAAAGCCTCTCTTAAAGTGACTCTGCTTACACCTAATCTTTTTGCAAGTTCGTATTCAGATGGGAATTTTTCTTTTTCTTTATAAATCCCTTTCTCAATATCGTTTTTTAGTCGATCGACCACTTGCAAATATAAATGTCTATTATCGGGTTTGATAAGCATGTGAGCTTCCTCCAAATAATTTCTAAGACATCAGACCTCTGATGTTCAATCATTCCTACTAATCGAAAATACTATAACACTTTTTCTACAATAAATAAATAGAGTTTACTGATTTTAGTCAAAAAAAACAGAAACAAACAGCTATCTATAAAAGGCACCCAAACAACTGTTTATTTCTGTAAAATATTTAGTATTTCAGTATAGATTTTTTACTATTTACATAGATAGATTATTTCTTATTCATACAAAAAACTCTAATTAGTATAACATATTTCGCCATTCGTATAATCCAGGGTTATAGGTTCATTTCTTCAGAAGCTTTTGAGACCAATACTGTTCTTGGTTTACTGCCTTCATATGGTCCAACAATTCCTCTTGCTTCCATTTCATCAATCAATCTCGCCGCTCTCGTATATCCGATCCGAAACCTTCTTTGCAGCATACTGACCGAAGCAGTCTGCATTTCTGTAATTAATTCTACTGCTTCGTGATATAGTTCATCCTCAACCGCACCAGTTTTTTCTGTTATTTCATCTGGAATCATTTCTTCTTGATATTGCGCTTTCTGCTGTTCAATGACAAAATCGACTACTTCTTCTACTTCCTCGTCTGATAGAAAGGCGCCCTGCACTCTGACAGGCTTACTTGCGCCATAAGGGAAAAACAGCATATCTCCTCGACCCAGCAATTTCTCAGCCCCTCCCATATCCAAAATCGTTCTTGAATCAGTTTGGGAAGAAACAGCAAATGCAATACGAGAAGGAATATTGGCTTTAATAACCCCTGTAATAACATCAACAGATGGCCTTTGTGTGGCAATTATTAAATGAATGCCAGCAGCGCGAGCCATTTGTGCAAGCCTTGTAATCGCATCTTCTACATCAGAGGATGCCACCATCATTAAATCAGCAAGTTCATCCACAATCACGACAATATATGGCAATAATGGCTGCTTTTCATCTTCTTCTGCATTGTTCCTTTTTATATACTCATTATATCCTTCAATATTTCTCGTACCTGTGTGGGAGAATAAATCATATCTTCTTTCCATCTCGCTAACCACTTTTTGCAATGCTTGTGATGCCTTTTTAGGATTTGTTACAACTGGTGCAAGCAAATGAGGAATGCCATTATAAACATTCAGTTCCACCATTTTTGGATCAATCATCATCATCTTCACTTCATGTGGTTTCGCACGCATTAAGATACTTGTAATAATCCCATTGATACACACGCTCTTCCCGCTTCCTGTAGCACCAGCTACCAGTAAATGAGGCATTTTATTCAGTTCAGCTGATATTGCATTACCTGTAATATCCCTCCCAAATGCTATTTGAAGCTTGGCATCTGCTTTTTCATTTTTATTCGCTTCTAATACTTCCCGTAAAGAAACAACTGCTACCTCGGAATTCGGCACTTCTATTCCAATTGCGGATTTACCAGGAATCGGTGCTTCCATCCGAATATCTTTTGCTGCCAAAGCTAAAGCTAAATCATCACTTAAATTAACAATCTTACTTACTTTAACTCCTACATCCGGATGCACTTCGTATTTTGTTACCGCTGGTCCAAGATGAACTTCTGTAACTCTTGCTTTTACCCCAAAACTTTGAAAGGTGCGTTCTAATTTCGCTGCATTTGCATGTATTTGCTCATATTCTCCACTTTGATCTGTTTTTCTTGGAAGTTTTAATAATTTTAATGGAGGCAATTCATAATCTACATTCTCCACTTCTGTAAAGGTAATCGGCACAACAGCCTCTTCCTCTTCTCCATTTTCCGATTGCACACTTTCTTGTATATCTTCTGGTGTACTTTCATATGCTCTCTCGACAAAAGTGGAAATGATCGGTTCTGGTATGTATGTTTCTTCTTGTTGTTCCTGAGGTGGATTAACAATGAGAGAAGCTGCCTCTTGTTCTCGTTGTTCCTCTTTTTTTTGCTCTTTTTTCGCTTGCTTTTCTTCTTTTTTCTTTTGCTTTTTCTCTTGTTTCGATTCTTTCCATTCTTGTATATCTTCTAGGAAAGCACTCCATTGCTGAGATACAAAGTTCCAAATGGCAAGCATGGATCTCCTGAATGCCCCGCTCATTGTTTTTCCTGTCAGCAGCATGACACCAATAATAATAACGATAAAACTTATTATTTTTGTACCAGCAGTATCAAATAAATAATGAAACAAGGCAAAAAGCACTGCCCCTATCATTCCTCCCCCAAGATCTGTGGGCCTTGAACCGCCATTCACTTCCAGCCAAAATAGCTCCCATGTATTATAAATAACACTCGGATTTTCAAATCTGCCCTGACTTGAAAGTAGATTAAATAAAGTTACATGGCTTAATAGTAATATAGAACTGACTATCAAATAAATTCCGTTTAATTTTGTATGAAAAAGAAATGGTTTTTCTCTCTTCCACATTAGATAACCGCCATAAACAATCAATCCAAGCAAGCTGAGCATATACCATTCGCCCATAAAAAAACGAAAAAATAATACCATCGTTTTTCCAACAACACCAAGCTGTAAAATAGAAATAAATGCTAGTGTAATAATAATTAATGCCCCAAGCTCATATTGCAGGGTTTTTTTTATTTGTTTTTTTTGCCGTGTTTTCCTTCTTTTCTTTTTAACCATTTTATCACCTGACGCTCTTTAGTTTAACTTAAGCTTTTTCTCTCGCTTCTCAACCTCATTATTCTTTGCTTGCTTAAAAATCTATAACAAATTTATTTTTAAACAAGGAGAGCAGCCTATCCTTTGGCTGCTCTTTTAACGTGACTATATTATATCATAAACGGAAGATTAGAGCTTAAATGAAAGGAATTTTTGATCCAGGCTGTACAGGTGCATGCAAATAATGATTCGGGTCTGTACTTAAAATACGAAGAACCTCGTATTCATTTGATTCTTTTTTCTGCACTAATAAAGAAATTCCTTCATAATCAATAACAACCTGGTTATCAAAAATCTCCTGGTTGATTGGGAACATCAACTCTTGAGGCATTAACGTATACATAATCATTGTACCATTCCTTCATTCTCTTCTTTCTTTAAATCAATCAACTCATTTAATTTTGTCATAGCTTCCCCAATTCCGCCTACACCATCGATAAGTCCAGATGTAACAGCATCCATGCCAATTACATTTGTACCAATATCTCTTGTCAAATTGCCCTTTGCAAACATTAAATCTTTAAATTCCTCTTCACTTATTTTACTATGCTTTGTTACGAATTTAACAACTCTTTCTTGCATCTTATCCAGATATTCAAAAGTTTGCGGCACGCCGATAACAAGTCCTGTTAAACGAATAGGATGAATCGTCATGGTTGCAGTCTCCGCAATATAAGAATAATCGCAGGAAACAGCAATTGGAACTCCAATGGAATGCCCTCCTCCTAATACTAAAGAAACGGTTGGCTTTGATAATGATGCAAGCATTTCAGAGATAGCAAGTCCTGCTTCAACATCTCCTCCAACGGTATTAAGAATAACAAGCACTCCTTCAATTTTCGGATTTTGTTCGATTGCCACAATTTGTGGAATAAGATGCTCATATTTTGTTGTTTTATTTTGCGGCGGCAGTTGTAGATGCCCTTCAATTTGACCCACAATAGTTAAGCAGTGGATTGTCGAGTCTTGAGAAAGCTGTGGAACATTCGTCTGTCCTAATGCTTGTATCTTCTCCATTAATCCAGATGGTTTATCTTCTTTTGGCTGTTGTTCTTCCGCATTATGTTGGTCATTATTATCTGTCATCATTTCATTCCCCTTTCCATACATCCTTTATTTATAGTATGGAGTTAGGAAAGGAATTTCATGCGGATCAAAAAAACAACCGAGCTATAATAAAGTCGGTTGTTTCAGAAATGTTTTATATTTCTTTTTTATTTTCTGGCTATCCTGAAAAATAAAGACCGCAGTCAGAATACACTTCGCTTACCTGTCCAATAATTGGGGTGCAGCTCACTCCTGCGGGGTCTCGCCTGTCCCGCTAAATCCCATAGGAGTCTTCGTGTATGCCGGCTGCTCTGCGCTAAAAAATAGGGATATTGCTTCTTTTCATGTGCCATAGTACAAATTTTTGTTGCATGAGTATCTACCCTGAAAATAAGCATTGTTAAAAAAATGAATGTAAATAGGTTTTCCGAAGCTTATCGCTCGCTTGTACCCGTCCTGCAAACCCGTTTTTTTAAGCAGGAGTGTCTCGGAAATTCCCTTCCCCAAAACAACATGATCGTTTAACAAAGCCTATTTTTTAACCGGTTTTACTTCCATAATTATTGGAAGTATCATTGGTCGGCGTCTAGTTTTTTCATATAAAAACTGATTTAAGCAATCGCGAATATCTTGTTTAATACCTGTCCAATCAAAACTGTCTTTGCTTATGCTTTTTTCAACAATATCTTTTACACGATCAGCAGCTTCTTCTAACAATTTTTCTGACTCCCGAACATAAACAAATCCACGTGTAATAATTTCTGGACCAGCAGATATCATTCTTTCTGCTTTATTTAATGTAACAACTACAGTTAAAATACCATCTTGGGATAATAGCTTGCGATCCCTTAATACGATGTTTCCTACATCTCCAATTCCACTGCCATCAATTAATACATTACCGGCAGGAATTTTGCCTGCAACACGCAGCTTGCCGTCTTTTAATTCAACAAATTCACCATGTTCTGGAATATGAATATTTTCATATAGAATTCCACATTCTTCTGCAAGATTTGCATGCGCTTTTAATACCCGATACTCTCCATGAATAGGCAAAAAGAATTTCGGCTTCATCATATTAATCATAAACTTGAGCTCTTCTTGGCTTCCGTGATTAGAACTATTAAATGTTTTATTTCCAGATAAAACAGTCGCTCCAGCCCGATATAACATATCGATTGTTTTATAAACAAATACCTCGCTGCCAAGAAGAGTACTAGTAGAGAATAAAACAGTATCTCCTTCTCCGATTAATACTTGTTTATGATTTTTTTTCGCCATTTTTTGAAGGGCCTCAATCGGCTCGCCTTTTGTTCCTGTTGTTAAAATAACAACCTGATCAGAAGGATATTGCTGTATTTCATTAAAAGAAATAATAACTTCTTCTTCCACCAGCAAATATTGATGCTTTAACGCTATATTTAAAACACGATGCAAGTTTTTCCCCATAATAGCAACTTTGCGATTGGATTTGACAGCAGCATCAAAAATATGTTGAATTCTATTTAGATCAGTAGCGAAGCATGCAGCAATAATTCTTCCTTTTGTATGTAAAAAAGAATGAATAAGCTCTTGTCTCACAATTGCATCAGAAGTAGAATATCCTGGTTTATCTGCATCAGTACTATCAGACAGTAGGCACAATACCCCTTTATCCCCGATTTTCGCCATTTGGCCATAATCAGCTTTGTATAATTCACCTGCAGTTTGGTCAAATTTAAAATCACCTGTATGAACAATTGCTCCTTCTGATGTTTGAATGACTATTGCAATGCTGTCAGGAATGCTATGGTTTGTTTTGAAGAAAGAAACCGTTGCAGAAGAGAAATGAAGAACGGATGCAGCTGTAATAATCTCAAAACGAGCTTGTTCTTTAAAATCCTGCTCTTTCATCTTCTCTTTTGCCAGTTCTGCTGTTAGACGCGTTGTATATACTGGCACATTAAGATCTCTTAGAATATACGACAATCCGCCAATATGGTCCTCATGGCCATGTGTTAAGAAAATCCCTTTTACTTTTTCTTCATTTTGCTTTAAATAGGAAATATCCGGAACTACTATATCAATTCCAAGCATTTCATTTTGTGGATACATTAAGCCAGCATCAATTACAAATATGTCCTCGTCCACTTCGACAACAAACATATTTTTTCCGTTCTCCCCTACTCCTCCGAGGGCAACCAGCTTTATCTTTTCATTTTTCTTCAATTTTTGTTTCCTCCTATGTTGAGTTAGTCCGACCAGTGATCAGTTATGATTATTATACTTTAAGTTAGAAAAACTTTACAACAATTTATCATAAACATCTATTTCGAAATAGAATATTTGATCCGCTATTTTATAAAAATCTGATGCAAATCGCGAAAGCGGATCGTCTAAAAATTCAAAACAAGAAAGAAAGGAGAAACAACGGAAAAGAAATGGTTTTCCGGTTTTCTACTCTTTTTTCCATAGGTTCTGTTAAATTTCAGTGTTGATTTATGATGGTCAGGAAATTCACTCACTTTCCGCGGACGAACTGGCAAGCCTCCTCGGTCGTACCTCCTTGCGGGGTCTTTCCAGCCCGTTTTTCCGTAGGAGTCTCGCAAATTTCCTTCCAAAATCAACATTATCGTTTAACAGAGCCTTCCCATAAAAAAAGCACCCATAAAAATTGGGTACTCTTCTATTATTTTTTGTTGTTAAATTTAAATAAAGCAATAATAATTAAAACAGCTATAATGACGATACAAGCAATAATACTAACTCTATTTTCTTCATTTAGAACAAATGTTAAGCAAATAAAACTTAATAACACAGCAGTTAATGCTGGCAAATAAGGATATCCCCATAATTTAAAGCTGGGTTCACATGGATATGTTTTTCGCAATTTTATCTGAGCTAGACAAATGCTGACCCATACGATGGAAACAATAAATCCTGGGAATGCCATTAAAATGGTAAACACTTGATTTTGTGCAACAAAAGCAATCATTGACCCTAACAGCAATACAATGGACATTGCGATTAAACTATATATTGGTACACCATTTTTAGATACCTTGGCAAACGCTTTTGGTCCTTCCCCTTCTGCAGATAAAGAATACATCATTCTTGTACATCCGTAAATTCCCGAGTTTGCAGCAGAAAGCACAGCAATAATTAGAATAAAATTCATTACATGGTCTGCCCCTTGAAGTCCAGTCATGGATAATACTTGAACAAACGGACTTGATTGATCACCTAGCTCATTCCAAGGAATAAGGCCACAGATAATTAAAATCGGCAATGTATAAAATAATATAATGCGGAAAATAAAGCTTTTAATAACTTTTGGCAAAACATGTTCTACATCTTTTGCTTCTGTTACTGTAACACCAATTAATTCTGATCCACCATATGAAAACATAACAATTAATAATGCAGCAAAAATAGATGTCCAGCCGTTTGGAAAAAAACCACCATGGGTTACATAGTTTTCTAAATAATTGGTTTGATCACTTGGAATTATCCCAAATAAAATAAATGCTCCTAAGATAATAAAAACAATAATCATACCAATTTTAATGCCGGCAAACCAAAATTCAAACTCTCCATAATTTTTTACATTCATCATATTTACGCCAATAAGCAGGACAGTGCAGCATAAACTTAATAGCCATAAAGGAATGGATGGCAGCCAGTACTGCAAAAAACTTCCGGCTACAACGACTTCAATAATACAAACAGCCAGCCAAAGAATACAATATAGCCAACCAATAATGAAGGACATCTTATTTCCAAAAGCTTTTTGAATAAATCCCTTCATATTTGTATTTGGATAAACAATTGCCATCTCCGCGATTGATGCCATTACTACGAGTAATAATAATCCAGCAAACAAATATGTAACAACTACTCCTGGCCCCGCTAAAGATACAGTTTCTGCACTTCCTTTAAATATTCCTGTTCCAATTGCTCCACCCATCGCCATTAAGCTGATATGTCTAGGCAGCAATTTTCTTTGCAACGTATTTTTTGTATCCATCTTACTTTCCTCCGTGCGATAAATTCAGTATATATTTATGAATGATTTCCAACTATGAATTTGTTTTTATTTAAAAGAAAATTAAAAGGAGAAAATTTTTTTGTAAATAGTTTTCTGCTTAATACAGGAAATTCAGTAGATTTCAAAATTATATACGTTTTTTATAATAAAGGAAGTTAATTAGATAGACAAGATTTATTTGTGAGAAAATCTAACAATTCCTTCCTAGTAAATATCTCCTCAACTAAAATAAAGGTTTTGCTGTTGCAAAATCCCATTGATCAAGTTCGGATATAGATGGATCCTTATTAAAATCATATCTTCCATTTCTAATGAATCAAAAAAATCCCGAGGGAGTATTTCTCCTTCAGGATTCTCTTATTTTCGATTTATTCAACCTCTGAAAAAAGGCGATAATTACTTTCTCGTTTTACTGATCTACACTAACTTTTCCATCTAGAACTTCTTTGGCACGAGTTTGATCAAGTAGGTTTTCCCATCTTGCGATAATAAATGCAGCTACTGCGTAGCCAATAATATTAACGGTTGTACGATAATTCCCCATAAATCGATCTGGAGCTAGCATTAACGCTACCGCTGCAACAGGAATAGAACCGGTTGCAGCAGCTGTAGCTGATAGTGCTACAAAGGCAGAACCTGGAATACCTGCCATCCCTTTTGATGTAAGCAGCAGGACACCTAACATAAATAATTGATCTCCCAAGCTTAAATCAATTCCAGTTGCTTGTGCTAAAAATACTAGCGCAATGGACAAATAAATAGATGCTCCATCCAAATTAAAAGAGTATCCAGTTGGTACAACTAATCCAACAACTGCTTTATCACAGCCAGCTTGTTCAAATTTTTTCATCAACTGTGGCATTACTGCTTCAGTTGATCCAGTAGCAAACGAAAGCATAATTTCTTCACGAATAAATTTAATTAGTTTCCATAAACTTAAATTTAGAAATAATTTAAAAATAACAGCTAATACAAATACAAAAGCTAGACATGCAACTGTCATTGCAATAAACAATTTTCCAAAAGAAGCTAACGTATTTAATCCATATTGACTTACAGCAAACGCCATGGCACTAAATGTTGCAATTACGGTTAATTGCATAATGTAACCCATAATTTTAAAGAGAACATTATTTACATTTTCTAACACATCGATTAATAAATCAGATGTACGGCCCCCAATGTGAACTAGTGCTATTCCAAATAAACAAGATATTAATAGTACTTGTAGCATAGAGTTATTGGCAAACGCTCCAACTGCACTATCAGGAATCATATTAAGGAAAAAATCACCTTCACTCGGCAAGTGTGAACCACCTGTTTTAGCATCCACATCACTTGTACTTAATGTAGAAGGATCGATATTTAATCCAACACCTGGATTCATTAGATTAGCAACAACCAAACCAATAACTAATGCAAATGTTGTGACAATTTCAAAATAAAGTAGTGTCTTTCCTCCAATTTTACCTACTGTTTTAATATTGCCGACTTTCGCAATCCCGACTACTACAACTCCAAAAATTAGTGGTGCAATAATCATTTTAATTAACTTTATGAATCCATCGCCAATAGGTTTTACCATGTTCCCAATATTCGGCCATAAATAGCCGACTAATATCCCAACAACGATAGCAACCATAATTTGAAAGAACATTCCTTTATAAAAAGGCTTCTTATTTACCTTATTCTCTTTCATCCTTTTAACTCCCTCCCAATCATAAAATTCAGAATTTTCAACTGCCTTAAAAAAATTTTATGTTATCTTTCCTTACATATTAACGTGAAATATTCGGCATGTCATTGTTTCTTTTTACTAAAAAAACGACAAAAAATTATACAAAGTAACCAAAACTTTAATGTGTATAAATTTTTATGATACATTATCTTGCATTAAGTAATTTCTTTCTAATTTCTCCCAAAAAAGCCAACTATTATTTACAATAGTTGGCTTTTTTAAACATATAATCATTATTCGAAATTCTAGCTAATAAAAATATTATCAATAGCCAGCCATAACCTATCCTTATTTATCAACAATTGGTTCTTGCTTCTCTTATAAAGTAAACTTCCATCAGCGGGGGTCTTACTGCCCGTTAAGAGTGGGATAAATTAAAGAAACGAAGCTAGTTTTGTACGTTCTTTCTCTGTTAATGGCACTAACGGCAATCTAACAGATCCCACATCAAATCCTTTTAGCTGAAGTGCTGTTTTTAATGGCACAGGGTTCGGCGCCATAAACAGGGCAGACATAATCGGAAGTAATTGTTGATGTAGTTTTGCTGCTTTTTCTGTATTTCCATCAAGAAAAGAAACAACCATTTCTTGCATCTCATTTCCAATTACATGGGAAGCAACAGAAATAACGCCATTTCCACCAATTGAAAGGATTGGCAATGTTAAACTGTCATCACCGCTGTATAGACAGAAATCCTCAGAGGTACCAGCTATTATTTTTGTCATTGCATTCAAGTTTCCGCTAGCCTCTTTTACCGCAACAATATTGTCAATCTCTGATAAACGGATGATTGTTTCTGGTTCAATATTTACTACTGAACGCCCAGGAATATTATAAATCATAACGGGAAGTGTTGTATTTTCAGCAATCGTTTTTATATGCTGATACAATCCTTCTTGATTTGGCTTGTTATAATATGGACCTACTACCATAACAGCGTCTACTCCAATTTGCTCTGCTTGCTTTGTTAATTCGATGGAATCATATGTGTTATTACTACCTGTTCCTGCAATGATGGGAACTCTCTTTTCCACTACCTCAACCACATGTTTAAATAAAGCAATCTTTTCTTGTTTCGATAATGTTGGAGATTCACCAGTTGTTCCAGCTACTACAAGCGAATCAGTTCCGTTCTCGATCAAATGATTAATCAACTGTGTCGTTTTTGGAAAATCAATATGTCCCTTTGCATCAAATGGTGTGATCATGGCCGTTGATACCCTACCAAATAAACCCATCGTTCCACTCCTATTCTTATTTTCAATCTAGTTGTGTTTTATTGTAACGTTTCTTTTTCTAATTCAAATGCATCATGTAAAACATTTACTGCTTTTATTAAATCTTCCTGCTTCACAAGTACCCAAATGGTTGTATGACTATCGGCAGATTGTAATATGCGAATGCCCTGTTTGGATAAAGCTGTAACAATTTTAAATGTTACGCCTGGTACACCAGCCATGCCTGCTCCAACTACAGAAACCTTCGCACAGCCTTTTTCCACAACTGGATCATAGTCCATTTGTTTAAGTATGGAAATTGCTTTGGAAGACATTTCATCTGTCACTGTATACACAACACTATTTGGAGATATATTGATAAAATCAACGCTAATTTCCTCATTAGCCATCGCCTTAAAAACTTGTGCCTGCAAATCATATTGATCTTTTTTTGCAAAAACTTTTAATTGTGTTACAGGAGCGACATGGGCTATTCCTGTTACAGGTCTTTCTTTTATATCACTGCCCATTTTTTCTGGGCTGATGGATGTAACGAGTGTTCCAGGTCCTTTGGAATAAGTTGACCGTATTCGGATTGGGACTTTTGCCTGCATGGCAATTTCAACGGCCCTCGGATGAATCACTTTTGCTCCTTGATAAGCCATATTGCATACTTCCGTATAAGTTACCACAGATAACGGTCTTGCATTTTCTGCAATGCGGGGATCTGCAGTCATAATGCCTTCTACATCTGTAAATATATCAATTACTTCCGCATTTAAAGCAGCTCCCAAAGCAGCAGCTGATGTATCGCTTCCACCTCTGCCCAATGTTGTAGTATCACCATTAGGGGCAGACCCTTGAAATCCTGCAACAACTATTGCATCATATATTTCCAACTCTTTTTGAACACGAGTACAATCCATTTCAATAATTCTTGCTTGATTATAATCATCATTTGTTAAGAAGCCTGCTTGCGCACCAGTTAAAGCAGTAGCTTTTATTTTGTTTTCTACTAATAATTGAGTAAATACTACACTGGAGATAATTTCACCGCACGATAATAGTAAATCGTTTTCCCGCTTGCTTAGTCTATTATCTGCTCCTCCGACAAGGGATAATAAAGTATCTGTTGCATATGGTTCTCCCTTTCGCCCCATTGCAGATACAACCACCACTACTTTATATCCTTGAAATAGTGCATCTTGAATATGTTCTTTTGCCATTTCGCGGGATTCTTCATCTCGCACCGATGTTCCGCCGAACTTTTGTACGATTATTTTCATCACAAACACCTCTATACACTTTAACAAGTGCTTACTGTGAGGGTTATTCTATTTCTAGAACAGATCCCAACTTGGCAAGTTTAAATCATCACAATAATTTCAGTTGGGATCCCTGTCCTTTGCTGTATAGACCCTCTTTTTCTATCCACATAAATAGTATAGACTGTTTCTTCATAAGAAGGAAAAAATACTTACTGAAATACATCCATCTATTTATATTTTAAGCAGAGAGTACCACTTTGTTGCTTCTGTCCATGATGGTTTCTTTATTTAACAATACCTAATTTCACTAGACTCTCGGCGATTTGAACAGAGTTCCATGCGGCACCCTTTAATAAATTATCAGAAACGACCCACATATGGAAACCATTTTTCGCATCTAGATCTTTGCGGATTCGTCCTACAAAGACATCATTTGATCCAACACAATCTGCCGGCATTGGATAAATTTGATTTTCAGGTTCATCCTGTAAAACAACACCCGATGCTGAACTTAACAATTCTTTTACGTCTGCAACCGATACATCCTGATTTTCAATTTCAAAATAAACGGATTCAGAATGGCCAGTTGCAACAGGAATGCGGACACAAGTTGCTGCCACTTTTAATTCTTTATCATGCATTATTTTTTTTGTTTCATTGATCATTTTCATTTCTTCATAAGTAAAGCCATTCTCTGTAAATACATCAATTTGCGGAACAGCATTAAAAGCGATTTGATAATGCTTTTTATCACTTTTTACTGGCAGAATTTTTGGTTCAAAGCTTTCATTTTGAATAATTGCTTTTGTTTGGCTGTTCAGCTCTTCCACTGCTGCAGCACCAGAACCTGAAACTGCTTGATAAGTAGAAACAAGCACTTTTGAAAGACCATATTTTTCTTTCAGCGGCTGTAGCGCTACAACCATTTGAATAGTTGAGCAATTTGGATTGGCTATAATTCCGTTATGTTTATGCAAATCCTCTTCATTTACTTCCGGAACAACTAACGGAACATTTTCATCCATGCGAAAAGCGCTTGTATTATCTACACAAATTGCTCCATGTTCCACTGCGTGTGGAGCCAACTCTTTCGAAACGCCTCCACCTGCGCTGAATAATGCAATATCAATCCCTTTAAAGCTTTCAGGTTTTGCTTCTTCTACTATTACTTCCTTACCTTTATAAGTAACCTTTGTCCCAGCCGAACGCTTGGAGGACAAAAGAGTTAATTTAGCTATTGGAAAATCTCTGTTTTCTAATGTTTTAATCATTTGCTGCCCTACTGCGCCAGTTGCTCCTACTACTGCTACGTTAAATCCTTTTTTTTGCTCCATTTAAAGGCTCCCCTTCCAAGGTGAAAATTCTCTATATTGTATAATAATGACGGCGACAAATTAGCCGTCATCAATGAATATTCTTTATTTTAACATATTCAAGCCATATGAACAGAACCTTTTTTTCGGATTCTTTCAAAAAGATAAGTATAGCAGAAACATTCTTCTTCATTTTCTATATTATTAGATTTAATATCTTAAATTAGATAAAGTGAACCTTTCCATCAGGGGGGGTTCTTCATCCCCCACTGATGGTTAGTTGAACTTATCGGACCTTTACGGGCAGTTATCCCCCACCTAGCTTCTTCGATTTCTCAGCATCCCCGAGGTGGGGGTCTTACTGCCCGTTAAGAGTGGGATAAATGTATAGCTCCGATGTATCCCCACAGGACGTGGCGTATTTAGGCGACCAGCGCCTATCTCCTTTCGTACTCCAGATCTCCTCCCTGCGATAAGTCAACATCGATTTGCTTTCGCTCTTCGTGTTTCCTGTATCCACCATTAACGAACAGTAATGCTGCTTTTTCATATTAAACTTGTTTTAATAAAGACAACAAATTTTCATCATGACTAACTGTCCGTATATGGCCGATCGATTCAACTAACCATCAGGGGAAAAGCCCCCAGATGGAAGTTTCATCTTATCTCAGTCAAAGCACTTCCAGTCCGTTCGGAGATTACCAAGGCGCTTCCGCTTTTCTTATTAATCTTGAAATCTTTCGATTATTACTGGTTGAATTTGTCTGCTTTCTAGTGCAGCTTCAATTGTTTCAGAAAGCAGCGACATTCTTGCTACCATAGAATTAGGCTTTTTCATTGGATCGTCTTGGCCAAATGGAATAAAGTAAATATTTTTTGTGGCCATTAACCGCATTAAGTTTACACCATTTAATCCAAGTGCATCATTGGTTGAAATCCCCAAAACTATCGGTTTTTGATTGCGTAATGTTGCCTTAGCTGCCATTAATACTGCATTATCTGTCATCGCGTTCGCAAATTTGCTCATGCTGTTTCCAGTTAAAGGAGCGATTACCATACAATCTAAAGGAATTTTCGGTCCAAGAGGTTCTGCTTTTACAATGCTATCGATTGCTTCATTTCCTGTCAATTCTTCAATTTTGCTGATCCATTCAAATCCTTTGCCAAAACGGGTATCTGTATGTTGCACATTCCCCGTCACAACGGGAACAACGTCTGCCCCCAAGCTTACTAAATTCTCTATTTGTGGAAATACTTCTGCATACGTACAGTGTGAGGCAGAGATGCCAAAGCCAATTCTTTTATCTTTTAAGCTCATTTTGATTGCTCCTTTCCCTTTTGCAATCCTTCTTGTAATAACTGTGATAAAACATCTGCAAGAATGTTTCCAGCTGTTTTAGGTGCTACAATACCAGGCAAGCTTGGTGCCAATAGCGCCTTCACGCCTCTTTTTTCTGCATACGGAAAATCCGTCCCCCCTGGTTTTGAGGCAAGATCGATAATTAACGTATGCAATGGCATTTTTTCAATTACATTGGATGTGACAACTAAATGGGGAATAGTATTAATGCAAATATCAATATCTCCAACCGTTTTCTCTAAATCCTCTAATTGTACCGGTATTAGTCCCATTTCAATGATCCGTGCAATATGGTCGCTTTGATTTGCTGCTACCTTTACCTTTGCTCCGAGTGCATGAAATGTTCTTGCTACACTCATCCCTACACGTCCAAGTCCCAAAACAATCAGTTTGGAGCCATGAATGGTTGTATCCGTATGTTGTATTGCCATCATAATCGTACCTTCTACTGTCGGAATGGAATTAAGAATGGCTACGTCATCTCTGTTAAATAACTGTACGAGGGAACGATTTGTTTTTGATATAATACTATCTAAATAACTATTGGTAATGCCTGAATAAACGATGCAATGTGCTGGTGTCTTCTGCAGCAGCTCCTCTGTTAAAAACACTTCTTCGTTTGAAAAAATCGTATCTACCTGTCCGTCAAGGTTGGTTCCTTTTACAGGAAGAATAATTGCATCCATCTTAGAAAAATCTACGCCTTCGATCTTTTCTTTCGTAGCACCAGTAAAGGCGTGATCTAGTTGTTCAAATCCAATTAAAGAAAGTAATGCATGTTGCTCCGTTAGCTTCCTTACAATTTCGAGCTGTCTAGCATCACCGCCAATAACAGCGATCTTCACCCCTGTCAGCATGAATCATTTCACCTTCTTTTTATAAAAATCCACTAATAACTAATCATTCACTACTTCAACATCTTATGTGATGACAGTCTTTTCGGTGAGTTGCTTTCATTAATTTACCGGAAAAAATAGAAAGAACCCTTTAAGAACGAAAAGGGTTAGAATGTAGAAAAGTATCGTAATCACAAACATTAGGCGATCGAGAGTTGAAGGATACAAATTAATCGACGAAGACATAAGACCGTCGCGCAGTTAGTCGATTTTCCTTGGTTGAGTGTTCATTCGCTTTTACCTGGATAACGAGCATCCGAGTAAGACGGACAGAGAAGAAAAAAACAGTTCTCTAGATTCTGACTATTTTATGAATGAAAAAAGGAGAGGTGTTTACTTCCTTTAAAAATAAAGTAAACTTCCATCAGTGAGGGTTTTTCCTCATCCCCCACTGATGGTTAGTTGCACTTATCGGACCTTTACGGGTAAGTTTCAACACCTAGCTTCCTCGATTTCTCGGCATCCCCGAGGTCGGGGTCTTACTGCCCATTAAGAGTGGGATAAATGAAAAAACATAAAACGTGGAGATTGAAGGAAAAAAGAACGGATGATATTTACATTTAGTAAAAAAAAGCTCCATAAGAATAATTAAAAGCAACGACCCATTATTCAGAATGGGTCGCCTCGCTGCTTTATTCTTATGGAATGCTCTCATTCATCATTTTCCGGAATATCGATAATTATCATATCGCTTCCGATTTTTTTGATTTGCGACCAAGGAACACGCAGCTCGCCGCCAGTCCTTTTTAAACCAAACCATTTTAGTGACGGAATTAACAATGTTTTTATTTGCCCATCTTTTTCACTAATTTCTAAATCAGTCTGCCCTAAAACACCTAATCTTGCTGCATTTTTAACATCTACTATTTCTTTGCCGCTTAATTCACTTAATCTCATGATTTTGTCTCCTTCTTATATTATTTCTATCATCATATTTTCTGGAGTTATCTTTTAGACTAGTTGTCAGTAGATTTTTTAGCAGTAACTTTTATTGTTTTAATTTATAGATTTAGGCAGAATGCCATCTGGACTTATGAGTGAAACTGAGAAACTATCAGTGAAAATTTGATGGGCCATTTTGTTGACGCCTTCGATGGAAACACTGTCAATTTGATCAACAATTTCATCTAATGAACGGTGTTTCCCTAACATTAGTTCGTTTTTCCCGTTACGGCTCATTCGACTGTTTGTGCTTTCTAAACTTAACATTAAACTTCCTTTTAATTGTTCTTTGCTATTGATTAGTTCTTTTTCTGTTATCCCATCTCTTTTTAAATTGTTTAATGTTGTCTGAATCGTTTCAAATAAATCATCCAATTGTTTTGCGCCAGTGCCACCATAGATAGTAACGATCCCGCTGTCTTGAAATGCCGAATGATAGGAGAAAATAGAATAAGCAAGCCCTTTTTGCTCTCTGACATCTTGAAACAGTCTGCTACTCATGCTCCCGCCTAAAATATTATTCAAAGTAATAAGGCTGTACATATCTTCGTGTCCAACTTTTAAGCCTTCATACCCTAGACAAAGATGTGCTTGTTCTGTTTCTTTTTTTCGGGAAAGTTTGCTTGCATGAAAAGTAGGTTTGTATATGTCTAGATTGCTGCTTCCAGCAGTATAGTGTCCAAAATACTTCTCTACTTCTTTAATAAATGATTCCTCGATGTTTCCAGCAATAGATATAACAATATTTTCAGGTGTATAATGATCATGCATATATTGTCGCAGTGTATTCCCATTAAATGTTGCCAATGTTTCCTCTGTTCCAAGAATCGGATATCCTAAAGGATGCTTTTCAAATACTGCCTGACTTAACAAATCATGAACAATATCATCCGGTGTATCATCATACATTTTTATTTCCTCATATACGACATTTTTCTCTTTCTTCAACTCTTCTTCTTCAAATATTGAGTTAAAAAACATATCAGCCAACACTTCTAAAGCAATATCGGAATGGGTGTCTAACACTTTAGCATAATAGCAAGTATATTCTTTTGAAGTAAACGCATTTACTTGACCACCAATACTGTCAAAAGACTCAGCAATTTCTCTAGCATTTCTTGTTTTTGTCCCTTTAAAAAACATATGCTCTAAAAAATGGGAAACACCATTATTTTTTTCATCCTCATTACGAGAACCTGTTCCAATCCATACACCAATTGCAACAGAGCGAACGGTCGGTATATTTTCTAATACAATTCGTGCTCCATTTTGGCAAGTATATTTCTTAATCATGTAGGTTCCTCCTGTTCTGTTTGCCAATTATATAAACGTATGCGATTGCTAGTATATCTCATTCCTTTTATTTTTACCAAAAAGTTGTTTCCTTAATAAGAAAAAATAGAAAATAAACGAGTTATCATCAGACGTTTTTCTTTTTATTTTGAATTTACCACATTTCGTTCTTCACTTAACATTTCTGAAACTGTGTTTATTTCAAGCCCTTTTGCTTGAATTTGCTCAATTAATTCTTGTAACGCACTAGTCGTTGATGCTGTAGGATGCATTAAAATCATTGCTCCATTATGAACTTTTCCTACCACCCGTTGTATTAATACATCCGGCGCTGGCTTCCTCCAGTCTACTGTATCTATCGACCACATAAGTGTACCCATTTTATTTTCATTAGCTATCTGTACTGTATCATTATTATAACTTCCACTCGGAGGAGCAAACCAAGTTATTTTTTTTCCTGTTGTTGCTTTAATTACATCGTTTGTTTTGATCATTTCATTTCTTGCTTGCTGCGGACTAATTTTACTCATATCTGGATGTGTATAAGAATGGTTGCCAACTTCATTCCCAGCCTCAACTATCATTTTTGCCAACTCAGGATTTTTTTGTGTCCATCTTCCTTCTAAAAAAAAGCTCGCTTTTACATGATGTTTTTTTAATACTGCAAGAATATCCGGCAAGTATTCATTTCCCCAAGCTACATTAATAATAAAGCTAACCGTTTGTTTGTTTGGGTTCCCTTTATAGATAGGTGTTGGCGGCAAATCTTTTAAGTGAATGGATGGTTTAAGCTGTTTAAAAACGAGCTTTTTTTCATTAAACTTGCCAGAAGCCTTCATACTTTTATAGGAGGCATCGACATCGACTTCTAACCCGTTTATTCCTGGTATTGCTTTCCAAACTGGATCAATTTTTGCGTCTTCCGGTTCTATGCGATAATCATTTGCTTTCTCGTTTATTTCCTCGTACAAAGCATTTTTATTTGCTCCAACGGCGACATTCTTTTCTTTTAAACGATCTACATATGTATTGGACAACGGATTATTAACAATAACCCAAGAAATAAGCAAGATGCAAATTAAAGGAATCATTTTTCTCATTCTAGTTCCCCTCCTCCTTAAATTTTTATGTTTAAGGGGGACAAGGTAGAACGAAAGCTCCTAAATATACTGAAAACTTCCTTTTTAAAAAAGTACATTACAGAATGTTGCCACTCAAGGCTAATTCAATTTCATGCTTAAAAATAATAGCTATTAATTCTTATGAAACAAAAAAGGTTGACTCTTATAAAAAGAAGTTAATTTAAGCTTCTTTAGAGTCAGCCCTTTATATTTGTTGATATACACTCTTGCTAAAATGAATTAGCAAATTATTTTTTTGCATCTTCGGCTTGTTCTTTTTGCTCGCGCAATACTGCTTTACGTGAAAGATTCACTCTGCCTTGCTTATCTATTTCTGTTACTTTCACAAGTATTTCATCACCAAGGGCAAGAACATCTTCTACTTTTCCAACTCTCTCTTCTGCCAGTTCGGAAATGTGTACAAGGCCATCTTTTCCATTAAAGATTTCAACAAAAGCACCGAATTTTTCAATTCGTTTTACTTTTCCAAGATACATTTGTCCTACAACTACTTCACGGACAATATCTTCAATGATTTGTTTTGCTTTTTTATTCATTTCATCGTTAACAGATGAAATGAATACCGTTCCATCTTGTTCTATATCAATTTTTACGCCAGTTTCTTCAATAATTTTATTAATTTGTTTTCCACTTGGTCCAATAACATCACGGATTTTATCTGGATTAATAGCCATCATTAATATTTTTGGAGCGTAGGAAGACAATTCTTCTCTTGGAGTGTTTATTGTTTTCAACATGGAATCTAAAATTTGCATGCGACCTATTTTAGCCTGCTGTAGAGCTTCTTCTAAAATTTGTCTGGATAATCCTTCAATTTTAATATCCATTTGAAGTGCTGTTACACCTTTTTCTGTTCCAGCAACTTTAAAGTCCATATCCCCAAGGTGATCTTCCATCCCTTGAATATCTGTTAATATGCTGTAAAATTCTCCAGTCTTAATTAATCCCATCGCAATGCCGGCAACAGGAGCTTTAATCGGCACTCCAGCGTCCATCATGGCAAGTGTGCTTGCACAAATACTAGCTTGAGAAGTAGATCCATTCGATTCTAACACTTCTGATACAAGTCGAATAGTATAAGGAAAGTCCTTTTCAGACGGAATAATAGGTTCCAGCGCTCTTTCACCAAGTGCTCCATGCCCAATCTCACGACGTCCAGGTCCGCGCATTGGTCCGGTTTCCCCAACACTAAAGTTTGGAAAATTATAATGGTGCATAAAGCGTTTTTCTTCTTCTACACCAAGACCATCTAATATTTGAACATCTCCTAATGCTCCCAATGTACAGATGCTCAACGCTTGCGTTTGTCCACGAGTAAACAGACCAGAACCGTGCGTTCTAGGCAATAAATCTACTTCAGAGGATAAAGGACGAATTTCTTCTAAACCACGCCCGTCTGGTCTTACTTTATCTTCAGTAATGAGACGGCGTACTTCATTTTTCACTAATTTATCAAGTATTTGTTTTACTTGCTTTAATTCGTCTTCATTCACTTCTTCTGCTTCGTATTTTTCTACAACAGCATTTTTTACTTCTTTAATTGCCGCTTCTCTTGCATGTTTTTCTTGAACTCTAATTGCTTCAAGCATATCTTTTTCACAAAGTGAACGTACATCTGCTTCAATTTCTGCATTTAGTTCATATAATTTAACTTCCGTTTTCTCTTTGCCGATTTCTTCCACAATTTTTTCCTGGAATGCAATTAGTCGCTTAATTTCATCGTGACCAAACATAATAGCTTCAAGCATTACTTCTTCTGGAACTTCATCTGCGCCAGCTTCCACCATGTTTATCGCATCTTTTGTTCCAGCAACAGCCAAGGTAATATCACTTTTTTCAGCTTGTTCTACTGTTGGATTAATAACAAATTCACCTTCAATGCGGCCAACGTAAACTCCAGCGATAGGTCCGCCAAAAGGAATATCTGATACAGAAAGCGCCAATGACGATCCAAACATTGCTGCCATTTCTGTTGAACAGTCTTGATCCACACTCATTACTAAACTTACTACTTGCACTTCATTACGGAAACCGTCGGCAAATAATGGTCTAATTGGACGATCTATTAAACGGCTGGCCAAAATTGCTCTTTCACTAGGTCTGCCTTCCCTTTTAATAAAGCCGCCAGGTATTTTCCCTACTGCATACAAACGTTCTTCATAGTTCACTGTCAACGGGAAGAAATCTAAATTTTTCGGTTCTTTTGAAGCTGTTGCAGTACTTAAAACAGCTGTATCACCATATCTTACTAATACTGCACCATTTGCTTGTTTCGCTAATTGTCCTATTTCGACTGAAAGCTTCCTTCCTGCCCAGTCAATGGAATACACATGTTTCTCTTGTCCCATTTATAAACCCCTCTCTGCTTATTCACTTGTTAGAGGTTTTGGCTTAAAAAAAGTACTACCTAAAACCTACTTGATTTTATTTTTAAAGACGATTCCGCTTTTCTTTATTTCCAGCTCCTTCGCCTAGCTGCTCGATTACTTCGATCCATCATCTGAAGTCAAAGTACGACTTCTTCTGTTGGCTCTCCAGTGCTTTTCCCAGCTTTCAAGGCGATTCCGCTTTTCTTATAGTATACACATTTTGTGTTACTTAAAAACTAGGTGTTTATGTAATCTTTAAGTTGTTTTTATTATCTATAAGTACTAAGTCTATTTTGAACTATTGTAGTTTCTCTGTTTGTACCTTTCCTACACAATAAAAAAGCGGGAACAAGTATCCCGCTTTTTTAAACTATCTACGTAAACCAAGTTTGTTAATTAAAACACGGTAACGTTGAACGTCTTTATTACGTAGGTAAGTTAATAGATTACGACGTCTACCTACCATTTTCAAAAGACCACGACGTGAGTGATGATCTTTTTTATGTGTACGTAAATGATCATTCAAATTATTAATTGACTCCGTTAGGACAGCGATTTGAACTTCTGGAGATCCAGTATCGTTCTCATGCGTTTTGTACTCATTAATAAGTTCGTTTTTACGTTCTTGAGTGATTGCCATCCTGTTTCACCTCCTATATCCTATTACACTAATCCCCATTTACCGAGCAAAACGTTGGTGACTCGATTTTGCCAAGCAAAGGTTGTTTTTAGTACGTTTATAAGAATAACCTTTTTTATAAAAAAAAGCAAGAAAATCAATCATTCTTTTTTCCATTTCTTCCACCAAATTATCTTGCTTTTATAAAGAAAACTTCCATCAGTGGGGGTTTTTCCTCATCCCCCACTGATGGTTAGTTGCACTTATCGGACCTTTACGGGCAAGTTTCAACACCTATCTTCCTCGATTTCTCGGCATCCCCGAGGTGGGGGTCTTACTGCCCGTTAAGAGTGGGATAAAATCACTTATTCCATCCATCATTAATATGTATAAGAACTACATACTACAGATTTTTTCTAAAGTATTCTATTGCCGTTTGTTTATCTTTTTCAATTTGATGAACTAATTCCTCAATACCATTAAATTTCTTTTCACTTCTTATGCGGATATGCCACTCCAGCTCCACCTTTTCTCCATATATCACTTGATCAAACTGAAAGATATGCACTTCTACTGATTGAGCTGTTTCATCTGGATGAAATGTTGGTTTTGTTCCGACATTACATACTCCATCATGCCAAGAACCATCCACTTTTATACGAACTGCATATACTCCTTGAGGAGGAAGCAATAAGAAATTGTCACTATCGATATTAGCTGTTGGGAAGCCAATAGTCCTTCCCCGTTTATCTCCATGAATCACGGTTCCTTGGATGCTGTAATACCTTCCAAGCAAGGAGGGTATATATTCCATGTCCCCCTTTAGTATATAGGAACGAATTAAAGTGGAGCTTACTTTTTCCCCATGGTATGTTTCTTTATTAATGATCGTTGTTTCAAAATGATCCTGCCCATGCTGTTTTAATGTTTCAGCGGTGCCTTTTGCCAGCTTACCATATGTATAATCAAATCCAGCTACAACATGAACAACATTCAAACGAATTAAAAACTGATCTACAAAATCTTCTGGGAGAAGATTAGCAAAATCCTTTGTAAAATGGATAATAAATAAATAATCCATTCCAAGCTTTTCGATTTCTGCAACTTTTGCTTCATAAGATGTAATAAGGTCAATGCGTCTAGAATCATTTCCCAATACGACGGATGGATGTGGATCAAAAGTAAGTACTCCGCTTTTCCATCCCTTTTGATCTGCAAGTGCTTTTGCTTCTCCTATTACTTTCTGATGCCCTAAGTGAACTCCATCAAAAAAGCCTAACGCCATAACTATAGGCGGAAACTCTTTATTGTTCAAGTTTTCAGGATAATTAATTCTTACAACTTCCATTACACTACTCACCTTTTCTAGCTATATATATAATATTTTCAGGAAAAAATAATAATCACCTGTTAATCTAACACTTTTAAAATTTTACTTGGTTTTATTTTCCCAGGTTTTGTAGGATGGTGAACATAAATTGCTAATGCTTCCCCTTGTTCTGATTCCATCACAATTGGTTCCACAATTGAAATGAACGATGCTGGTGTATCCAGTACACTTCCATTGCGAACCTTCATTGCTAATGTATCATTTATTTGAAATTTCGGCAAATAAGAAACTGCCTCTTCTATGGGCAGCAAAAATTCCGCTAATGAACCATCTGCCATTTTTTCTTCTATTTCTGCAAATGCTAAACAAGATGATTTCGTCATATTAGCTGAACGGGTTCTTGTTAGTTTCGACATATGCGCCGGCAATCCAAGCTTTTCTCCCATCATTACTGCTAGCGTACGAATATAAGTGCCTTTGCTGCAATCAACCGTAAACCGAAAAGAAATCTGCTCCCCTGATAAATTGTCCCAATCATCTAATAATCGAAGGGAATAAATCGTCACTTCTCTGGATGGTCGTTCCACTTCTATTCCTTTTCTTGCATACTCATATAATCGTTTTCCATTTACTTTCACAGCTGAATACATTGGTGGGGTTTGTGTAATGACACCTGTTAAAGATTGAAAAGCATTTTCCACTATTTCTCTTGTAATCGTTTCTTTAATCTTTTTTTGTTCCACTATTTCTCCTGAACTATCTTCAGTTGTTGTCGAATACCCTAAAGTTACTTCACCCTCATATGTTTTTCCAGCATCTGTAATGTATTCTGCAACTTTTGTAGCCCTGCCAATACAAATTGGAAGTACTCCATCAACATTTGGATCCAGAGTTCCTGTATGTCCAATTCTTTTCATATGGAGGATTTTTCGAAGCTTAAAAACACAGTCATGTGAGGTCATTCCTTTTGGTTTCCATAAAGGCAAAATTCCTTCCATCTTTCTATCTCCTTTTCTTCATTATTTCCTTTTATTCAATATTTGATATGGATAAAAAAGGGGCGTCCCCACATATCACATTCCATCTATACTAAAAAAGCTTTTAGCATGGATTTGGAATGTACATAAGCGGAGCCACCCTCTTCGTTTATATTTACATCACTTGTCTTCTGAATGATCATCTTTTGCAATTTGATGAAGCAAAGTATCAATACGATTTCCATAATCAATCGACTCATCAAATTCAAATGAAATTTCAGGAGTTTTGCGCAAGCGGATTCTCTGTCCAATTTCTGAACGGATAAACCCTTTTGCTTTCGCAAGGCCTTTTAACGTATTTTCACGCTGCTCTTTATCTCCTAGAACAGAAATATAAACAGTCGCCAGTTGAAGATCTCCAGAAACGTTAACATCTGTTACGGTAACGAACCCTATGCGTGGATCTTTAATCTTTCGACTAATAATCTCGCCAAGTTCTTTTTTCATTTGCTCTCCAACACGATTTGGTCTAAGGCTCATCTTATTTCACCTCGTTTTATTAAAGCCATTCTATATCCGTAATGGTTCTTTCTATTTCTGGAAAAGAATCAATAAACTTTATTGCATGCTGCAACTCTACTTCTACGGACAATCGTGCAGAAGCAACGGCTGCAATAGCAATTTTTGTTCGTTGCCATGTATCTTGAAAGTCAACCTCGGATACAGAAATATTATATTTTTGTTTTAAGCGGGCTGTCACTCTTTGAAGTACTGCCCGCTTTTCTTTTAACGAATGTGCATCATAAATGATACATTCAACGGTCAATAGACCAACTATCATTTACGCTCAATTTCTTCCATAATATAAGCCTCGATGATGTCGCCTTCTTTTACATCATTGAAGTTCTTTATGGTTATTCCACATTCGTAGCCTTGACTTACTTCTTTTGCATCGTCTTTAAAACGTTTAAGTGCATCAATTTCCCCTTCAAAAATAACAACGCCATCACGAATTAAGCGAATGCCTGAGTCTCTTGTTATTTTCCCGTCTGTTATATAAGAACCGGCAATTGTACCAATTTTAGATACTTTGAAAGTTTGGCGAATTTCTGCTTGACCGATAATTTTCTCTTGGAATTCTGGATCAAGCATTCCTTTCATCGCTGCTTCAATTTCTTCAATTACTTTATAAATAATACGGTGCAGGCGCACATCTACTTCTTCCGCATCAGCTGCTCTTTTTGCATTTACATCTGGACGAACATTAAATCCAATAACGATGGCATTCGATGCAGCAGCAAGGGTAATATCTGATTCATTAATAGCACCAACTGCTGTATGAATAATTTTTACATTTACCCCTTCTACTTCGATTTTATAAAGTGCTGCAGCAAGAGCTTCTGCGGAGCCCTGAACATCGGCTTTTAATACGATATTAAGATCCTTCATTTCCCCTTGCTTCATGTGCTCAAATAAATTATCCAGGCTGATTCGCGTTTTTTCAGATCTTTGTGCTTGAATTGCCTGTGTTGAACGGGCTTCACCTATTTGTCTCGCAGATTTTTCATCTTTAAATACAACGAAGCGGTCTCCGGCTTGAGGTACTTCGTTTAATCCAGTAATTTCAACAGGAGTAGAAGGGCCAGCGCTTTTTACTCGGCGTCCTAAATCGTTCACCATGGCACGCACACGTCCGAATGTGTTGCCCACTACAATTGGATCTCCTATATTTAATGTTCCGTTTTGCACAAGCAATGTTGCTACAGATCCTTTACCTTTGTCTAGCTCAGCTTCAATTACTGTACCAACAGCATTGCGATTCGGATTTGCTTTGTATTCCTCTACTTCACTTACTAGCAAAATCATTTCCAGCAATGTATCAATTCCTTCGCCTGAAAGTGCTGAAAGAGGTACAAATATAGTTTCTCCACCCCATGCCTCAGGTACTAAACCATGTTCTGTCAATTCTTGCATCACACGATCAGGATTAGCAGATGGTTTATCCATTTTGTTCACAGCGACAATAATTGGAACCTCTGCTGCTTTCGCATGGTTAATCGCTTCAACGGTTTGAGGCATTACACCATCATCTGCAGCTACTACTAAAATGGTGATATCTGTTATTTTTGCACCGCGTGCACGCATTGTTGTAAATGCTGCGTGTCCTGGTGTGTCTAAAAACGTAATCTTTTTTCCATTTTCAACAATTTGATAAGCACCAATATGTTGTGTAATCCCCCCTGCTTCGCCAGCAGTTACTTTTGTGTTTCGGATGCTGTCAAGCAATGTTGTTTTCCCATGGTCTACATGCCCCATAATGGTAACAACAGATGGACGTTCCACTAACTCTGCTTCTTCATCATCAGCAAAATATACTTCCAAATCTGTTGTATCAATTTGAATCTCTTCTTCGACTTCTACTCCGTATTCACTTGCTATCAATTCAATAGAATCTTTATCCAAGTCTTGATTAATCGTCGCCATTACACCAAGCATGAATAATTTTTTAATAATTTCAGATGGTTCACGGTGTAATTTTTTTGCAAGCTCTCCAACGGTTAATGAGTCAGTAAATGTAATTTTTTCAGGAAGCTCTTTCTCTTTTTTAGGAGCAGGTGGTGCTGCAGGAGCTTGATATTGTTTCCCCTTGCGGTTGTTATTGCTGTTTTTATTATTATTATTATTGCGATTGTTGGTTTTTGTTTTATTATTAAATGGTTTATTCTCTTTAGTATTCTTCACAGGGTTGTTTACTTTCCCCTTTTCTACCATTGCATCACTTTCTTCTTCATATTGATCTGCAATATTTTTAGAAGGTACAGTTTGCTCTGGTTTATTTTGGTTATTTTTTGTATCTTTACTATATATATTATCCAATTTTTTTATTGCGTCCTCTTCCAGTGTTGTCATATGATTAGAAACTTCTACATTCATATTTTTTAAATTCGTAATAACATCCTTGCTTGAAATGTTAAACTTTTTTGCGTATTCATAAACTCGCATTTTACTCATCATTTCACCCCCGCTAGAATTAATCGAGCAGCGTTAAAAGTTTTTTTGCAAATCCATTATCTAAAACAGCGACAACTACTCTTGCTTCTTTGCCGATTGATTGTCCTAATAATGCTCTATTTGGGACCATCTTGACCGGCACAGCATACGAATTACATTTATCAGTAATTTTTTTTGTCGTGTTTTCTGACGCATCTTCTGATAATATAATAAGTTTTGCATTTCCGCTTCTAATTTCCTTAACGGCTAGTTCCTCACCTGAGGTAATCTTCCGTGCTCGATTTGCTAAGCCAAGTAATGACATCCATTGATTCTCTTTCATTTGGATTGTCTATTCCCCTTATCTATTATATCCAGCAGCTCTTCATATACCTCGTCATCAATTGCACTTCCTAGCTGGCTGGAAAGAATATTTTTTTTCTTGGCTAAAAGTACTGCTTCTTTATCCATTGAAAGATATGCTCCGCGACCGGATTTCTTTCCAGTTAAATCCACAGAAACCTGTCCTTCCTTCGAGCGAACGATGCGAACTAGTTCTTTTTTCGGTCTCATTTCACCGGTAGCAACACATTTACGCATTGGAACTTTTTTTTGTTTGTTCACACACATTCACCTCAATTAATCAAGATCTTCATTATTCAAATGAAATTCTTCATCTTCTATTTCATCATCAAAAGTTAAAAGAGATGCTTCTGTTGGATAGATTCCAACTTCCCTTGCTTCTGATTCTGATTTAATATCAATCTTCCAACCAGTTAATTTAGCTGCCAGACGGGCATTTTGTCCTCTTTTTCCGATTGCCAGCGATAATTGATAATCTGGAACAATAACAGTAGTTGCTTTCTCTTCTTCGTTCACCATTACTTCTAGTACTTTTGAAGGACTAAGTGCATTTGCAACAAAAATAGTTGGATCGGCGGACCATTTCACGATATCAATTTTTTCACCTTTTAATTCATTTACAATTGTTTGCACACGTGTTCCTTTTGGTCCAACACATGAACCTACTGCATCTACTTCTTCATTCTCGGAATGAACAGAGATTTTTGATCTGTCGCCAGCCTCGCGTGCAACTGATTTTATTTCAACAGTTCCATCAAAAATTTCTGGAACTTCCATTTCAAATAATCGTTTTAAAAGACCAGGATGTGTTCTCGAAACGAAAATTTGTGGACCTTTTGTTGTTTTTTCTACTTTTGTTATAAATACTTTGATGCGATCATGCGGTTTATAATACTCATTAGGCATTTGCTCATTCGCAGGCAATATAGCTTCTATTTTACCTAAGCTTACGTAGATAAATTTGCTGTCTTGGCGTTGAACAATTCCTGTCATAATATCTTCTTCACGATCAATAAACTCGGAGTAAATAATGCCTCTTTCCGCTTCGCGCACTCTTTGTGTAACTACTTGTTTAGCAGTTTGAGCAGCAATACGGCCAAAATCTTTTGGTGTAACTTCCAACTCTACTACATCTTCTACGTCGTAGTTCGGGTTGATTTTTTGTGCATCCTCTAATGAAATTTCAAGACGCGGATCAAACACTTCATCAACCACTTCTTTGCGAGCAAATACGCGCATTGTTCCTGATCCTAAATTTAAATCAATTCGAACATTTTGTGCTTGATTAAAGTTACGACGATATGCCGATACAAGGGCTGCTTCAATCGCATCGATGATAACATCGCGAGAAATCCCTTTTTCTTTTTCAAGCAATACAAGAGCATCTACTAATTCACTGCTCATGAGATTGTATCCCCCTTTAATCTCTAAAAAATATGGATGGTATTGCCACGATCACCCTTTACCATTTATATACTAGCAAATAAAAATCACATCATCTTTTTATCTACACGCTTTTTACAGGATTGGCACCGCAGCATTAAAGCAATTTAAGAAAAAGTTACAGCTAGACGAGCCTTTGCAACTTTATCATACGGAATTTGAATTATTTTTTTTCTGGTTTTTACTTTGATTTCTATGGATAAGCTCGTTCCATCAAAGCTTGCAAGAATACCTTCAAACGTTTTTTCATTATCAATTGGTTCATATGTTTTTACATATACATTTTTTCCAATTGCTTTTTCAAAATCTTTATCCTTTTTTAGCGGTCTCTCAGCTCCTGGTGAAGATACTTCAAGAAAATAGTTTTCTGTAATCGGATCTACTTCATCCAGCTTTTCACTAAGTTTTTCACTAACTGCTGCACACTCATCTATATCAACACCAGCATCTTTATCAATAAACACGCGTAAAAACCAGTTAGGACCTTCTTTTACATACTCAATATCGACTAATTCTAAATGCAGATCTTCTAAGATAGGCAGTACCATTTCTTCTACTAATTCTGTTACTTTGCTCAACTTTTTCCCTCCTTAAGCAAGGAACAAATAATCTTTCGTAAATAAGTATCCGAATAAATAGGAAATTAGCTATTCATTATCATGCTGCCACTAAAAAAAGGCATACACAATACGAAAGAGTGGGTTTCCCCACTCTCTTTTTGCGAAAGTTATCCTTAGTATTTCCAAATAAACTATACCATAACCAAATATTTTATGCAAATGGAACTGCGCTGTTATAAGGTTTCCCGTCCTTTTCAAGCGAAGAAATCACAGGAAGTTAAAATAGGGACAGCTGGTTTTGATCCGGCATATCGCCTAAACAACCATGGTTATCCAGATACTCCATAATAGTCTTGGATACTTTTCCTCGCTGCTGAAGATCTTCTTTCGATAAAAATTCTCCGTCTTTTCTTGAACGGACAATATTTAAAGCAGCGTTTGTACCTAATCCCGGAATACTATTAAATGGTGGTATTAAGGTATTGTCTTCAATGATAAATTCAGTTGCACTTGATTTATATAGGTCCACTTTTTTAAATGAAAATCCTCGTTCTACCATTTCATAAGCAAGTTCCATAACAGTTAATAAGTTCTTCTCTTTTGTAGAAGCATCTAGCCCTTTTCCGCTGATTTCATCTATTACAGCCTTTATGCTTTGTGAACCTCTTACCATTGCATCTACATCAAAATCTTCTGCACGAACTGTAAAGTATGCAGCATAATACAGCAATGGATGATGTACTTTAAAGTACGCAATACGAACAGCCATAAGAACATATGCGGCCGCATGCGCCTTAGGGAACATATATTTTATCTTTTTACAAGAATCAATATACCATTCCGGCACTTCATTTTTGCGCATTTCTTCTTCCATATCGTCGGACAAACCTTTTCCTTTTCGAACGCTTTCCATAATTTTAAAAGCAAAAGATGGTTCTAAGCCTTGATATATTAAATACACCATTATATCATCACGGCAGCCAATAACTTCACTTAAGTTGCAGATATTATTATGAATCAGTTCTTGTGCATTGCCTAACCATACATCTGTTCCATGGGACAATCCAGAAATTTGGACTAACTCAGAAAATGTAGTAGGTTTTGTATCTTCTAACATTTGGCGAACAAATTTCGTTCCAAATTCCGGTATTCCAAATGTACCTGTTTTACAGTTAATTTGTTCGGATGTAACACCAAGCGATTCTGTTCCACTAAAAATTTTCATTACTTCCGGATCATCTGTCGGTATTGTTTTTGGATCAATTCCGCTAAGATCCTGCAGCATTCTAATAACAGTCGGATCATCATGTCCAAGAATATCTAGTTTTAATACGTTATCATGAATGGAATGGAAATCAAAATGAGTTGTCTTCCATTCTGAGTTTCGATCATCTGCCGGAAACTGAATTGGGGTGAAGTCATAAACATCCATGTAATCTGGAATAACAATAATTCCACCTGGATGCTGTCCTGTTGTTCTTTTTACCCCAGTACAGCCTGAAGCCAAGCGATCAATTTCAGCTCCTCTTATTTGCAAATTATTATCCTGCTGATATGCTTTTACATAACCGTATGCTGTTTTATCTGCAACTGTACCAATGGTTCCAGCGCGGTATACATATTCTTCTCCAAACAGCACTTTTGTGTAGTTATGAGCTTTCGGTTGGTATTCTCCGGAAAAATTCAAATCTATATCGGGTACCTTATCTCCTTTAAAACCTAGGAATGTTTCAAACGGGATATCGTGTCCATCTTTTTTATAAGGGATTCCACAATTTGGGCAGTCTTTATCCGGCAAATCAAATCCTGAACCGACGGAGCCATCATTAAAGAATTCAGAGTGCTTGCATTCTGTACAAACATAATGAGGAGGCAATGGATTTACTTCTGTTATTTCTGTCATGGTTGCTACAAAAGAAGAACCGACAGAACCACGTGAACCTACAAGGTAGCCGTCATCGAGTGATTTTTTCACGAGCTTATGCGAAATCAAATAAATAACGGCAAATCCATGCCCTATGATGCTTTTTAATTCTTTTTCCAGTCTAGCTTCAACTAATTCCGGAAGATTTTCCCCATATATTCTGCGTGCCATTTCATAACTCATCTCACGCATTTCTTCATCTGCGCCTTCGATTTTTGGTGTGTACAAATCATCTTTAATCGGCTTAATGCTGTTAATCATGTCGGCAATTTTATTCGTGTTTGTGATAACAATTTCTTTTGCTTTTTCCTCCCCAAGAAAACGGAAGCAGTCAAGCATTTCATTTGTTGTACGGAAATGAACATCCGGCAGTTTATGCCTATTTAAAGGATTTGCTCCGCCTTGTGAACCTACTAATATCTCTCGGTAGATTTTATCGTTTGGATTAACATAATGAACATTTCCAGTTGCCGCAACAGGAATATCCAATTTTTCGCCTAATTTCGTTATATTCGTGATAATTTCTTCTAATGCCTTTTCATCCTGTACCAGCTCCATTTCTATTAAATGGGCATAGACTTCTTTTGGCATTACTTCAATATAATCATAAAATGGAGCAACATCTTCCACTTCTTCCGGAGCTTTTTGCATCATAGCCTCAAATACTTCTCCTTTATCGCAAGCAGATCCGATTAATAATCCTTCTCTATATTTCTGTAAAACAGATCGTGGAATGCGGGGAACGCGGTAAAAGTAGTTTAGGTGAGCAATGGATACTAATTTAAACAGATTTTTTAACCCAGTGTCATTTTGAGCAAGAACAGTGCAATGATAAGGACGGGCACGCTGATACGCATTTCCCTGGCCCATATTATCGTTAAGCTGATTGTGATTTGTAATGCCTTTTTCATTAGCATCTTTCAGCATTTTTAATACGAGATATCCGGTTGCTTCTGCATCATATATGGCACGGTGATGCTGTGTCAGTTCAATATCAAATTTTTTCGCCAGCGTATTTAATCGATGGTTTTTTAGCTCGGGATACAAAAATCTTCCCAGCTCTAATGTATCAATAACTGGATTTGTTGATTTTGCCAAACCTGCTTTTTGGTATCCAACATTGATGAATCCAACGTCAAATGATGCGTTGTGGGCAACAAGAATACTGTCGCCTGTCCATTCTACAAATTTCCGCAGAACGATATCTATTTCCGGTGCATCTTGAACCAAATCATCTGTTATTCCGGTTAAGTTTATCGTAGTGGCAGATAAACGGTGATGTGGATTGGCAAATGATTCAAACCGGTCAACAATTTCACCGTTGTATATTTTGACTGCTGCTAGTTCTATAATTGTATTGTACACAGCAGAAAGACCTGTTGTTTCGACATCAAATACAACGTATGTGGCATCATCTAACGGTATATCTTTTTCGTTGTAGGCAATCGGAACTCCGTCATCTACTAAATTTATTTCCACACCATACAATATTTTTATATCATTCTTTTTCCCGGCTCCAAATGCTTCCGGGAAGCTTTGCGCCACCGCATGGTCTGTAATCGCAATAGCTTTATGGCCCCATTTTTTCGCTTGTGCGACAAGATTTCCGACCGACGATACAGCATCCATTTGACTCATAGGAGTATGAAGATGAAGTTCTACTCTCTTTTCTTCTTTTGCTGTATCTTTCCGTTCTAATGGCTTAATTTCATTTAAGTCATTGCCAATCATAACTAAATCACGTACAAAGGTGTCATTTTGAATGCTTCCCCGTGCTCTTAGCCACATCCCTTTTTTCACTAATTGAAAGAGCGCTGCATCTTCTTTATCACGCGAAAACATTTTTACTAAAATTGAACTCGTATAATCTGTTATTTTGAAGGTTAAAAGGGTTCTTCCGCTTCGCAATTCCTTTGTTTCCGCATGGAATACATACCCCTCGACGGTTATCCGCCTTTCTTCATCTATAATTTCTTCGAGTCTGCGATAATCACTGTCATCTTTAATAGTCAGTCCAATTGTTAGCGGCCCTGATGGAATATTCGCATCATTCGCTTCTTTGTCAGCTTCCATTTTTTGAATATCCAGAAGCGCCTGCTTCCCTCTTTCCTGATCCTCTAGCTGTTTTGCTTGCAGAAATTGTTCATATTCCGTATTGGAGGCTTCTTGTTGAATTTCTGTGTCCAATACAAAAAGTGGAAAACCGAAATATTGATAGGAATCAGTAATCATCTGTGCATATTTTCTTTTTATTGCCAGGCCTTCCATTTCATTTCGTACATGAATGGTTATTTTATTTCCTTGTACTTTCGGAACTTGCTCATTTAATAATTTTATAAGCGGAGGAGATATACCCTGCATTTGTTCAATACATGCAGACCAGTAGTCTTTAATCAACATTTCAGTTGCTATGGCATTTTGTACATTTATTGAAAAAGTGACAGAAGCAATATGCGAAAAACTGCTGATCAACTTTTTAGTAAATAATTGATACACTTGAAATGGAAGAATATTGTCAAACAGAAAATGAAAATGCCATTTTTTCGCCCGTTTTTCAATCGTTATTTTATCTATCTTTGCTTGATGAAAATAAGAAACAAATTGGTCATCAGTCAATTGCAATTGCTGCAGCAATAGTTGAAACCTTTCCAATTTTCCTTGTATATCGCTCATTTCCCCTCTCCTTCCTTTCCGTTTATCCCCTTTATCTATCAAGCTATTACAGGAAGCAGCATAAAGTGAACCTTTCCATCAGTGGGGTTTTCTTCATCCCCACTGATGGTTAGTTGAACTTATCGGACCTTTACTGGCAGTTATCCCCCACCTAGCTTCCTCGATTTCTCAGCATCCCCAAGGTGGGGGTTTTACTGCCCGTTAAGTGTGGGATAAAAATAATTATAGCATAAAGTAAACTTCCATCAGTGGGGGTTTTCCTTATCCCCACTGATGGTTAGTTGCACTTATCGGACCTTTACGGGCGAGTTTCAACGCCTATCTTCCTCGATTTCTCGGAATCTTGAGGCGGGGGTTTTACTTGGGTTTTACTGCCTGTTAAGAGTGGGATAAAGTCTTTCTTATTCTCTCCACAAAAAATAGGAGGAATATAGCTTTTCCAAAATACAACACTATACTTTACCATATAATACATGACCAAAGCCACTCTCATTCACTCTTTAACTTTTTCCAATATCACTATGATATGTTGAAAGGTTAGTTTGAAGTAAAAGATGCATTATGCTTGCGCTGCTTTTTTGAATTTATTAAATCCAAAAAAGAGCCGTTCCAGATATGCCTCCAACCAAAACTTTTGTATATGGCAACTGCTAATACCATATACAAAAGTACTAATTAGGATTTCATATCATATGAAGCAACTCTTTTTTTATCTCTATTTATTTTAATAGATTTGTGATCGTTTCTATCAGTTTATCTTCATGCACTTCCAACACTTCGCCAGTGCTTCTTACTTTTACTTCTACGATGCCTTCTGCAGCTTTTTTCCCAACTGTTACGCGTATCGGCAGTCCAATTAAATCAGAATCTGCAAATTTAACACCTGGACGCTCTGCACGGTCATCCAGCAGTACATCGAAACGATTTGATTTAAATTGTTGATATAATTTATCTGCTAATGCTGTTTGTGTTTCATCCTTTATATTAACAGGGATTAAATGAACATCAAACGGAGCCATATGACTTGGCCAAACAATACCTTTCTCATCATTAAACTGTTCGACAATGGAAGCCATCGTTCTAGAAACACCGATTCCGTAACAGCCCATAATATGTGGTTGTGTACGTCCATTTTCATCTAAGTAAGTAGCACCCATTGCTTCACTGTATCGTGTTCCCAATTTGAAAACATGACCAACTTCAATTCCTTTTGCAAAAACAATGGTACCTGCACCATCTGGAGACACATCTCCTTCTTGGATAAAGCGAAGATCCGCATATTGAGTGACCACAAAATCACGCTCGGCATTTACGTTGATATAATGAAAGTCCTCTTCATTTGCACCACATACACCATTTACAATGGATTTCACAGCATGATCAGCAATTATTTCTACATCCTTCACCCCAATTGGTCCCAATGATCCAACACTGCAGCCTAAGATGCTTGATGTTTCAGATGCATCAGCTAATTCTACACTAACTGCTTCTAGTAAATTTTTGACTTTAATGTCATTCACATCATGGTCGCCACGCACTAATATTAATACATGCTTTTCATCTACTTTGAACAATAAAGACTTAATGCATTGATCAGCAGTAGTATTAAAAAAGGAAGCTACTTGCTCAATTGTTTTTTGATTTTCTGTTTTTACTTTTTCTAAATCATTGAGCGGCTTGTCCGCTTTCTCATAAACTGCAACTACAGGGGCCATTTCAATATTGGCTGCATAAGAAGATTCTGTTGAATAAGCGATTGTATCTTCTCCAACATCTGATAATACCATGAATTCATGGGTATCTTTTCCACCCATTGCTCCACTGTCGGCAATAACAGCACGGTAATTTAATCCACAGCGTTCGAAAACATTACAATACGCTTGGAATATTGCATCATATACTTCCCCCAAGCTGTCATGTGACGAGTGGAAAGAATATGCATCCTTCATAATAAATTCACGGCCGCGTAAAATGCCAAATCTCGGTCTTTTTTCATCCCTGAATTTTGTTTGAATTTGATAAAGCGCCAGCGGCAAACGTTTATAGGACTTTATTTCATCACGCACTAAACTTGTGATTACCTCTTCATGTGTAGCACCTAATGCAAACTCACGATCATGTCTGTCTCTCAATCGCATTAATTCAGGGCCATATGTATGCCATCTTCCAGATTCCTTCCATAATTCAGCTTGCTGCATTGCAGGCATTAATAATTCTACTGCACCTGCTGCATCCATTTCTTCTCTAATAATTTGTTCGATTTTTTTTAACACTTTATTGGCTAATGGTAAATATGAATATATACCACTTGCATTTTGGCGGATATAGCCAGCACGTAAAAGAAGTTGATGACTTTTCACTTCTGCATCTGCCGGCACTTCTCTTAGTGTTGGTATTAACATACTACTTTGCTTCATTTATTTGCACCTCAATATAAAATGGTTTTCTGCTTTCAGGAAAAAATTATTAACTAAAAGTGAGGGATGCTATGTCCCCCACTTTTGCATTTGGTCTATTTCAAGAAAAATCGCTGTATATCATTCCAAGTTACCACAATCATTAATAACATTAATAGTGCGAATCCTACAAAATGAACGATCCCTTCTTTATGTCGATCAATTGGTTTTCCTCGCACAGCTTCAATGGCAAAAAACATTAGTCGGCCTCCATCCAAAGCTGGAAACGGAAGTAAATTCATAATCCCTAGATTAATACTTAGAATACCTGCCCACTTCATTAAATAATAAATACCTGATTGTGCCACTGTATCCGTTGATTTATAAATTCCTACTGGTCCAGACAATGCATCAATAGAAAACTGCCCAGTTACAAGCTTTCCTACGGCTCCAATTATTTCTTTCGTCCACGTATATGTTTCAGTAGCCCCGTATTTTACTGCTTTAAGTGGTGATTTTTCCATTGGGCTATACACACCGATCAGTCCAATTGTTTTGCCATCTTCTGTTTTTGTTGCTTTTGGTGTTACATCTATATTTAATTCCTTGCCATTCCGCAATACAGTCAATTGTAAATCTTCTCCGGGACTCTTTTGAATAATCTTTACCGTTTCCTTCCAACTGGTTACGGATTCTCCATCAATACTTACAATTGTATCTCCTTGTTTTAAACCAGCTTGCAAAGCCACTCCATCCTCAATTAACTTGCCAAGCTTCGGTTCATTGGAAGGAATTCCTTGCAATAAGGCAATTAATACAAAAATGACAAATGCTAAAACAAAGTTCATCAATGGGCCAGCGACAATTGCCAATGTTCTTTGTCCTAATGTTTTGCTTGCAAACTGACGATCAATTGGTGCAATTTGAGATTCTATCCCATTTTCCACGATAACTGCATTTCTTTTTATCGGAAAAGCAACAAGATTTTCATTTATATCGTCTTCAGCATATCCTTTAATATATAACTCCTGCTCCAAATCTGCTTCTTCTACGTTTATCACTCGTGCATTCGGATATTTTTCTTTATTGTTAATAATAATTTTGGAAACTTGTTCCTCTTTATCAAATAACAGAGCAATTCGGTGTCCAGCTTTTATATCCACCATTTCTGGATCCTCGCCGGCCATTCGAACAAATCCACCTAAAGGCAATAGGCGAATCGTATAGGTTGTTTCTCCCTTTTTTTGCGAAAAGATTTTCGGCCCAAATCCTATAGCAAATTCACGGCATAGAATGCCAGCTCTTTTCGCAAAAATAAAATGACCCAACTCATGAAAAAATACTAATGCTCCAAAGATAATAATAAACGCCACTACTGTATTCAAAATATAACCACCTTTTTATAGGAGTGTGCTTACTCGCTTTCTTGTTTCTAAATCAATAGCTTGGATTACATCCAGGCTTGGGTTTGCTATATTTTGATGATTGCTTATCGCCTTTTCAATCAGCTCTTCTATTTGCAGGAAGCTAATTTCACCGGATAAAAATTTCGCAACAGCTATTTCATTTGCTGCATTTAAGACTGTTGGCAATGTGCCGCCGAGTCTTCCAGCTTCATATGCAAACGCTAGACAACGAAAGCGATCTAAGTCCATTTCTTGAAAATGAAGTTTGCCAATACTTGCTAAATCTAATCTTTGTGCAGAGTGCATCGGCAAACGATCAGGGTATGTTAGTGCATATTGAATCGGCACTCGCATATCAGGTGAACCTAGCTGTGCCATAACACTGCTGTCTTGAAACTCTACCATAGAATGAATAATGCTTTCTTTATGAAGCAATACATCTATTTTATCGTATGCGAGAGAAAATAACCAATGTGCTTCGATTACTTCCAATCCTTTATTCATCATGGTAGCAGAATCAATGGTTATTTTTGCCCCCATTGACCAATTAGGGTGTTTTAAAGCATCTTGTAATGTAACATGTTGTAAATCCGCTCTTGTTAAATCACGGAAACTCCCGCCAGATGCCGTAATAATAAGCCGTTCTATGTTCTTTTCATATTCTCCTTGCAAACATTGATAAATAGCGGAATGTTCACTGTCTACTGGAAGGATTGCTACATTATTTTTATTCGCCGCATCCATTACTAAATGTCCTGCCGTGACTAATGTTTCTTTATTGGCAATAGCAATTGTTTTCATTGCTTCTATCGCCTTTAATGTTGGCTGAAGCCCTACACTGCCTAAAACAGCATTAACTAGTATATCCGCTTTATGATAGACAGAAACTTCTACTAATCCTTCTTGTCCATAGGAAAAAGAAATGCCAGGAAACTCTTGTTTTAACATAAGATAATCTTTTTTGTCCGATACAGAGACAAGAAATGGTTTAAATTCTGCTACAATTTTTTTTGTTAATTCTATATTTTTACCAGCAGAGAATGCAACAAGCTGAAAGCTTTCTGGATTGTTTTTTATTACATCCAGCGTCTGCATTCCAACAGATCCTGTTGCACCTAATAAACTAATATACTTCACTACCTCACTCCTACAATACCTATACTCTCCATTATATATGTTACCTACGTTTCTTCTAATGCAAAAAACAGGTTAAATTAACGAGAAAGCATCAAAGATAAAATATAGTAATGGCCATACAAACAATAAACTATCAAAACGATCTAATATTCCACCATGCCCAGGCAATAGTTTTCCGGAGTCTTTTACTTCATAATGTCTTTTCAATGCAGATTCCACTAAATCCCCAATTTGTCCAAATGCTGATAGGATAATCGTTATAACTGCTATTATATACCATTCTATGTAGCCAAAAGCACTAAATAGAACAGAAACGATAACAGCACAAACTATTCCTCCGATCGCGCCTTCCACTGTTTTATTTGGACTGATTTCAGGCCACAGCTTTCTTCTCCCAAAAGCCCTTCCTATAAAATAGGCGCCTGAATCTGTTGCCCATATGATGAACAGCGAGTAGAAAAGTAACCATAGTTTAGTATCTCCCACTTCTATAAAAAAGTGAAAACCAACTCCCATGTAAATTACCGCTAAAATAGAAAACGCCGCATCATCAATTGAAAATTGATTTTTAGAAGCTACCATATACGTTAAATACAAAAGTGCAGCAAATAAACCAATCTCCATTTTTGTTAAATGAATGAATGTAAAAAATGTTTGATAGTCATTTGGTAAAATAAAAAGCCATATAACTAGTAAAGATAGCAATCCAGGAAAAGAGAGAAGCTTAATTTTCCGCATTCTTAATAGTTCAAACAATCCTACAGCAGACAATAAAAATGTAAAAAGAACTAATGGAAGTCCTCCAATAATAACAATAGGAAGAAAAATAGCCGCTGCTATGACCGCTGTAATTATTCTCTGTTTCATTTATAGTTCACAACCCTTATTAGACTCCTCCAAAACGCCTTTGTCTGTTTTGGAATACTTCAATAGCTTCAACTAAATGTTCTTCTTTAAAGTCTGGCCACAATACATCTGTAAACCATAACTCTGTATAAGCTAACTGCCACATCATGAAGTTGCTTATTCTAATTTCTCCACTTGTACGAATGAGCAAGTCAGGATCCGATAAATTTGATGTCATCAGATAAGTCGAAAACAGATCTGGTGTAATATCATCCACATCTATTTTCTTGCCTTCACAATCATTCACTATATTTTTCACAGCTTGAACTATTTCTGATCTGCTGCCATAGTTTAAAGCGAAATTCAAAATAAGGCCCGTATTGTTTTTCGTCTTTTCAATCGCATCCTCCAAAGCTTTTAATGTATGGGGAGGCAGTTGTTTCGTATATCCGATTGAAGTTACTCGAACATTTTTTTCTATCAATTCAGGCAAAAAAGTGCCGAGAAATTGTTCAGGCAATGACATAATATATTCTACTTCTTTTTTTGGCCTTTTCCAGTTTTCCGTTGAAAATGCATAAAGTGTTAATGCTTTTACCCCTAATTCATCTGCCAATTTTGTAATTCTTTTTACACATTTCATTCCTTCATGATGTCCAGCAATTCTTGGCAGCTTTCGCTTACTTGCCCAACGGCCATTTCCATCCATAATAATTGCAACATGTTCTGGAATGGATTGTTGCTTCAGTAATGCCATCCGTTCTTGGAGATTAGAAGACACAGCTCTCTTCTTCCAAAACATTAGCTTGTTAAACATACAAATAGCTCCTCCAAAATAAATCCTCTCTTATCTTCTATCACTATATACCTTGATAACTTAACAAAAATAGTCTAATAGAAGTTTCCCTTTATATCTTAAAGGAAACTGGATAGCTTAAGCAACTATCATTTTGTTTAATATGCCTATAGCTAAAAAACCCCCTAAAATTTAGAGGGTTCAGACTGTTGACAAACGCTCACTTTCTTCAGGACTTCCCCTTATCGGAGGATTAATACACCTTTTAGCAGCAATACTTCTGAAAGTTTAGCAAAAAAATGAGTCTTGTCTACATTCAAAGTTAAACTTCTAATATTTCTTTTTCTTTTTCTTTTGTAAGAGCATCCACTTTGCTTATGAATTCATCTGTTAATTTTTGAATATCATCATTGTAGCCACGAAGTGCATCTTCCGTAATGTCACCGTTCTTTTCTAATTTTTTCAAATCATCATTGCCGTCACGGCGAATATTACGGATTGCTACTTTTGCTTCTTCTGATTCTTTTTTTACATTTTTCACTAATTCTTTACGGCGTTCCTCCGTTAACATAGGAATCGACAAACGGATTACACTTCCGTCGTTAGAAGGATTTAATCCAATATCTGATTTTAAAATTGCCTTTTCAATTTCCCCCAGCACCGTTTTATCATATGGCTGGATAACAAGCAATCTTGCTTCAGGAACACTAATTCCTGCTAGTTGATTGACAGGTGTTGGAGCTCCATAATAATCAACTGATATTCTATCCAAAAGGGATGCATTTGCACGTCCTGCACGTATGCTTGCTAACTCGCGAGAATAACTTTGTATTGCTTTATTCATTTTTTCTTTTGTTTGAGAAATAACTTGACTCGGCATTATTTTTTCCCCCTTACTAAAGTTCCGATTGTTTCACCCATAACAGCTTTTTTAATATTGCCATTTTCCATGATTGAAAACACAATTAAAGGAATATCATTATCCATGCATAGAGACGATGCTGTTGAGTCCATAACAGCAAGCCCATCTTTAATTACATCAAAATAAGTCAGCTCTTCAAATTTGGTTGCTGTTTTATCCACTCTTGGATCGGCAGAATATACTCCATCTACATTGTTTTTTGCCATTAATATTACTTCTGCTTCAATTTCCGCAGCACGGAGTGCAGCAGTAGTATCTGTTGAAAAATAAGGGTTTCCTGTACCAGCTGCAAAAATGACAACACGTTTTTTTTCTAAGTGGCGAATGGCACGTCTTCTAATGTATGGTTCTGCAACTTGTCTCATTTCAATAGAAGTTTGTACTCGGGTCTCAATTCCCAATTGTTCTAAACTATCTTGTAATGCTAAAGAGTTCATTACAGTAGCAAGCATTCCCATGTAATCGGCGTTTGCACGGTCCATGCCCATTTCTTCTCCGATTTTACCACGCCAAATATTTCCACCGCCTACGACAACTGCTGCTTCAACACCCAGCTCAGCAACCTCTTTAACTTGTTCGGCTACATTTTTAATTACTGCCGGATTAATGCCAAATCCAGCCTCTCCTGCTAATGCCTCACCGCTTAATTTAAGAACAACACGTTTATATTTTGGACTAATCATGGAAACCTCCGCCTATTTAAAATATCTTGAAAAATAGGGAACACAAGCGTGTTCCCTATAAAAAGCTTTTTAAATTTAATTGCTTATTTTTTATTTACTTGGTTCATTACTTCTTCAGCGAAGTTATCTTCACGTTTTTCAATTCCTTCTCCTACTTCATAACGAACGAATTCGCGTAAAGTTGCACCTTTTGATTCAACAAATTGACGTACTTTTTGATCAGGATTTTTAACGAAAGATTGATCAAGTACACATACATCTTCAAAATATTTACCTAAACGGCCTTCAACCATTTTAGCAACGATTTTTTCTGGTTTTCCTTCATTTAATGCTTGTTGAGTTAATACTTCTCTTTCATGCTCAACTTCTTCTTGAGACACTTGGTCACGAGAAACATACTTAGGGTTTAGCGCCGCGATGTGCATTGCAATATCCTTTGCAGCTGATTCATCAGTAGTTCCTTCAAGCACTGTTAACACACCAATGCGTCCACCCATGTGAAGGTATGCACCAAATGCATCGTTGTCTGTTTTTGTTTTGATTTCAAAACGACGAAGAGAAAGTTTTTCACCAATTTTTGCAATTGCTGCATTGATATGTGATTCAACTGTTGTACCATCCGTGATGTTTTGTGACTGAGCTTCTTCAACAGATGCTGGTTTGTTTTGCAGTAAGTGGTCAGCAAGCTCTTTAACAAGCACTTGGAAGCCTTCATTTTTTGCAACAAAGTCTGTTTCAGAGTTCACTTCAAGAATAACTGCTTCATTTCCGTTTACTGAGATAAAAGTTGTACCTTCAGCAGCGATGCGATCAGATTTTTTAGCAGCACTTGCAATTCCTTTTTCACGTAGGAAATCGATTGCTTTTTCGATATCACCATTTGTTTCAGTAAGTGCTTTTTTGCAGTCCATCATTCCAGCACCTGTTTTTTCACGTAGTTCTTTAACCATTTGAGCTGTTACAGCCATAGTAGTTAGCCTCCTTGTATAATTATGTACTATTTTTTTAACCAATTCATTTCTGTTTTAAGCAATATTCTTTAAAAAAAGGTGATAAGAGGGATGCCCTTTATCACCTTTTTTATAAGACCCCAAACTTGGCGTATAGTAATTCTAGAAAATCAATACTAGGATTTTCATTTTATCAAACTACTTATTTTAAAATTAAGCAGTTGTTACTTCTTCACCTTGTTTAGCTTCTAAAATAGCATCTGCCATTTTTGCAGTTAATAATTTAACAGCACGGATTGCATCATCATTCGCAGGAATAACAACATCAATTTCGTCTGGATCACAGTTTGTATCAACGATACCTACAATTGGAATATTTAATTTATGAGCTTCCGCAACAGCAATGCGCTCTTTGCGTGGATCAACAATAAATAAGCAATCTGGAATTTTTTTCATATCTTTAATTCCGCCTAAGAACTTTTCTAAACGCTCAAGCTCTTTATTCAATTGAACTACTTCTTTTTTCGGAAGTACTTCAAAAGTGCCGTCTTCAGACATTCTTTCAATGTCTTTTAAACGTGAAATACGTTTTTGAATTGTTTCAAAGTTTGTTAAAGTTCCACCTAACCAACGTTGGTTTACAAAGTATTGACCAGAACGAATAGCTTCTTCTTTAACTGAATCTTGTGCTTGTTTTTTTGTTCCTACGAAAAGAACAGTTCCGCCGTTACCAGCAAGTTCTTTTACATAGTTATAAGCTTCCTCAACCTTTTTAACTGTTTTTTGAAGGTCGATGATGTAGATGCCGTTACGCTCTGTAAAAATGAATTTTTTCATTTTCGGGTTCCAACGGCGAGTTTGGTGACCGAAATGTACACCAGCCTCAAGTAATTGTTTCATTGAAATAACTGACATGTTTGTTCCTCCTAATGGTTTTTATTTCCTCCGCTTTTTTCATTTTTAATCAAAACTGTAATCTTACAGCACCATTGATTAAATCCAAAAGCGTGTGTATTAACACCATTTGTTAATATAGCATATGTAAACATGACAATCAAGTTATTCATGATTTTTTTGTCTAAATTTCAGGAATAATTCTATTTCTGTTTTCCCTTTATTTAAAATCTTAGCAATTTCTTCTGTGTTTTTCCCTTGTTCCTTTAAATCTAATACCTTTTCCAATAATGATTTTTCTTTCGGATCTTCTTTTTCCAAAGGGTAAATTAAATTTAATAATTCCCCTGCATCCTCTTTTTCTTCCTGCTTCATGTCTATTGTTTTTTTATAAACATTTGCTGCCTGTTTTTTTGATGGGAGCATATTTATTTCAGGGTGCTCTTTTTCAAAAGAAACTAAAGAAAGCTTTTCTATGTTTTCCTTCTCTTTTTTCGGGGCTGCTTTTCTTTTTTCTGTAATTTTCATTTTTTGAAGAAACAGTTCGTTTTCTTCTTTCATTTCTACAATAAATGCAGCAATGAGATTTTCGACTTCTTCCATAGATTGTTTTTGTTGTTTTTCAAGTGAAACAAAACGATTTTGCCTTACAAACAGAAGTGCAATGAATAAAAAAGCCAAAATATTAAATATAAAACTTAAAATTAATAAAAAAGTAATCAAATCTATCCCTCTATCTACTGTAAATTATGCTATTTCATCTGCTTTCTCGCTTCGTTTCCTATATTCCCCGCTTGGCAAATATATTATTGAGGCAACACTCTGATTTTATATTACTTTCTCTAATGATTGTCTTAATTTAAATATTGCCTTGGAATGTATTTGTGATATTCTTGAGGTGGATAAGTTCATTACTTGTCCTATTTCAGTTAATGTCAGCTCTTCTTTGTAAAATAAACTAATAACAAGCTGCTCTTTATCATTTAAAAGGGAAATCATAGCAGCCATTTCTTGAATTAATTCATCTTTCAGCAGTTTTTCTTCCGGAATTTCCCTTTTGTTATCTCGAATGACAAAGCACGGCCCCTCTTTTTCTTCCTGATCATTTAATTGTTCATCAATAGAAAGTACATTGGCAAAAAAATGCTCGTTCATGGTGGAAGAAACTTCTTCAGGACTAAGATTCAATTCATCAGCTATTTCCTGTATTGTAACATTTCTCATTTTTTGCTGTTCAAGCCGTTCAATTGCTGCATCTATTTTTTTTGATTTCTCCCTTGTGCCTCTAGATAACCAATCTTCTTTCCTTAATCCATCAATAATGCTTCCTCTAATTCGAAAAGATGCATATGTATCAAATTTCAAATCTCTTTTCGGATCAAATTTTTCTAATGCATCATAAAGACCCATTAAACCAAGACTATTTAATTCTTCTCTAGATACACTTTTGGGTAGTCCAACAGATATTCTTTGAACATGAAAACTTACTAAAGGCATATACTTTTTTATTAATATATTTCCTGCTTCCTTATCACGTGAAGCAACCCACAAATACCATGCGTTTTTATCCTCTGCAGTTGAATCATTTCCCATGATATTTCCTCCTAAAAACAACATTTCCACTTATCTATATTATTGTGTTTTCCTTGCCTTCAGAAAAACTATTTCAAATTTCTCTATATACTCTCATTTCAGCGATTTCTTACTGAATAATTGTTCAGAAAACGAAAAAAACATGCCGTTTCCTTCATCTATTATATCCAACTATTTTGACAGTGTGCTTCGTAATGAATAATATCAAATTTCTTTCCATCTTTGAATCTATTGTTCTAATATAAAGTGAACTTTTCCATCAGTGGGGGTTTTCTTCATCCCCCACTTAGCTTCTTCGATTCCTCAGCATCGCCGAGGTGGGGGTCTTACTGCCCGTTAAGAGTGGGATAAATTATTATTTTCAGCTCAGTCCAAAAAAGATCAAAGATTGAATAGTCTCTTTTTGATTTTACCAAAATAGTATTGAAGAGACTTTATTCATTATTAACTTTTAAAAAATAGTAAAATATCCCTATATAAACACCAAATATTTTTTTCATTAGAAACTTTCAGGTATTTATATTCATATCTGGAAATGGAAAAGTAAAAAAGACGCGGTTGTAATTTCAATGCGCGCAGCTCCGTCCTTTTATTCCAAAAAAGGGATGTCCCATTGGATGCACCCCTTACCTATTTGTTTCCATTCGCTGATGGGCGACTTTCAAATAAGTAACGGGGTTCAGCATTTTTTTTTGGAACATCCCTTTTTATTTGCTATTCATTTTTAATGTCTGTTAAATAATTTGTGTTCCTTTGTTTACTGTCCTGATGGTTAACTCAATGGTTTTTGGATTAAATTCAATCGTTCTGCCGCTATTGCCTCCAACATCTTCCCCGTAAAGTGGAATATTTAAGCACTGCAGCTCTTTTTTTACAGCTTCCACATTTCTAGGTCCAATTCTCATAATATCGCTTGTACCAGTAAATTGAAACATTTGAGCGCCACCTGCAATTTTGGCCTTTAATGACGTTTTTTTTGCTCCTAGCATCTCCAAATTTTGGACCAACTTGATGATAGCAGTATCTGCAAATTTAGCAATGTTTAATGGTCCTGATTTCGATAAGGAAGAATCCGGCAGCATAATGTGGGCTAATCCTGCCATTCCTCTTACTTGATCATATAAAACAACTCCGACACAAGATCCCAAACCGGAAGTTCTTATTACTTCAGGGACTTGAACTGTATTCATGTCAGCAATGCCCACTTTAACAACAGTTTGTTGCTCATTCATCAACGGTCACTCCCAAAGCTCCAAACAAAATATCAAATGAATATGGATCTGGCAGCAAGAAAAAGTGACCATTGACACTTTCAGGGAAAGAGTCTTCTTCCTCATTTAATGCAGTATTAATAACAATTGCATAATCACTGACTTGTGATAATTCTATAAGTCCGTAACTAATAATTGCACCAACCATATCGATTGCTAGTGCTGGGACAGAAGGATACAAGGATAAATTAGTAAAATCAGATAAAGAAGATAAATAGGATCCTGATAAAATATTGCCAAGTTCCTGGAGTGCAGATAATGCTAATTCATCAAAAGGTGGTGTATTCAGCTGAATAGTTGCGTCCCCTATCATATCTTTAATAAAATTTGTTGCCTGCTCTATTGGAAGCATAAAAAACATGCTTCCAGGAGCCTCGCCTTCTATTCTTAAAAAAACGCCTGCTACAATATTTTCTGCTCCACCTGCCATGTCCATCATTTCGTCAAAGGAAACAATTCGAACATTTGGAACGTTCATATCAATTTTTTTATTTAGTAATTTAGAAAGGGAGGTTGCTGCATGTCCTGCGCCAATATTTCCAATTTCCCTTAAAACATCCAAGTGCAATGAATTGATTTTATCTGTAAATGCCATCACTTATCCTTCACTTTTAATATAGTTTTTTAATTCTTCCCGATCAAAAACCTTTTCTAAATCAACAAGAATCAACAATCTTTTTTCTAATTTAACGACACCGCTAATATAATCTATTTCTGCCCCGCCGACAACCTCTGGAGACGGTTCAAAATGAGTTGTATCCACATCCACAACATCATTTGCAGCGTCCACAATAACCCCTAACTCTATATCAGCTAGTGCGACGATGATGATGCGTGTACGCTCTGTATATTCTTTTTCCTCCAAATCAAATCGCTTTCTCAAATCAATCAGCGGTGTAACAACACCGCGAAGATTGATAACACCTTTCACAAAAGGAGCAATATTTGGAATTCGGGTAATATGCATGATTTTTTCTATTGATCGCACTTGATTTACGGGAATTGCGTATTCTTTTCCCTTTAGCTCAAAGATAATTAATTTCACTTCTGTTGAAACAGATTCTACCATTCTCCTTCATTCCTTTCTTCCACCCTATTATCTGTTAGCAGCCCGTTATTTGATTAGTGCATTACAATCGACAATTAAAGCCACTTGTCCATCACCTAAAATAGTAGCACCAGAAATAGCAAAAGCATTTGATAGATAACTGCCAAGTGATTTTAATACAACCTCTTGCTGCCCAATAAAGGAATCGACCACAAGTCCTGCCAGCTTTTCTCCTTTTCTAACAATAACGATAGAATAAAACTCATCTTCTTCGTTCATTATCGGAACTTCGAAGATATCCTTTAAGAAAAGAAGCGGCACTACTTTTCCGCGAAAATCAATAACAGTTTGATTATGCGCCTGAAGTATATCTTCTTTCGAAACAATAGCAGTCTCAATTATGGAAGACAACGGTATTGCATACTTTTCTTCCTGAATTTCCACCAGCATAACGGAAATAATAGAAAGTGTAAGCGGCAATTGAATGGAAAACAAAGAGCCTTTTCCTTCTTGAGAATCTATAGTGATAGTTCCTCCAATAGATTCTATTTTACTTTTTACAACATCTAATCCTACACCTCGTCCAGAGATATCAGATATTTTTTCCGCAGTAGAAAAACCTGACGCAAGAATTAATTCGGCAATTTGCGAATCTGTTAAACTATTTCCAGCTTCTTTTGATACTAACCCTTTATCTACCGCTCTTTCTAATACTCTCTTTTTATTTATTCCGGCCCCATCATCCTCCAGCTCAATAAAGACGTGGTTGCCGCTATGATAGGCTCTTAAAACAACGGTTCCTTCTTCGTTCTTATTATTTGCTCTTCGGACTTCTGGTGTTTCTATTCCATGATCCAATGCATTTCGAATGAGATGTACGAGAGGATCGCCAATCTCGTCAATAACCGTGCGATCCAGCTCTGTATCTGCACCAATAATCTCTAAATTGATTTTTTTATTTAGATCTCTTGCTAGTTGACGAACCATTCTTGGAAAGCGATTAAAAACCGTTTCAACTGGAACCATTCTCATGTTTAATATAATATTCTGCAAGTCACCAGTAATTCTAGACATTTTTTCGACGGTTTCATGCAGCTCTTGATTTTTTAAATCTTGAGATATCTGTTCTAATCTTCCTCTATCAATCACGAGCTCCTCAAAAAGATTCATCAATATATCTAAACGTTCGATATTGACACGGATTGTTTTGCTCGCTTGCTTCGCCATTGTGCCTTGTTTTCCGTCATCATCTTCTTTTCCTGCTTCCATTTCATTTACTTCTGGTAAGTTTTCTTCCTGTTTTTGTTTCGTAACTTTTTCTTCCTTTTCATGAGTCTTTAGCGTAGAAAGACTATACGAAGAAAAAGGGATTACGTCCACTTTTTCAACTTCTGATACATTCATAACTTTTGATTTTATTGTCTCTCCGTCTTCTTTGGAAATAAACGTTACCATAAATTGCAAATCAAATTTTTCTTCTTCCAGCTCCTCCACAGGAGGGTTCGATTTAATTACTTCTCCTAAAGACTCCAAAGATTCAAATACCATAAAAACTCGTGCAGCCTTTAATAGACAGTCTTGCTTTAAATGTACGCTAACTTCGTATGTATTAAATCCCTGTTCAGAGGATTGCTGTAGGATTGTAGTTTCGAATTCATCATAATTTGTAATTGGTTTTATTACTTCCACTATTGCAGCAGCAGTTTCCTGAAGCGCTGAATCTGTTTCTGTTGATTCATTCTTTTCAATTGCAATTAATTGTTTTACTACTGCTTCTACATTTTTTTTCCCATCTCCACCACTTGCAATTGATTCTACCATTGCTTCTAAATCATCAACCGCCAAGAAGATAACATCCAGTATTACCGGGGAAAAGGCGATTTTTTGATTTCTGATAGCATCCAAAACATTCTCCATTTGATGGGTTAGGCTGGCTAAATCTTCATAGCCCATCGTTGCAGACATCCCTTTTAATGTATGTGCAGAGCGAAATATTTCATTCACTATTTGCAAATTCCCCGGCTCTTTTTCTAACTCTAGTAAATGTTCATTACAAGCCTGTATATGTTCCTTGCTTTCTTCTATAAAAACCTCTAAATATTGATTCATTTCCAATTGCTTCACACCCCTTGGCGTTATACATATTTCATTATTGTTTGTGCAATTTTTTCTACATTTTGTATTTCATCAATATATTTTGTTGCAATAGCAGCTTTCGGCATTCCAAATACAATGGAAGTTTTTTGTGATTCAGCAATTGCTTTGATTTCACTTGATTGTACTAATTCCACTAACCCATTCGTACCATCTGATCCCATTCCTGTCATAATTACCACAATTTTCGCATAATCCTGCACTAAACTTACCGACTGAAAAAGTACATCTACAGACGGCCTATGCCCATTAACCGGCTTTGACTGATCTAATTGTACTGCAATATTTTTTCCGATTGCTTTTACTTTGAAATGAAACCCTCCAGGAGCAATGTATGCAACACCCTTTTGAATAAGCTCTCCATCTGCCGCTTCTTTCACTTTTATAGAGGAAAGCGAATCCAATCGGTTGGCTAGTGATTTTGTAAAATTAGGAGGCATATGCTGCACAATTAATATAGCAGCATTAATATCCTTAGGCAGCTTTGACAACACTTGCTGAAGGGCTCTTGGTCCACCTGTCGATGTTCCTATAAGAATAAGTTTTTCTGTATGTTTATTCCACTGCGATTGAAAGAAAGGCTTTAGACTTACATTTTCACGTCTTATTAGTTCTATATTACTATAAGAAGAATCAAGATTAATAGTACTTTTTGCATCAGAAGGTATATTTAATATCGTTTTAAGTTTCACTTCACTTGCGAATATTACTTTTTCTACCAATTCCTGTTTGACTTTATATAAATCTAGCGATATAGATCCTGAGGGTTTGCCAATAAAATCAATTGCTCCCATTTGTATCGCCTGAATGGTATTATCTGCTCCTGCCTTTGTTGTACTTGACAACATGATGACAGGAACTGGATTTTCTGCCATAATACGCTTTAATGCTTGAAGTCCATCCAATACAGGCATCTCCACGTCTAATGTAACAACATCAGGCTGCAATTTTTTTATTTTTTGAATACCATCTTCACCATTTCTAGCAGCACCTATTACTGTAATGCGAGAATCCTCAGAGAGAAAATCGGCAATTAATTTTCGCATAAATGCCGAATCATCCACAATTAGAACTTTTATTTTCTCCATGTAAACGCACTACCTTTCAAACAGAAAACTCTTTAATTTTGTCACAAAATTTTCCTTATTTTTTATTTTAGGCTCTGAAAACTGTTGTTTACAATATCTATCGGTCAATTCGAATAAAGCTTTAGCAGCTGTTGACTTTTCATTAAAAATAATAAAAGGAATTTGATTCCTAACCGCCTTCATAACATGCTGATCATCTGGAATTATCCCTAATTCAATCGCTTCTTTGTTTAAAAATCTTTTTAAAACATATGTAAGCTTTTGAAATGCTTCTCTTCCATCATCGAAAGTGAATGTTCGGTTTACAACTAAATAAAAAGGAATATCTTCTTTATGCAGATGGATAAATTTCATTGCTGCATAGGCATCCGTTATAGATGTTGGCTCTGGTGTAGTTAAAACGATTACTTCATCGACAGAGAGAATAAAATGAAGGGATTCACTGCTTATGCCAGCACCCATATCAAAAATGACGTAATCATATTGATTAAGAAATACTGTAAATTCAGAAAAAAATCGTTCCATTTTATGCTTTGCCATAGTCACAAATTTCGATAAGCCAGATCCACCTGCTATATAGCGAATTCCGGCTCGGCCTTCATTGATAATTTCTGAAAAAGAAGCCTTATTTTCAAAATAATCGACAATAGTAAATTTAGAACTGGTTCCCATTAAAATATCAATATTGCCCATTCCGATATCCATATCAATCAACAAAACGGAATACCCTTTTTTTATTAGCGAAAGGGAAAAATTAAGAGAGAAATTAGATTTGCCCACTCCTCCCTTTCCACTAATAACTGCAATTGTTTTATGTTGATTATGCTTGTGGACATGATGGAATCTTTCCCTTAAAATTGCAGCTTGATCTGTCATTTTAATCGACTCCAATTATTCTATTTACAATAATTTCTGGATTAGCTGCTAGCATATCATCGGGAACATTTTGTCCTGTTGTTAAATACGCAGCACCCCTTTGATATTTAACAATCAAATTAACCATACTGCCGTATGTGGATGTTTCATCCATTTTAGTAAAGACAAATTGATTAATATCAATCGTTGAAAATTGCTGATATATTTCTTCCATATCCTCTTGTTTTGCTGTCAATGATAGCACCAACAGTGTTTCCATCTCTCGTTTATAATCAACCACTTTCTTTAAATCATCAACGTATTGTTTATTTCGGAAGTTTCTTCCTGCTGTATCTATTAAAATAACATCGCAAGATTCTAGTTTTTTTGCAGCTGATTCAAAGTCCTGCAAGTTATAGCATACTTCCAGCGGAACATTTAAAATATTTGCATATGTTTTTAATTGTTCAATCGCAGCAATACGATAGGTATCAGTAGTGATAAATCCGATTTTTTTATGATGCTTCAACATAATATCAGCAGCCATTTTAGCTAATGTGGTTGTTTTTCCGACGCCTGTTGGCCCAACCACATTCACAAATCTTTTGGATAACGATAATTCCCCGAAGGAATAAGAGGAAATTTCTTGATATAAGTATTCTTTTGTCCAAAATAGCACTTCGTTAAATGATTTGTCTGCTCCTTCTTTATACCATTTCCCGACTAGCTCTCTTGTTATCTTTATCAGCAGCTGTTTATCCAGACCTTGTTTTTCCAGACAAGCGATCACCTGCTGCACTGGATTTGGCAATGCTGCTGTGCTTATCTTTTCATTTTGCACAAATTCTTGAACAAAACCATTTAACTGTTCCAACTGTTTTAGCACTTTTTCTGTTGAAAACTCAGCGTGCTTAGTTAATGAAACATCGTTATCTTTTGCTGTTTTATTCTCAAATAAATTTGGAATGGAACTAATTTTTTCCTTCTTTGTTTGTCTTGCTTCCCTATTTGAGTCCGGATCAATTGCCGCAAGCACCTCAATATTTCTTTTTTTAAATAATCCTAAAAATCCACCTGTATGGATTACTTTTGAATGTAAAATGACCGCTTCATTCCCTAATTCAGTCCGGACTTTTTTCATTGCTTCTGGCATGCTTGAAGCTGTATATTTTTTTATTTTCACTCTATATTCACCACCCCGACACTTTGCACTTCTACATTTGCCTCTAACTCGTTATAAGATAATATAGGAATTTGAGAAAAATATCTTTCTGTTAATTGTCTAACATACATTCTTACAGCTGGCGAACATAAGACAATTGGCATTTGATCTATAACAGATAGTTGATCCACTTGTGCTGCAAGATTTTCTAATACTAATTGAGACAAGCTAGGATCAATCGCCAAATAGTTTCCATGTTCTGTTTGTTGAATATTATCCGCTATTAATTTTTCCACTTTTCCAGATAAAGTAACTACTTTTAATGACTCTCCGTTAGTTGAATACTGGTTAGTAATTTGACGAGCCAATGCTTGTCTTACGTACTCTGTAAGCAAATCTGTATCACTCGATAATCTTCCAAAATCGGCTAATGTTTCAAAAATAATCGGCAAGTTTCGAATAGAAACATTTTCTTTTAATAATTTTGCCATTACCTTTTGAATGTCTCCTATCGATAAAGGATTTGGTGTTACTTCTTCTATTAAAATAGGATAGGTTTCTTTAACATGATCTACTAATTGCTTTGTCTCTTGTCTGCCTAATAATTCATGGGCATTTGCTTTTATCACTTCTGTAATATGCGTGGAAACAACAGATGGAGGATCGACGACTGTATATCCAAATATTTCGGCCTGCTCTTTCGTTTTTTCCGTAATCCATTTAGCCGGCAAACCAAAGGAAGGCTCGATCGTATCAATACCCTCAATGGAATCGTCTTCTATTCCAGGGCTCATTGCTAAATAATGATCCAGAAGCAGTTCTCCTCGAGCCATTTCATTTCCTTTAATTTTTAAACGATATTCGTTAGGCTGCAGTTGAATATTATCCCTTATTCTAACTACTGGGATAACAAGCCCTAATTCAATCGCCAACTGTCGTCTAATCATGACGACCCTGTCCAATAAATCACCACCCTGATTTGCATCAGCGAGAGGAATTAAGCCATATCCAAATTCAAATTCAATTGGATCTACATTTAACAAAGTTACAACACTTTCTGGGCTTTTTAACTCATCTGTCTGAAGTTCTTCTTCCATACCTTGCAGTTGTTCCACATTTTGTTTTGGTACTCTTGATAAATTATACCCCCCAAATGCCAGCAAACCGGCAATTGGTATCGTTAAGATATCATCAATTGGCGTGAATAAGCCTAATAAAAGAATAGTTCCACCAGCAATATACAGCATTTTCGGATACGCAAATAACTGATTTGTAATATCTGACCCTAGATTTCCATCAGACGCTGCTCTTGTTACTATAATACCTGTTGCTGTAGAAATTAAAAGAGCAGGTATTTGACTGACAATACCGTCCCCTATGGACATTAAGGAAAAATTATGTGCCGCGTCCCCTATAGACATGCCTAGCTGGGTCATTCCTATTATGATGCCAAAAATCAAGTTAATCAGCACAATAATGATCCCAGCAATCGCATCCCCCTTAACAAACTTACTTGCACCGTCCATGGAGCCATAAAAATCAGCTTCTCTGCTTACTTTTTCCCTGCGTGACTTTGCTTCATGCTCAGAGATTATGCCAGCATTTAGATCAGCATCAATACTCATTTGCTTCCCGGGCATTGCATCTAATGTAAATCTTGCCGCAACTTCTGATACACGTTCAGATCCTTTTGTTATGACAATAAATTGAATGATAACCAATATAAAAAAGACTACTAAACCTACTACAATATTTCCTCCAACTACAAATGTTCCAAATGTATGTACTACGCCGCCTGCATCTCCGGTTGATAAAATGGATCTCGTTGTAGACACATTAAGACCTAAACGAAACAATGTCATTAATAATAATATAGAGGGAAAAATAGAAAATTCTAAAGGCTCATTCATACTCATTGTTAATAGCAAGATTAATAATGCCAATGTAATATTTATCAATATGAGAAAGCTTAATATCCATGTTGGAAAAGGAATAATCAGCATCGCAACAATTAAAATTACACTCGATAATACGGTAAGATCTCTACCAGACATATGTTTCGCTCCTAACTAAATCACAACATATAACACAAATTTTTTATTGTATGGATTATCCACATGATCAGCAATAAAATGGTTAAAATGTTTTTTCGTTCCTTGTACGGTATACAAAAGCAATAATTTCAGCAACCGTTTTAAAAAATTCTTCTGGGACCGTATCCCCTACTTCTACTTGACTATATAAAGCCCTAGCTAATGGACGGTTTTCTACCATTACCACGTCATTTTCTTTTGCTATCAATTTTATTTTTTGAGCGACAAAATCTATCCCTTTCGCTATCACATAAGGGGCATCATACTTATCTTCTTCGTATTTTAATGCGATAGCATAGTGCGTAGGATTAGTTATAACCACATCCGCTTTTGGGATTTCCTGCATCATTCGCCGCATTGCCATTTCTCTTTGACGCTGTTTTATTTTTGATTTTATGAGAGGATCTCCCTCCATATTTTTATATTCATCTTTAATGTCTTGCTTAGACATTCTAATATTTTTTTCGTAATCATACCGCTGAAACAAATAATCAAGCAGGGATAAAAACAATAGGGATCCAGATGCATATAGTCCCATCTGAATGGTCAACTTTGCTAAAGTTATTAACGCATCATAGACAGATTTATGGGATAAAACGAGCAGCTCGCTAAATTGGGACCATAGAATGGAAAAAGTCACGACTCCAATAATGCTTATTTTGAGAATGGATTTTAACAATTCAATGATTGAACGTAAGGAAAAGATACGTTTAACTCCTGATATTGGATTTATTTTTTCCAACTTAAATTGAATTGGTTCAACCGTAAACAACACTCCTACCTGCATATAATTTGCAAGAAGTCCAGCAGCAACTGCTGCTATCAATATGGGACTTAACAGCAATGCCATTTCTTTTATTATCTGAAGGAAAATATCCTTTATATTTCCCTCGGATAATTCCATTAACATAAATTCTTGGAAAGAATAGTTCATTAAAGCAACAAATTCTTTCATCATATTTCCGCCAGTAAAATGAAGAACAGCAAAAACACCAAGCATTACAATTGCGGTATTAACATCCTGGCTTTTTGCAACTTGTCCTTTTTTACGTGTATCGTTCCTTTTTTTAGGAGTTGCTTTTTCTGTTTTTTCTCCAGCGAATAATTGTAAATTCAAGGATAAACGTTTCATTTTATGAACCACCTATTAAATTCATCATTTCTCTCATCGCTGTTAGAGTCGTAGAAAACAAATGAGAAACAGATGCCATCAACACACCCATTACAATCATCAAAATAATTAATCCAGCAATAATTTTAATTGGAACCCCAACAACAAATATATTTAATTGTGGAACCGTTCTAGCAACAATTCCCAACCCAACATCCACTAAAAATATACTTGCAACTACCGGAATGGACATTTGGAACGCTATTGCAAACATAAGTGCAAATGATTTTGCTAAAAAACCGATTAAATTTTCGTCTCCAAATTCTATCCATGCTTGTTGAAGCGGAATATAACGGTAGCTGTAAAATATTCCGTCCATCAATAAATGATGACCATTTACTGTTAATAAAAAAAATAAAGCAATGGTATTTAAATATTGACCAGTAAGAGGACTTTGAACACCAGTCTGCGGATCCAAGACGTTGGCAATTGCAAAACCCATTTGAAAGTCAATTAAGCCTCCAGCAATCTGGATGGCAGAAAATAGCATATATGCTAAAAATCCAATTAATAATCCAACAAGCGCTTCTTTTAAAATGAGCAAATAGTAGGCTCCATCAATGATAAGTGAAGGTGGTTCCATATTAATAAACATAAGAACGGAAAGAAAAAAACCTAAACCAACTTTATGAGATGAAGGAATTGTCCGATAAGAAAATAACGGAATCATAAGAAAAAAAGATGTTACACGTATAAATATAAGTAAAAATGCAGGAAATTTTGGTAAAAGTTCAATCATTGCTCTAACCAATAAACCTTGTCAGATTGGAAAATATATCTGCTGTATAAGATAGCATATGACTAAGCATCCACGACCCAAAAAAAATGACACCTAATAGTACTGCAACGATTTTTGGGACGAATGCCAGCGTTTGTTCTTGAATTTGTGTGGTTGCCTGAAAAATACTTATGACTAAACCGACCACTAAAGCAATGATCAGTAATGGTCCACTGACAACAAGCACTGTTAATATGCCGTTTTCGGCAATTGATATAACCATTTCGGAAGACATATTTTTTCACCTTCTTAAAAACTTTCTAATAAAGATTTAACGACTAAATACCACCCATCCACCAGAACAAATAATAATATCTTAAATGGCAGGGAAATCATTACAGGTGGAAGCATCATCATTCCCATTGACATTAATATACTCGCCACAACCATGTCGATCACTAAAAATGGAATAAATATCATAAACCCTATTTGAAACGCTGTCTTTAATTCACTAATAGCAAAAGCAGGAACTAATGCTGTCAAAGGAATATCTTGTACAGATTTTGGTGCTTCAGCTTGAGAATATTGCAAAAAGAGAGCCAAGTCCTTCTGTCTTGTTTGTTTGCTCATAAACTCCTTAAAAGGAATAGCTGCATTATCATACGCCTGCTCTATATTTATTTCTTCATGAAACAAGGGAGTTAACGCTTTTTCATTCACTTCCTGAAAGGTTGGTGCCATAATAAAAAAGGTTAAAAACAAGGCTAGGCCAATAATTACTTGATTGGGCGGCATTTGTTGCGTTGCAAGCGCTGTTCTGACAAAGGAAAGAACAATAACGATTCTAGTAAAACATGTCATTAAAATTAAAATACTTGGTGCTAAAGAAAGGACCGTCAATAATAATAACAGCTGTACTGATGTAGAAACATTTTCAGGTGTACTGTTATTAAAAAACTGTAAAAATTCATTCATTTTTTTCTGACCCTTTCTTTTCAATTTCTTTCAATAATTCCTTACGCTCTTTTGATATATCTTGTAATTGTTTTTTTAAATACCCTGCAAATGAATCTTTATTCTTTATGTTTGCAGGCTGTTTTTGGACAGCATGCATGACCTTTGTCACAATATCGCTTGGCTGCACTAGTTGATCGACTTTACGATTATAAGTTTCTAATATTTCGTTATATTCCGATTCATCATCAATTTCTTTAATAAGCTGTATGTTTTCTCCTACTCCTACAATTAACAGCCTTTTTCCAATTTTAACTATTTGTATGGATCTATTAGCACCGAGCGTGGCACCACCCAAGTTCTCCATTATTTGTGAACTTTTATACACATGGTTTCGTTTATTAATAAACTTAAGAATGATATAAATTATTGCTACTACAAATATTGTTGCAAAAATCATTTTTATAAAATCAAGAAATGTTAGTCCAACACTTGTTGAAACATTGTTAATATTCTTTTTTTCGGCATTTTGCTCCGACTTATTCTCTGTATTATTTGAATCCTTTAACCATTCATCCACACTGTTATCAAGTTTTTCTGCATAGGCTTGATGATTCAAGCCTAGCAGAAAAATGATGAGTAGTGAACTTGTAAATAAAAACTTTAATTTACTCACTAACGGCACCCTCTATTTTTTAAATTAACCTAATGTTTTACTAATTGCTTCTAATACACGATCTGCTTGAAATGGTTTTACAATAAAATCCTTTGCACCTGCCTGAATAGCATCAATTACCATCGCTTGCTGTCCCATCGCAGAACACATTATAACCTTTGCATTTGGATTGATTTTTTTAATCTCTTTTAATGCAGTAATTCCATCCATTTCGGGCATGGTAATATCCATTGTCACCAAGTCAGGCTGGCTTTCCTTATATTTTTCGATAGCTTGAGCCCCATCTGCAGCTTCACCTACTATTTCATAGCCATTTTTTGAGAGAATATCTTTAATCATCATTCTCATAAATGCTGCATCATCTACTATTAAAATCTTTTGTGCCATTACTCTCTACCCCCAGATAATTTTATTTTAATTTATTTAATCGATCGCTTTGGCTGACAATATCGGTCACTCTCACCCCGAAATTTTCATCAATAACGACTACTTCACCTTGTGCAACAAGTCGATTATTAACGAGTATATCGACCGGCTCACCTGCTAGTTTATCAAGTTCAATAATAGAACCTGATGAAAGCTCTAATATTTCTTTCACTGAACGTTTTGTTCTCCCTAATTCAACCGTCACTTGCAATGGAATATCCAAAAGCATTTCTAAATTTTTCGTTTCTGGTTCTTTTGGAGTAAAAGGTTCAAAATTAGAAAAAACAGCAGGCTGCACATTAGGTTGACCTCCAAAAGAAGAAGCTGTTCCAAAATGTTGCGGTTCCTGTATAGTCTGCTGCGCGTCCCGTTGTTTAAAGTCTTTTTGATGCCTACTATAAGTTCTTTCATCAGCATCATTAGTAGGAATCACCGACTTCTGTTTTGGTTCTTTTGGCTCATATCCTGAATTATAATCTACTTTAGGAGTATTGAAAACTTCTTCAGTTTGATTATTTACATTCATTAATCCGTCTACTAAGCTTTTTGCAAAAGGCAATTGCAGCAATTGCATGATTTTAGAATCAATTAAAGTTCCTATTTTTAGTTGAAAGGATACTTTTACAAAAATATCATCATGTGGTATTTTATCGGTCCCTTCACCTTGTGTTAAATCAAGAAGATCAATAGATGGCGGCGATATATCTACCTTTTTACTAAAAATAGTAGACATAGAAGTTGCCGCTGAACCCATCATTTGGTTCATTGCTTCCTGAACAGCGCTTAATTGGATTTCATCCATCGTCTCCGATGGGTTTGCACCGTCTCCACCTAGCATTAAATCTGCAATAATGCTAGCATCAGATTGTTTAATAACCAATAAATTCATGCCAGAAAAACCTTCTGTATAATTCACACGAATGGCAACATATGGATGTGGAAATTCTTCCATCAGTTTGTTTCTCGAAACCACTCCAACACTTGGTGTTGTAATATCCACTTTCTGATTTAATAATGTAGAAAGTGCAGTTGCAGAACTCCCAAAAGAAATATTCCCAATTTCCCCCAAGGCATCTTGTTCAATAGCAGACAGATAATCGTGCACCATTAGCTCATTCAGCTTGTCCGAATCATCGCCTCTTAATAATGCATCTATTTCATCTTGTGAAAGCATGTCTTTACTTGCCATCTTCTTTCCCCCTCTCTAAAGCCTCTAATATTTGAACAGCAACTTTTTTATTTACTTTTCCCGGCTGCCCTACAAATTTAGGAATGTCACCAACTTTAATAAGCAAGGGCTGATCAATCGATTGGTTCATTTCAATCACGTCGCCAATATCCATCATTAAAAAATCTTGAATAGAAATTTCAGATGTTCCTAGCTCAGCAACCAGCGGCACGACAGACTGTTCTATATTTTTTTCTAACCGATATGTTAATTCCGGGACTGGTTCTTTTTTTTCTGTCTGCATCCAATAATGCCCTGAAAGTTTGGGAATAATCGGCTCTAACACTACATGCGGAATACATATATTTATCATTCCGCTTGTGTCTCCAATCGTAGTATTCAACGAAATTACGACAACTGTTTCGTTCGGTGAAACCATTTGCAGAAATTGTGGATTAACTTCAAATTCAGATAACACTGGTTCTATATCCACTAATTCTTCCATTGCTTCTCGCAAATAGTCAAAGGCATTCTCAAATGTATTAGATATAATTTTTGATTCTATTTCCGTTAAATTTTCCACTTTATTTATGCTTGTTCCTCTTCCGCCCATCATTCGATCCATCATAGCATAAGCTATATTTGGGTTCACTTCCATTAATATTCTTCCTGTTAATGGCGGTACGTCAAAAACATTTAAAATGGTCATTTTCGGAATTGAGCGAATAAATTCTTCATATGGAATTTGATCCGCAGAAGTAACAGTAATTTGAACATAAGTTCTTAATTGCGCTGAAAAAAAAGTAGTCAATAACCGAGCGAAATTTTCATGAATACGTGTTAAGCTTCGTATTTGGTCTTTTGAAAATCGTAATGCACGTTTAAAATCATAAACTTTCACTTTTTTTTCTGACTGCTCTTTTTTTAATTCATCTGCATCCATTTCTCCAGAAGATAATGCTGATAAAAGAGCATCTATTTCATTTTGGGACAAAACATCTCCAGACAAAATGTCTCACCTCCGTCATCCTTATCCCACACTACCGGTCATGGAACCGTCTACTCCATAATAGCTGAATATGGAAAGACCATTGTTTTTAAAGGTCTGATTTCATCCTCTATCAATGAATAAAAACCATTCCTGATAGAGGATTCACCTTGTCCCACTTTTATTGAAGAAGAGAATTAGTAATGTAAACTTGAACTATTTTTCCGTTTTGCATCAGTTCATTTAATTTATTTTTCAACTCATTCTCTAATCCTATTTGACCCTTTTTCCCTTTTAGATCGTTGCTCGTTTTTTCTGAAAGTTCTTGTATAATAATATTTTGAACTTGGAAATCTCTTTTTTCCAACTCTTCTTTTGCCTTTTTGTTGTCTGTTTGTATCTTAAATGTTATTCTAATAAAATTATCACTTGCTAAATTTGTGGTGATTTCAGGAACATCGACAGATTCCTCTAGCACTTCATCAATGGTTGGTTCCTTTTTTTTATGATCTCCTGCAAATTTTGATAGATAGAGAAATGCGCCAGTGCCAACGATTGCTATCACAAGTATCAAAATCAGCATGATCATTACGACTTTATTATTCTTCATTCCCGTTCTCTCCTAAATTCGGTAATCCGAAAAGGCTAACAGATTGATAAAATTCTTTTACAGAATCTAAAACTTGTTGTTCTGTTTCCTTCACAACATATTTTTTTCCATTTGCTAACGTAATAGTAGTATCTGGAAATGATTCAATTGTTTCAATAAACAGGGCATTTAGTTTGAACATTTTCCCATTTAATCGAGTTACATTTATCACTGTTATTTTTTCAGAGACTATGAAAATTTCCTTTTCTTAGCCTCTGATCCTCCTTCTACTATCGTTTTAAGTTAACTAGTTCTTGTAAAATTTCATCAGATGTTGTAATAACTTTTGTATTGGATTGGAAACCTCTTTGAGCAACAATCATATCGGTAAATTCCTCTGAAAGTTCTACGTTTGACATTTCTAAGTATCCACTGTTAATAGATCCTACTCCTCCTGTACCAGGATTTGTTAACGCAGCAGGTCCAGAGTTTCCTGAAACTTGAAATGTATTTCCTCCTACTTTAGTTAGTCCTTCAGGATTCGCGAACTTTGCCAATTGAATTGTACCAGCATTTTTTGTTGCACCAGTATTGTCAATATACGTAACTGTTCCATCCGCACCAATACTAAAACTTTGCGCTGTTGCTGGAATTGTTCCTGCACCTGCAAGTTGTAATCCACTTGATGTAACTATATTTCTACTTGCATCTAAATAAAAATTTCCTGCTCTTGTATAGTAAGGGGTAGTTGATCCAGGAGCTTGTACTACAAAATAACCATCACCTGATACAGCTAAATCAAGTGTTCTTCCTGTTGTTTGCATACTTCCTTGAGTATGTATAGTATCAATCGAAGCCATTTGGGAACCTAAACCAATTTGCTTTGCGTTTATCCCACCTGTTGTTGCACCTGGCGCTGTTGCACCAGCTGTTGTTTGACTGATTAAGTCGCTAAAAGTTGTTCTTCCTTTTTTAAATCCATACGTATTAACATTGGAAATATTATTACCAACCACATCAAGTTTTGTTTGAAAGTTTTTCATTCCACTTACACCAGAATATAATGACCGTAACATTTAATTTTCTCCCTTCAAATTAGCTGCTTCCATCATTCCGCAGCTTTCGGCCTCCATTTAGGTCCAGCCATATTTTTAATTTAATACTATTGTTCCATTAATATTGGTGAATATTTGCTGTGATGCTTCGTCACGATCCATTGCCGTTATCACTGTATTGTTTTTGGCACTTACAATGAGTGCTGCATTATTTAATAGAACAAGCGATTCTTTAACACCCATTTGTTTTGCCTCATTTATTTTCCCTTCTATTTGCTTCCATTTTGCTTCATCTATAACAATGCCTCTTTGTTGTAAACGTTGACTGGCATGTTTGCTGATGTTCAGTTTATCAACCGAATGAATGGACTGCTGTAAATAGGTCGAAAAGGAAGCCGCTTTATTGTTATTTGCCTTAAATGCGTTTATGCCATTACGGATAACAGCTTGTGATTTATAAGCAGGATAAATCTGTTTATCCATAAAATCACTTCCTATTCAATTTTAATAATTTGTTTAGAGGTGATCTGACTATTCGATTCATCTTTTAATGTAAAATAAATCATGCCATTTTTTAAAGAAACAGAAGTTACTTCACCGCTTTGTTCGTTTTTATTTACATCCAAATAAGCAACTTTTCTTCCTACCATTTGGCTTGCTGTCACAAGACTATTTTCATCTTGTTTCATGCTTGAGATATTGGCAGGGCTAAGTTTCGAACCATCCTCTAATGTAAATTCAGCAGTATTATCTTTGTATGCTACAGATACTACTTTTCCTATGCCAGAAGTACTTATTTCGTTTCCTGAACCGTCTGTTTCCATTTTATTCCAATTAACTTCTTTTCCGACAAATTGGCTGTAGGAAATAAGATTAGATTGGGTTTGAAGCGAAATAAAATTATTCATGGTTGTATTCATATTCGTCATTTGCTCCAAAGATGAAAATGTTGCCATCTGTGCAATAAAATCTTTATCTTCCATTGGATTAGAAGGATCTTGATGCTGCAGCTGTGTAATTAAAATTTTCAAAAAATCATCTTTTCCTAAATTTGAACTTCCAGTAGTTGGTTTATTTTCCTTATAATTAGCTAAATATAAGGATGAATCAATTGTATTCGTCAACTCTTCACCTCCTAATTTATGTTTCCATATTCAAAAGCTCTTCTAAAAAAGACTTCTTCTGTTTATTTTGTTGTTGTTGTGAAGTGTCTTCTTGCTCTTGTTTTTGCTGTTGCTGTTGCTGCTGCTGTGATTGCTGTTCTCTGCCCATTTTGTCCTGCTGTCCAGCTGGTGTATATACTATTTCCATTTTATCAACCACTATATTTTGAGTACTTAATCCATGCTTTAGACTCGAAAGATGAGAATCCAACAATTCTTTCGCTTCAGCAGTAGCTGTGAAAATTTTCGCGACAATCGCACCTTCATTTTGGAACACCTCTATTTTAATGGTGCCTAAATGTTCTGGAGCAAGTCTTAATATGAATTTTTGACTATCTCCATTTTTCATGTACGATGCATTGGCAAAAATCTTTTGCAGCTGTTCTTCCAGTTGATTGCTTGAAACAGGGTTGCCGTTGGAACTTAATACAAGCAATGGGTGTTGTTTAGCCGAAAAAGACGTTTGCAATTGTCCGATTGGAAATGATGTTGTATCGATTTTCTTTTTTTCAGCAATCGGCTCTTGGTTAACGTTAAAGAAAGAAGCAAACGTAGATTCATTACTTGCTTTTTTCTGCAATGACTCCATTAAAATTGGATTTATCAATTTGGGATAAATTTCTTTTGGTTTTCCCGCTTGATTTGTAATCGAAGTCAGATTATCTATAATGCTGGAAACTAATGATTTTATATTTTTAGAAATCGAAGAAGTATCTCCCTTTCTTGCACTAATAGCTACCTCATTTCCCAGCTTATTTACATACTTCCTTTGTTTATCATCGAAAAGCAGAACTGATTGAACATTAGAAGGATATTCAGGTTTAATCGAATCAATATGTCGAGCCAAACCACTAAACTTTGTGTTGCTCACTTCTTGCTTTATCGCTTCTGTTTTGCCTGTTTGTGTATGTTCCAATTCCAATAATCCTGGTTGTTTGTTCGATATTTCGTTGTTGTTATTACCGAATAAAAATTCTACTTGTTGAGCTGATAATTGATCTACTAGGTCATTCGGCTGTTTTCCTGCTTTATCCACCGAATTACTATTAATATCTTTGCTTTCACTCTGTTGAATAATTGATTGATCAAGTCCATCCTTGACTAATAACTCTATTAATTCTGCTGCCGCCAACAACCGGACAGAATCCTTCGTCTGTTCCTCTCTGTTACCCTTTGGGCCGCTTTTTCCATTTGATGCTTCTGTTTCCTGAACGTATGGTTTAGTTGTTTCTCTCTGTACCAATTTAGTTAGTAATTCTGCTGGTGTAATTAAATGTAATGGATTCTTCGGCTGTTTCTCTAAATTATCATTATGTAAATTAATTACTTCAGCTTTTTCCGGTTCCATTGTTTGTAATTCATTTAACCTTGTTGTATCAAGCAGTTCACCCAACAAAGTTTTAATAGAAATCAATATTTGTTTGATATTTTTTTGATCTGCCATTATTTCTGGGCTATATTCTTTCCTATCAGTTGCAATATATGGAAGAGCTGCAAGTTGTCCTATCAGTTCATCCAGTTTATTGATTCGATCTTTATTGGTTTCATTTAGATTGGAAAAGATCGCATCGACCTTTTTTTCATTATTATGTGAACCTTTCATTCCATTCGTGTCAGTTATTTTCTCAATAAAATGAGCGGAACTGTTGTTTATCATCCTATTTTGATCTTTTAATAAAGAGTCAATCTGTTGAGAAGAAACTTCCAGATTGATCGCTGGAATTCCCTTTGTGCTACCTTCTAGAATTTTTCGTTTTCCACCTTGAATTGAATCCGGATAAAAAGTACGTTCTTTCTTTTCAAAAGTTTGGTTGTTTTGTCGTTTCTCTTGTTCGGATACTTTCGTTTGATTCAATAAATTTACAATCAAATTTGTTAAAGATTCAACTATATCAGGAACTTCCTCTTGTTTATTTGATAATGATGTTTCTTTTCCAACCATTAGCAATATTTTTATTGTATCTACCAATTTAGGAAATTCTGTATCTGCAAACATCTGATTGTTTGTTTGTTCAAAATGAAATGTACTTAAAAAATCATAAAGCTTATCTGTAACAGCTGAATATGCTTTTTCTATAATTTGATCCAACTGGATAGATGGATCATCCATATCCAATAAATCCTGATAGTCATCACCTGCAGCATCATGCAATAATTGCAGGATCCTTTCCTTCACTTGAAAATTATCGTCACTTTCTGGATCAGCATTTATATTTACACCTGTTAGTGAAGGCTCAGCGTTCGTTAAAATTCGCAATATGGAAGATAACGAATGATTATTTTCTTCATCTTGTATCAAAAGATTATGTTCAATTGGACCTGAACCTTTCACCATTGCTAACGTGTTAAACAACAAGTTAAACTTTTGAGAATTAGCAGGCGACTGAAAAAGTGCAGCATTTGATTGATAAGGTGAAATTTCCTTTCTATTGATGCCTACTTGCATTTTTTCACCTCCTTCCAAAACTTGACTATTAATCTAGTTTTTACGAATTATTCATTGGATTCTGTATTATCCGACGAGTCACTATTTGCTTCTAAATCACCAGTAGTACTTGTTTTCGATAAAAGCTCGGTATATTTGGTTGCTTTTGCTGGTTCCATTTTCTCTAATATTGGAGCAAGTGTTACAGGCTTTAAAGCAGCTAATATTTTTAAGCCTTCCTGCTCATTCATATTTCCAAGAATCGCTGCTGAACTTTTTGCAGTCATCGTTTCGTATGTTTTAACAATATCATCAAATGCTTTTTCTGTTTGTTCTTGATCCTTTTGTAATGTTTCCAGCTCTATTTGCAATTTTTCCTTTTCGAGTTGAACAGCTTCTGTTTCCTTCTCACTGCCTTCCAATTCTGACTGAAGTTTGGCAATCTGTTTTTTTTGATCGGACAATTTCGTTTCAAGCTCCAGTATTGTTTTACTGCTATTTTCAGCTTTTTCTTCTTTGGAGGCTTTTTCTGCGTGTAAAAAAGGAATATTATTTGCCAGTTCTTTTCCTTTTTCCAACACATTTGCACCGGAATAAATCATCAATAACAAGACAACAACAATGGCAAATACCATTGGAATAACAATTACTAATAAAAATCGTTGAAAGAAATTAAATGATTTCTTTTTTTTATCTATAAAATTATCCATTTAGCCACCTAGCTTTCCTGGCTGCATATACTGTTGAAGGGAAATATCATCCATTTGTTTTGCTTCCATCTCTTTTTCAAGCTGGATAAATTTCATAACATCCTTTTCTTTCATTTTGGCTAACTTTTTCACTTCTATATTTTTTTCCATTAGTTTTTCCTGATAAAAGTTCATAGAATTTCTAGCATTTACGACTATCTTTTGACTATGTTCAATCATTTTTATTAAATTAATTATAAAATGCTGATGGTGTCTTATTTCTTGAACCGAAAGTCCATTTTCCAATTTTTCCGCCTGAAATTCTTCTAGATCTTCTTTCTTCTTTAACAGTTCATATAGTTTTTCTGCCGCATCTTCAAATCTTTTCACGGCTTGATTATAAATAGCTACAACCTCATCCTTTTCTCTTTCTTTAATCGTTAATATTTTTTCGAACTTGAATGCATAGCCCATCATATTAATCTCCTGCTCCCACTAATGATCTTAACGAATGAAAACTATCCTCCATTGAAACCTTTTCATCTGTACCCTGCTTTATGTAAGATAAAATGGAGGGATAAAGTGTAATAGCTGTGTCAATTTCTTTAGAAGATCCCTTTTTGTATGCACCTATATTAATTAAGTCTTCTGAATTCATATACGTACTTAATAAGTCTCTTAACCTTTCCGCTGCTCTAATGTGTTCTTTAGAAACGATATGATTCATTACCCTGCTGATGCTTTTCAGTATATTGACTGCAGGATACTGGCCTTTATTAGCCAATTCCCTATCCATTACAAAGTGACCATCTAATATTCCTCGAACTGTATCGGCTATCGGTTCATTCATATCATCACCATCTACTAAAACTGTATAAAAAGCGGTGATGCTCCCATATTCATTTGTTCCAGTCCTTTCTAGCAGTTTTGGCAATGTTGCAAATACAGAAGGAGTGTAGCCTTTCGTTGTAGGCGGTTCTCCAACTGCCAGTCCTATTTCCCTCTGTGCCATCGCAACCCTTGTGACAGAATCCATCATCAACATGACATTTAAGCCTTTGTCCCGAAAATATTCCGCAATTGCAGTAGCTGTGTATGCCCCTTTAATTCTCATCAAAGCAGGCTGATCAGAGGTTGCTACGACTACAATCGATCGTTTTAATCCCTCAGGACCTAAATCCCGCTCAATAAATTCTCTGACTTCTCTTCCCCTTTCCCCTATTAAGGCAATAACATTCAAATCTGCTTTCGTATTTCTGGCAATCATGCCAAGCAATGTGCTTTTTCCAACTCCACTTCCTGCAAAAATACCTAAACGCTGTCCTGTCCCAACACTAAGCAGTCCATCAATTAGACGTACGCCTACTTCCATAAGGGTGGAAATAGGTGGCCTTTTCAGAGGATTTGGTGGATCTTGATCAATTGGGACTTGCTTAAGTCCTTTGGGAAGTGGAGAACCATCTAAAGGATCTCCCAGCGAATCTACTATCTTGCCTATTAGTCCTGCACCTACTTTTATTGCCAATGGCTCCGATGTACCTTCGACAAAACATCCTGGCGATATATCATGAACTGTTGTATAGGGCATCAGGATAATACTTTCATCATTAAAGCCAACTACTTCGGCTTTTATTACCCGTTTATTTTTAGTTCCAATATAAATTTTACATACATCCCCAATTGAACTTTCCGGCCCTTGGGATTCAATCATCAATCCGACCACTTTTTTTACTCTTCCATATCTTTTAAAAGAATCAATTGTATCAATTTCGGAAAGGAGTTCTGCTGCTTTCATTTTTATTCACTCTCCAATAAATCAAGCAGCTTTTGTTTAATCATCTTTAACTGTGTATCAATATTGGCATCAATTCTTCCATTAGCAGTCTCTATTAAACAGCCATTTTCTGAAATAGATTCATTTGGAAAAATAAACAAATTTGGCTGCATTGGAAATAAATTTAATAGTTCTTCTTTTTCTGAAAGTACATATTGAAAATGATTTGGATGAACATGCAATTCAATGTCTTTTTGATTTTTTGACTCTTTCAGAACTTTTTTCACTATTTCTAAAAAATGCTCGTTGTCTGCTGAAATGGTCTTGCTTATAATTTTTTCTGCCACTTTTACTCCAAGCTGTAAAATCGTTTTTTCTGCAGATTGCAAATAAGTATGATAATCATTTTTCGAAGAATCTATCACTTCTTTAGCCAATTGGATATGATTGCGATATTCTTCGTATCCATTATTTCTGCCTTGTTCTAAGCCAATTTGATATCCATTTGCTTTTGCTTCTTCTATTAACTGCTGCTTTTCGTTTTCCCAGCATTGTTGTTCTGATAAAAGCTTTTCTTTTTCGTATTCTATTTGGTCGTAGGTGTCCTTCAAAAGTTGATTTGCTTCTTGATTTGCTTTTTGAACTATTTTTTGATATTCCACATTTGAAGAATAATCTTTCCCTTCAAATGACTCTAAATATTTAATCGAAATGACTTTTTCTCCGGATTGATCTTGATTTGCCCATTTTGATTTGATTAATCTAGACAATAATATCATCTCCTCCGCCACGAGCGACGACAATTTCACCTGCATCTTCCAAACGACGAATAATGGCAACAATTCTTGACTGTGATTCTTCTACATCTTTTAGTCTAACCGGGCCCATAAATTCCATTTCTTCTTTAAAGGACTCCACCATTCTTGTTGACATGTTGCTATAAACAATTTCTTTCACTTCTTCGCTGGAAACCTTAAGCGCAAGCATAAGATCTTCATTTTCACAATCACGGATAATTCGTTGTATTGCTCGATTATCCAATGTAACAATATCTTCAAAAACAAACATTCTTTTCTTGATCTCTTCTGCTAATTCTGGATCTTGGATCTCTAAAGCGTCTAAAATCGTTCGTTCCGTTGCCCGGTCTACACCATTTAGTACTTCAACAACAGCTTCAATACCACCTGTTTGTGTATAATCTTGCGTGACAGTACTTGATAGTTTTCTTTCTAGCACTTGTTCTACTTCATTAATTATCTCTGGGGATGTGCTGTCCATAATGGCTATTCTCTTTGCAATATCCGCTTGCATCTCTTGTGGAAGTTCTGACAATATTTGTCCAGCCTGGGTTGGGTCTAAGTAGGACAAAATCAGCGATATAGTTTGCGGATGTTCATTTTGTATAAAATTTAAAATTTGGCTAGGGTCAGCCTTTCTTGCAAAGTCAAAAGGCCTAACTTGCAAGGAAGAAGTTAGTCGATTTAATATAATGGAAGCCTGTTCCGTTCCCAAAGCTTTTTCCAGCACTGTTTTTGCATATCCTATCCCACCTTGTGAGATATAATCCTGAGCTAAAGCTATATGATGAAACTCTGCCAACACTTCTTCTTTTGAAGAATTCTCCACCTTTTTCACACCTGATATTTCCAATGAAAGCTTCTCTATTTCTTCCTCACTTAAATGTTTATATACAGAAGCAGCTACATCAGGTCCTAACGATATAAGAAGAATCGCTGCTTTTTGTTTTCCTGTTAATTCATTTGCATCTCTTCTTGCCATTTCTTGACTCTCCTTAGTCCTCTGTTATCCATGTACGAAGAAGCTTGGCAAAATCTTCTGGTTTTTCTTTTGCCATTTTTTCTAATTGTTTTCTTCTTACAGTTCCATCTGAATCTTTTTCATCATTGACATCAGGAATCGAAACCGGCTGGATGATCTCTTCGATTTCCTTCTCAACTTCCTTCTTTTTACGAGTTCTGATCATTAAGAAGATTAATAAAGCAATAACAGCCAACAATACTCCGCCTATTACATATATCCACCATGGAATTGCCGTTGCTTTAGGTGCTGACGCAACTGCCTTTCCATTAAACTGTTGAACAGAGACTGCAATTTTATTGTTTAAATCCGCGTTTGTTATTTGTCCATTCGTGGTAGATTTATCAATAGTAGTTCTAACAATTGTTCCAAGGAGATTCGTCATATCATCAATTCTTGCCTGTGGAAGGGAAGAAGCATCATCAGCCACTGGCGGCTCTACCATAACTTGAATCCCCAAATCTCTTATTTTATATGGACTTTCTACTATTTGTTTTTTAATACGGTTAACATCGTAGTTTACCGTATCTTCAATCTTTTCATAATCTCCATTTCCTGAACCATCTGAAGAATTGTATGTAGTCGTATCGGTGTTTTCTTCTGCTTGTGGTACGCCTTGAGCAGCATTTTCACCTGTATAGGTTTCCGTAATCTTTTGGGCACTTACAGCAATGCCTTGCATATTTTCCTCGTCTACTGGCGTTACTATATTTTCCTCACGATTTTCTTGTGTGAAATCAACATCAGCAGTGACGGAAACCATAACTTTGTCTTGGCCCATAAGTGTCCCTAACATACTTTGCACCTGTCTTTGTATATCTCTCTCAATTTGTTTTTTTACATTGTTTTGAGAAACAAAAGTATCATTTGCAGAATTTGTTTCAGAATTTAAATCAAAATACTCAAAGTTTTGATTGGTAATGACGATATTATCAGTAGGAAGGTTAGGTACACTTTTGGACACGAGTGTATACAACCCTTTTATTTGATTTTGGGAGAAGGTATAACCAGCTTTCGTATTCAAAACAATAGAAGCAGAAGCTTCTCCCTTATTATCAGATACAAAAACACCCTCTTTTGGCAAAGTGATAATAACATTTGCATCATTTATACCGTCAATCCCTTTTATTAAATTAGCAATCTCTGTTTGCATTGCATCTAATTTTAATACATTAAACTCATTATCTGTCATGCCAAAGCTTGCATTTTGACTAAAAAAGGAATAATCGATACTGCCTGATTTCGGAATGCCTTCAGCCGCCAGCTCTACTTTCAATGTATCAACGGATTCTTCGGGTACGCTAATCGTTTTTCCACCATCAGATATTTCTGAAGAAATTCCTTTACTGTCTAAATTTTCTTTAATGGATCCTGTTTCTGAAGGTGATAGATTACTATATAAAGGCACTAAATTTTCTCTTGAAAAAAAATAAGAGGCTCCTGCAATAATAAGCACAAGCAAAAGAATGCTGCTAATCAGCAAAGTCTTTTGCGTATTGGAACGTTTAACCCAATATTCCTTCAATGGATTTAAAAACTTTTGTATATTCTCTTTCATTCTTTTCCCCCGGTTACTGTTAATAAGACTTCACTAATGGGTAGATGAGGATTATTGGATATGAATCGACAAATGAAGACGTAAGGACGCAGCGACCATAGTTAGTTTTCCTTTCATCACATCTATACAGTCAGGGTGCCTATTTGCCCTTTCCTTTTTGTTCTAAACAGCTTACTGACCGTTTTAAGTATGGAATAATTCAAAACTTCCATCAAAAGGGTCTTTATCCACTGATGGCTAGACATGGTCACAAGGTGTTATCACACAAACGAAGACGTAAGAATGTTGTAAATCTTAACTTGTATTCCATCCATCAAACTATATAGTCAGTTGCCTCTAAACCAATTCCTTTCCTATCTACAGCGAGCTTACTAGCCTTAATTAAATGTTGATAAAAGAAAATAACCATTCAATAATTAAACCGTCATCCTCATCATTTCTTGATATGCTTCAACCGCTTTGTTGCGAATTTCTATTGTTGCCTGCATCGTAATACTTGCTTTTTGAGAAGAAATCATTACTTGTGATAAATCTACGTTTTCACCATTCGCTAATTTATTTGTTAAATTATCAGAATCATTTTGTGCTTTATTTACTGCATTAAGAGAATCCTTTAAAAAAGAGGAAAAGCTTTTTTGCGTTTCTGATGCGCTTGTAGCTGTCTTAGCATTTGTGTTCATCATCGGCAATGCTGATGATACCGTTGAAAGATTAATCGCCATTTAAAAAACCACCTTTATTTACCAATTTCTAATGTTTTCATTAACATGCTTTTCGATGAATTAAGGACTGTAATATTTGCTTCATAGGATCTGGAAGCACTCATTAAATCTACCATTTCGCGTAATGGATCCACATTGGGCAATTGAACATATCCATCTTCATTAGCATCTGGATTCTCTGGATCATAGACTTGCTCAAATGGTGTTCCATCTTCTACTATGCGCGAAACTTTTACACCACCACCCATACTTCCATTGTCATTGCTTGCTGACTGTAAATAAGAGGAAAAAGATTTTCTCTCTTCTTGTGCTTGAAGAACAACTGACTTCCTTCTATATGGCTCCCATTCTCCATTAACGAGCTTCCCTCTTGTAGTTTCGGCGTTCGCCATGTTAGACGAGACAACATCCATTCTTAACCTTTGTGCTGTTAATGCCGAAGCGGTTGTATTTATGCTATGGAATATAGACATGTTATTTTCCTCCTCGTATCACATTTTCCAGCGTATTAAATTTCCCATTAATTCTTTCGATTAATGCATTATAATAAATTTGATTTGTAGCAAGGTCTGTCATTTCTTTATCCACATCCACACTATTGCCACTGTTGCTGTATGTATCATTTTTTTTAGAAGCAACAAATTCTGAGTTTGTCCTCGTAAAATCCATATGTTTTGCTTCTGTCTTATTTGCTTCTAAAGCACTTGTTAAAGATTTCTTAAAGCTGACTTCTTTTGCCTTATAATTTGGTGTATCAACGTTTGCTATATTCTGAGCAATTACTTTTTGTTTCATATTGGAATAATTTAATGCGTTTTCTAAATTAGTTATTGTGTTAGAAAAAAGTTTCATAGTACACCTCAAAAATGGAAATCTTTTGTAATATTTTTGTAGAATAATGCAATTATATGACGAAAATAGAACATGATGTCTTTAATTGTAATGAATTTGAAATAAGATGTCTATGGACATAAGGAGAATTTTAATAATCCAATAGTCCTATTTTAACATTAGAATGAAAATATTCTTAAAATCATTTTGGATTTTATTTTTATTTTTCCAAAAAAGGGGATACCATCATCATAGTACGTAAGAACTACTTTTATATTTTTTTCTTATCAAATAAACACAATTTTTTTTTGTAATGTAAATGAAAAAAAGTAGAAGTTGTCGAAATTTGATGAAAATAGAACAGGAAATGAAGTTTTAAAAAAATGGAGACTTAGATAAAAGACGAAGACATGTAGATATTTTAATATATAAACATAATAAAACAAGGAAAATCTGAATACTATAAATCTTCCTCTTTAATATTCTGCTTTAGCAGCTATTGTTCTATCTGGAAGATATTTAGTTTAAAGATATCCTTGTTTGTTTAACGATAGAAAAATCTAACAAAAAAATAGAAATCCCCATCTATTTGACTATTTGGTGTTAATTAGATTTAAGTTTCTCTAGTTCAAGAAGAAATTTTCCATTAAGCACTTTTATATACGTACCTTTCATTCCTAGGGAACGGGATTCAATTACACCCGCACTTTCCAATTTACGCAAAGCATTTACTATAACGGATCTTGTAATACCAACGCGATCCGCAATTTTAGAAGCTACTAATAAACCTTCATTGCCATTCAACTCTTCAAAAATATGTTCAATTGCTTCTAATTCGCTGTACGATAATGAACTGATGGCCATTTGTACAACAGCCTTGCTTCTAGCTTCTTCTTCAATTTCTTCTGCTTTTTCACGCAGAATTTCCATCCCAACTACTGTTGCCCCATATTCAGCCAAGATTAAATCATCATCCTGGAACTGCTCTTTAAGACGGGCTAAGATTAAAGTACCTAACCTTTCCCCTCCTCCAATAATAGGAACAATAGTAGTCAAACCTTTTTGGAATAGCTCTTTATTTTCAATAGGAAACGCTGTGTATTCGCTGTCTACATCTAAATTACTAGATGTTGCTTGTATGTTAAATAAGCTTTGCGTATATTCTTCAGGAAATTGACGATCTTCCAACATTTTTTTCATTCGATCATTTTCAATTTGTTGGTTTACAGCAAAACCTAATAATTTTCCTCTTCTGCTGAGAACAAATATGTTCGCTTCAATTACTTCACTTAATGTTTCTGACATTTCTTTAAAATTTACAGGCTTACCTGCTGCTTTTTGAAGCATTGCATTAATTTTTCTTGTTTTTGACAATAAATCCATTCTTTTTTCCTCCTATTAACTAAAACCAAAACTATTCAATTATGTTTATCCTAGTGTGATACCGTACATATTTATTGTAAATTTTCAGGAGTTGATTACTTTTTTCGCTAGTACATTATAGTATAAATTGGCTTAAATCTTTATTCCGTGAGATAGCCCCAAGTTTTTCTTCAACGTACAGCGGAGTTACTGTAATTTTGTCCATCGTTATTTCAGGCGCTTCAAATGATAAATCTTCCAGTAATTTCTCCAGTATAGTATGCAATCTTCTTGCACCGATATTATCCGTATTCTGATTCACTTCATATGCAACCTCTGCAATCTTACGAATAGCATCGTCAGAAAATTCTATTTCTATACCTTCTGTCAATAAAAGAGCTTGATATTGTTTAATCAATGCATTATCCGGTTCTACAAGAATGCGGTAGAAATCCTCAATTGTTAATTTCGCAAGTTCCACACGAATAGGAAAACGGCCTTGAAGCTCCGGGATTAAATCAGATGGTTTTGATATATGAAAAGCTCCAGCAGCAATAAATAAGACATGGTCTGTTTTAACAGAACCATATTTTGTTACAACGGTTGATCCTTCTACAACTGGCAGAATGTCTCTTTGAACCCCTTCTCTTGAAACATCTGCTGAAGAACTTCCATTGTTTTTGCTGGCAATCTTATCAATTTCATCGATAAAAATAATACCCATTTGTTCAGCACGCTGTACCCCTTCTTGTGCTACTTCGTCCATATCAATTAGTTTTTGTGCTTCTTCGTTTGTTAAGACAGATCTTGCTTCTTTAACTGTCAGCTTTCTTTTCTTCTTTTTCTTTGGCATAAAACTGCTTAATGCATCTTGCATATTCATGCCCATTTGTTCCATTCCCGATCCTTGGAGCATATCAAACATAGAAGGCTGCTGTTCTTCCATTTCAACCGTTATTTGTTCATTCTCCAGTTCTCCCAAAGCAAGTTTCTCTTTAATTATCTTTCGCTTTTCATATTTATTCGTTTCTTCTACAGCAGACTCTTCTGTTTCTGTTTCCGTATTACCACCGCCAAAAAGCATTTCAAGTGGATTTTTGTAGTTTGATTGCTTTTTAGAAGAGGAAGGCACTAATAAATCAATAATTCGATTATTTGCTGCCACTTCTGCTCTTTCTTTTACATGGAGCATTTTCTCTTCCTTTATTAATCTTACTGATGTTTCCACAAGGTCTCTAACCATTGATTCCACATCACGGCCTACATATCCGACTTCTGTAAATTTAGTCGCTTCCACTTTAACAAAAGGAGCGCTGACAATTTTGGCAATACGTCTTGCAATTTCCGTTTTACCAACACCGGTCGGCCCCATCATTAATATGTTTTTCGGACTAATTTCATCTCGTAGCTTTTCATCTAATAAACTGCGGCGATAACGATTTCTTAATGCTACTGCCACTGCTTTCTTTGCATCTTTTTGTCCAACAATATATTGATCGAGACGTTCTACAATTTGACGAGGTGTTAAGCTTGTTTTATTATTCATCAAGTAAATCCTCCTCCTATAATTCTTCCACAATAATATTATTGTTTGTATACACGCATATATCCCCAGCAATCTCCAATGCAGCTTTTGCAATTTCATAAGCGGAAAGTTGGTCACCTGAGTATTTTTTTAATGCTCTGCCAGCCGATAAAGCATAATTTCCACCTGATCCAATAGCAAGAATTCCATCATCCGGTTCAATTACTTCACCAGTTCCCGAAACCAACAATATATCCGTTTCGTTCATTACAATGAGCATCGCTTCGAGCCTGCGCAATACTTTATCACTTCTCCAAAGTTTCGCCAGCTCAACCGAAGCTCTCTGCAAATTCCCATTATACTCTTCCAGCTTGCCCTCAAATAGTTCAAATAGTGTAAAGGCATCAGCAACTGATCCAGCAAAGCCTGCAATTACCTTTCCGTTAAAAAGCTTTCGAACTTTTTTTGCTGTATGCTTCATAACGACTGCATTTCCAAAAGTTACTTGACCATCGCCAGACATGGCGCACTTTCCTTTATGTTGAACTGCAAATATTGTCGTTGCATGAAATTGTGGTAATTCAGCCATAAAAACTTCCTCCTTTAACAATCTAAACTATGCCCTTGGATGAAAGGACATATATGTTTTCTTTAAATACTCATTTGTTACATGTGTATATATTTGGGTTGAAGATAAAAATGCATGACCTAATAATTCTTGAACCGTTCTCATATCAGCACCATTTGACAATAAATGTGTTGCAAATGAGTGTCTAAGTTTATGAGGATGAATTTTCCCATGTGAAGATGTGGCATTTATCATTTTGCTTAATATATCCCGAATGCCTCTATCGGTTAAAGCTCCCCCTCTATAGTTCACAAACAGAAAGGTGTGCTGATCAACATTTTTTTTCATCAACTTTGATCTTCCATCTTTTATGTAAGATTCTAACGCGGCATGCGCAAAGCTTCCAAATGGAACATACCGCTCTTTTTTTCCTTTTCCCTTCACTAAAACGGTGGAAATAGTCATATCAATGTCTTTTAATTGTATTTTCGTACATTCTCCAACACGAATTCCTGTTGCATATAATAATTCAAGAATTGCCTTATTTCTTTTGCCTAACGGAGTAGAAGAATCGCATGACGAAAAAAGCTGCTGCATTTCTTCTTCATAAAAAAAATCCGGCAATCTCTTTTCTAATTTCGGAATCGAGATAGTTGAAAAAGGATTCGCTTCTACCAGTTTTTCTCTTACTAAAAACCGATAAAAGCTGCGCAGACTGGATATTTTCCGGGCAATAGATTTTCTAGCAAGCTGGCTATTAAATAAGTCTGTTAAATATATTCTGACAACAGATGAATCTACATCATCTAATTCACTGATTAGTTGATTGGACATAAAAAGAAAGAACTGATTTATATCATGTTGATAAAATTCAATTGTATAAGGCGAGCAATTTTTTTCTATTTGTAAGTATTCAATAAACTGCTGTAATGAAGTGGGCTCTTTTGATAACATATTTCACCTCACAGACGGCTTCATTATAGTAACATACTTTGTATACACAAGCAATTAATTTACGTATTTTTCACAAAGTTCTGAATTGTTTCCAATGCTCTGTTAGCATGTTGTTCATATCTTTCTTTTTTCCCTTTGATTCTAACAGGCAACTCTGGAAAAAGTCCAAAATTTGCATTCATGGGCTGAAAATTCTTCGCATTGGTTGTTGTGATATATTTCGCCATGCTTCCAATTGCCGTTTCTGCTGGAAAAACTAATGGTTCTTCCCCATGTACTACTCTGGCTGCATTTATCCCAGCTACCAGCCCGCTAGCAGCTGATTCTACATACCCTTCAACTCCAGTCATTTGACCGGCAAAGAATAAATCATTGCGATTTTTAAATTGATAGGTTGCTTTTAATACTTTAGGAGAATTAACAAAAGTATTGCGATGCATTACACCATATCTGACGATTTCTGCATTTTCCAATCCAGGAATCAATTGAAGCACTTCCTTTTGCGCTCCCCATTTTAAATGTGTTTGAAAACCTACAATATTATATAATGTGCCTGCCGCATCATCTTGGCGAAGTTGCACAACTGCAAACGGTCGTTTTCCAGTCTTAGGATCTTCAAGACCAACTGGCTTCATTGGACCAAACAGCATGGTTTTTTTTCCTCTTCCAGCCATTACTTCAATTGGCATGCAGCCTTCAAAATATACTTCTTTTTCAAACTCTTTTAAAGGAACCACTTCTGCTGAAATCAGCGCTTCGTGGAATCGTTCAAATTCTTCCTCCGTCATCGGGCAATTTAAATAGGCAGCTTCCCCTTTATCATAGCGAGATTTCAAATAAACTTTATTTAAATCTATGCTGTCTTTTTCAATAATAGGAGCAGCAGCATCATAAAAGTATAAATATTCTTCTCCTGTCAGCTCCTTTAAGCTTTTTGACAGACCTTCACTTGTCAAAGGACCTGTAGCTATGACAGTAGGACCTTCTGGAATTTCCGTAACCTCTTCATTAAAGACGGTTACATTTGGGTGGTTTTTCACTTTTTCTGTTACTCTTCCAGCAAATTCATGTCTATCTACTGCTAACGCTCCTCCTGCAGGAACAGCACAAAAATCCGCAGATTCAATGATGACAGAATCCAAGTTTCTCATTTCCTCTTTTAATACTCCAACTGCATTTGTTAATGCATTTCCTCTTAGAGAATTACTGCAAACAAGTTCAGCAAATTTGTCCGTATGATGTGCCGGGGTTTGCTTAACTGGTCTCATTTCATATAAATGCACCTTTATTCCTCTTTTTGCTAATTGCCATGCAGCCTCGCTGCCTGCAAGTCCTGCACCTATAACATTTACATAGTTTTGTGTTTCTAGCATGTATAATCCTCCAACTACTATAATATATGATCTTTATATATGATACGTATTCATTTTATAAAGTAAACTTCCATCAGTGGGGGTTTTTCCTCATCCCCCACTGATGGTTAGTTGCACTTATCGGACCTTTACGGGCTGTTATCCCCCACCTATCTTCCTCGATTTCTCGGCATCCCCGAGGTGGGGGCCATACAGCCCGTTAAGCGTGGGATAAAAATATGTCCTATAGCATTTTACACTATGAATTGCTTTAATTAAAGTTTAGACTATATTAAATTTATTTTTATTGATTTTTTCATTTTATGTTTGCTTCAAGGAGTGTAACATATATTTTCACAAAAGAAAAAACAATGTCTACACATGAAAAGAGCGAGCATATGCTCACTCTTTTCATGTGTAGACAAAATGGTATTTGCACTAGCTGAAGTCTGATCGAGACTTGAAGGGTGCAAGCCAATCGACGAAGACATAAGGTCGTGGCGAAGTTAGTCGATTATCCACGGTTGAGTAAGTTGCGTACTTTGTTGTTCATCCGTTGTTACCCAGTAATGAGCATCCTAGTAAAAAAAAATCTAGCATTCGTCGACAGCCTTAAGAGCGGGCATATGCTCACTCCTAGCTTTGAGGCTCCTCTTTATAATCGCAGCTTACACATTGAACTTGAATTCCTTTTTTCAGCTTTTTCTCTACAAGCATTCCTTCACATTTCGGACATGGACGCTGAATTGGTTTATCCCAAGAAATAAATTCACACTCTGGAAAACGATCGCACCCATAGAATATTCTGCGTTTTTTACTTTTTCTTTCAATGATATTTCCTTCATGACATTTAGGACATTTAACACCGATTTCTTTTACAATTGCTTTTGTATTTCGGCAATCAGGAAAATTACTGCATGCCATAAATTTGCCATAGCGCCCCATTTTAAATACCATTGGGCTTCCGCATTGGTCACAGTCTTCTCCAGCTGGTTCATCTTTTATTTCCACTGACTGCATTTCTTTTTCAGCCTTTGATAAATTTTGCTCAAAAACTTTATAAAATTCATCAATTATTTTAACCCAATTCACTTTTCCTGTTTCAATATTGTCCAAATCTTGTTCCATGTTGGCTGTAAACTCAACATTTAATATCTCTGGGAAAAATTCTAAAATTAGTTCTAAGACAATTTCTCCCAGTTCTGTCGGAATAAATCGTTTATTCTCCAATGCTACATATCCACGTTTTTGAATAGTATCCAAGGTTGGCGCAAAGGTTGATGGACGGCCAATTCCCAACTCTTCAAGCGTTCTTACCAGTCTTGCCTCCGTGTACCTTGGAGGAGGCTGTGTAAAATGCTGTTTCGGATCAAAGTCTTTATTAATGACTTCGTCTCCTTCAATCAAATCAGGAAGCAGTCGATCCTTTTCCTCCACTGCATCATCCGTTCCTTCTACATATACTTTCATAAACCCAGCGAATTTCACTTTTGAACCTGTTGCACGGAATAATACTTCTCCATTTTGCAAATCAACACTCATCGTATCCATAATAGCAGGTGCCATCTGACTTGCGATAAATCTTTCCCATATTAGTTTATATAATCGGAGTTGATCTCTTGATAAATGCTCCTTTAGCATGCTCGGTTCTCTTGTTGTACTAGTTGGCCGAACAGCTTCATGGGCATCTTGAATATTTGCATTTTTCTTTTCTTTGCCTTTATCCGCTTTTGTGTATTCACTGCCGTAATTTTTCGTAATATACTCAAAAGCTTCTCCTTGTGCTACTTCGGATATTCTTGTTGAGTCCGTTCTCATATAGGTAATTAATCCGACTGTTCCTTCTTTGCCTAAATCAATTCCTTCATAAAGCTGCTGTGCAAGCATCATTGTTTTTTTTGCTCTGAAATTTAATTTACGGGCAGCTTCTTGTTGAAGTGAAGAAGTAGTAAAAGGAACTGCAGGGTTGCGTTTTCGCTCTCTTTTTGTCACTTTAGAAACAGTAAACTTATTTCCTTTAATTAACTTTTGCACTTCTTTTACTTCGTCTTCTGATTTCAGCTCTACCTTGCTACCATTAACACCATAAAATGCTGCTTCAAAATTTGTTTTTCCTTTTAAAAAGCTGCCTTCAATTGTCCAATATTCTTCTGGAACAAATTGTTTAATTTCGTGCTCCCTATCAATAATTAGACGAACTGCTACAGACTGCACTCTGCCGGCGCTTAAGCCTTTTTTCACTTTTTTCCATAATAATGGACTAATATTGTATCCAACCAATCGATCGAGCACTCTTCGTGCTTGTTGGGAATCTACTAAATCCATATTTATTGGCCGCGGATGTTTAAAGGACTCTTTAATAGCATCCTTCGTAATTTCATTAAATACAACCCTACAATCTGAATCGATATCTACATTCAAGCTCTTCGCCAAATGCCATGCAATTGCTTCCCCTTCTCTGTCGGGGTCAGCTGCAAGATATATTTTTTTTGCTCTTTTAGCTGCTGTTTTTAAATCTTTTAAAATGGGGCCTTTACCACGAATCGTTATGTATTTCGGTTCGTATTCTTTTTCTATATCAACACCCATTTGGCTCCTAGGCAAATCACGAATATGACCCATAGATGCTTTCACTTTATATTTTTTTCCTAAATAACGTTCAATCGTTTTTGCCTTAGCTGGCGACTCTACGATTACAAGAAAATCTGACATTAACTGTCCTCCTTAGAGGGATTATAAATATTCACTATTATTGTATACTATGTTTCCACTTGTCAAATATTACGCTAAGCAGAAAACGTTTTCAACTAATTTTTTCTCATGAAGTTTTATTGCTTTAATTTTATCATCTGTTGCAAAATGTATAACAAATTTCAAAAAATAGCAACCTTTTTTTATTTTTCCCTTTAAAAAAGTATTAATTTTTTCCTTTTTATTTACAAAAAGTTGAAAGGTCAGAATCGTCATTTAACATTTGTTTTTCACTCTGAATAATTCCTTATTTTTTCCAATGAGTATATCGTACCATGTACTTTCACTAAAAGAAATACAATTATTTTCCTTTTATCTTAAAAATTCCATTCTTCTAAAATATCATTTGCTTTGCTTACCGGCTTTGCACCAGCCTTTATTAAATCATTTGTCCCAGCAGAATATGGACTTAAGATGCTTCCTGGAATGGCAAATACGTCTCTGCCTTCGTTAACAGCATAATTTGCCGTTATTAAAGATCCGCTTTTTCTTTTTGCTTCGACAATTAGCGTTCCATCGCATATTCCGCTAATAATTCGGTTTCTCATTGGAAACTGCCATTTATTTGGTCTGCTTAATGGAGGATATTCGGATAATACTAGATGCTCATTCATCATTTCACTTGCCAGCATTTTATTTTCTTTTGGATAGATGTGAAATAGCCCGCCTGCTATAACACCAATTGTTTTTCCTCCATTTGCAATCGTAGATTTGTGTGCTATCGTATCTACACCTGCTGCTAAACCACTAACAATTATGATATTCTGTTTGATTAATTCAGGTATTATTTTATCCAATGTCTTTTGACTGTAATTAGTGGCAAGGCGGGATCCGACGATAGCCAGCTTCTTTTCTACTGTTAATAAGGAGAGATCCCCTTTGGCATATAGAACCCATGGAGGCTGATATATTTCTTTTAAAAAAGGTGGATAACAGGTATCAAAATAAGTGATGGCAGTTATTCCGTTATGTTCATATTGGCTAATTTGTTCGCGAATCATAGGGGAATGAAAATCTTCTATTATTTCTCTTTTTAATGAAAAAGCTGATGAGGAAATCTTTTGAGAAGAATACAACGTTTGAAGAGAAGGATCCGTTTTTAACAGAAGGTATATGTTTTTCCAACTAATCCCCCTGCAGTGGTGAAGCAAGACTAATTTTTCTTTTAATTTCTCCAACGTGCTTTCCTTCCTTTCTGAAAATGGGACTTATATAATGGAAGAATTTATAATTGTATACCATCTAATGAATAAACATGAGGAAATAAATAAGGAATTATCCTTTTTATTATAAGATTTTTGTTATTATTTGAATAGATTTTTCTCATTCTTCAAAAAAATAATCGTATTTTCTTTGACTGTTTTGCAAACAAAAATATCCCAAGAAAAGCAGTTGTCTCTTCTTGGGAATTTTTCTAATTAAGGGATGGATGGTATGTTTTGCATTGATCGTAAATGGAATGCTCTTTTAAAACCTCTATTAATGCAGCACCCATTACGGCAGGTGTTTCTGCAACTTTAATGCCACATTCATTTAAAACGCTGATTTTTTCATCAGCTGTTCCTTTTCCCCCTGAAATAATCGCGCCAGCATGCCCCATTCTTTTGCCTGGAGGTGCTGTTCTTCCGCCAATAAACCCTACAACTGGCTTTTTCATATTTTTTTTGATCCATCGAGCTGCCTCTTCTTCTGCCGTGCCTCCAATTTCTCCAATCAAAACGACCGCATACGTATCCTTATCTGCATTAAATGCTTTTAATGTCTCAATAAAATCTGTACCATTAACAGGATCCCCACCAATGCCAACTGCAGTTGATTGACCGATTCCTGCTTGTGTCAATTGATGAACTGCTTCATATGTTAATGTTCCTGACCGGGAAACAACCCCAACATGTCCTTTAGTATGAATGTATCCTGGCATAATGCCAATTTTGCATTCGCCGGGAGTAATAACACCTGGACAGTTGGGACCAATTAATCTTGTCTTCTTTCCCTCCATAAAACGCTTTACTTTTATCATATCCAAAACAGGTATATGCTCTGTTATACAAATAACATAATCCAATTCTGCATCTACCGCCTCTACAATTGCGTCAGCAGCAAAAGGTGCTGGTACATAAATAACCGATGCATTTGCATTGGTAGCCTGCACAGCTTCTTTCACAGTATGAAACACAGGAATGCCCTCTATTTCCGTTCCTCCTTTCCCCGGAGTTACTCCACCGACAATGTTGGTGCCGTATTCCATCATTTGTTTTGTGTGAAAAAGAGCTGTAGATCCAGTAATTCCCTGTACAAGTACTTTTGTTTCTTTATTTATAAAAATACTCATTTTTCTTCTCCCTTCCTTTGAACAAGTGAAACAATTTTTTGAGCACCGTCTGCCATAGATTCAGCTGTGATAATATCCATCTTCGATTCAAGGAGAATTTTTTTACCAAGGTCCACATTCGTTCCCTCCAGCCGAACAACTAGCGGAACCTCTAAACTTACTTGCTTTGCAGCTTCCACAATCCCTTCTGCAATAATATCGCACTTCATAATGCCTCCGAATATATTCACAAATATACCCTTCACATGTTGGTCAGATAAAATGATTTTAAATGCTTCTGTTACTTTTTGTGGTGTAGCACCGCCCCCAACATCTAAAAAATTTGCTGGCTCCCCGCCATAATGCTTGATGATATCCATTGTAGCCATTGCCAAACCAGCTCCATTTACCATGCAGCCTATCGTTCCGTTTAAAGAAATATAACTTAAATCGTATTTTGAAGCTTCGATTTCTTTCGTATCTTCTTCTTCAAAATCTCTGTATGCAACAACGTCTTTGTGTCGGTATAGGGCATTGCTGTCAAAATTCAATTTAGCATCCAATGCTAAAATTTCTCCTCCCTCTGTCAAAACAAGTGGATTTATCTCAGCAATGGAGCAATCTTTTTCTACAAACACTTCATATAAGCCGATCATGAAGGGGACCGCTTTATTTATTTGCTTATTGGGGATGCGAATAGAAAAAGCAAGTCTTCTTGCTTGAAAGGGTGTTAAGCCAAGGATAGGATCAATTACTTCTTTAAAAATTTTTTCAGGCTGCTTTTCTGCTATTTCCTCAATTTCCGTTCCACCTTCTTCTGAACCCATCAGTACAATTCGGGATGTTGCTCTATCGACAACAATTCCTATGTAATATTCTTTTATTATCTGACATCCTTCTTCTACAAGTAAACGCTTAACTTTCTTGCCTTCCGGTCCTGTTTGATGTGTTATTAGGGTGCTTCCTAATATAGATTCCGCATATTTGCTTACTTCCTCCTTTGTTTTTGCAACCTTTACTCCTCCGGCTTTTCCTCTCCCGCCAGCATGGATTTGAGCTTTTACTACCCAGCTATTTCCACCTAGCATTTCAGCCGCTTGAATTGCTTCTGGAACGGTGAATGCAACTATCCCCTTTGGCACAGCTACCCCATTTTGCGCCAAAATTTCTTTTCCTTGATATTCATGAATATTCAAGATTTTCACACCCCTTCTTTTTTTGTTTTTCTTCCCTAGAACTAATCCCTCATTCAAAAATGCATGCCAATTCCATCCTGTTTCCACAATCCCTAAATAGTTGCTTCTCTTTTAAAAGTATCATTTCCATTATCTTAATATTCTTTTTTTTAATAATTTATTCTACTTAAAAAGAATATTTGGGAAATTCTTATATGATTACGCTTTCATTTTATAAGAATTAAACTTTCTTTGTCTACAAAAAAGACTTCTACAATACAAATATGTTTTATAGACTTGCTTCTTTCCTTTTTCCTCATAAAAATGACTGCAGCGAAATAGTTACCCACAAACAATAAGACTGATTGAAAACATTCCATTTCGAGGCGAATCCTAGGGAGGATCAGAGTTCCCGAAAAGAGTAGAGAAGAGTAATGAGTTAAGACATGCGAGCATTTGTCGACAGCCTGAGAGAGCATCGAGCAAGCATGCTCCCTATCATTTATTACTCTCTCCACATTCTTTATCCATTTTATAAATAAACGCAAACACCTCAGCAACTGCTTGATATAAATCTTCCGGAATTTGTTCTTGTACATTCAGCTTTGCTAGCAGCTCCACTAAGGAAGGATCTTCTTGTATAGGAATTCCATTTTCTTTTGCCTTTTCCAAAATGGATTCAGCAACAAACCCTTTTCCCTTTGCTGATACGAACGGTGCTTCTCGATTGTGAGCATAACGAAGTGCAATTGCTTCTTTTCTTTTATTTTTCTCACCATGTTCATTCATATTTTTATGTCCACTCCTTTATAAAAGGAATTTCCGAAATGGATAGAAGGTATTTCTTTCATTTCGTTTAATCGTTTGTCAGAAAACGGCTTTGTGCTAATAGTTAATAACGTATAATCTGTTTGTTTCATTTTTTCCTTCAGAATATTAGAGTACTTGTCGACAATTAAAGGAGCAAGAGGGGTATTATTCCATATTGTCATATTCATTATCCTGTTTTGAATATGCATATCAATCATCGTTTCTTTTAAATGCTTTAAATCTAAATAAACAAGAATGCGGCAATAGCTGCTATCAATCTTGCCATCTTTTGTTTTTTTTCCATTATATTGAACAGTTACATCCATAGAATGGCCAGCAAATGATACTGGTATTTGAATAACTACTTGCAGCAGTGGTCCTGCTTCTTGTGATAACAGCTGCAAGCCTGTCAGCTTATCTACTAATTGGGATGCTATTTCTTTGGTTGATAAAGGAATACTTGTTTTTAACAACTCAAGCAAAAGCGGTTTTAACTGCTCTGTTTCCATTGATACTTTTGTTGTATCATTTATCGACAGAAGATGCTCCGATTCATAGGAAAATCCCATCCTATTTATCACCTTAGCTAATTGCTGCTTTATTTGATTGCTTTCTTCCATATTTGAAAAAGTTTCCGCATGGAAGCTGGATAGCAAATTTTCTAATGGGTTGTTCTTAATAGAATAAACGTTTAATTCAATACTTAAAGCATGTAGCAATTCGGAAAAAGATCTACCAGTCTGTAATTGCATAAAACTACTAAACACTGCCTCTGTAAATGGCAGCTCATTTAGCACCATATGCTTAAGTACGGTTATTTCTTTCGGCAATTGGCTGCCCCCAGTTAGCCATTTGTCCGCTCTTAGTAGGATCTCTTTTGATATTGGAAGTTGATCCTTAAGAAAAGATGCAATTAATGTTTTCGTATGTTTTGTATTTTGAAGAGACAGCTCCTTCAATAGGGATTCGATCGTATTGTTTTTTTCCTTGCTTGAGTCCTTTACAGAAGATAACACTTTTAATTCTGGCAATTCTTGTCCTTTCTTGACTTGAAACCAATAGTCGGCGTTCACTGTTAGTGGAATCGATAATTTGGCATTTAGCTTTTGCTGACCTACTTGTAGTTCAGCAATTTGATTTGGATATAAGCTGATTACTTTACCATAAACAATTACACCTGGTCTTAATGACAGCGGTCGATTAGGAAAGCCAGTCTCTTGATTAAACAGCTGCTGAATAAAACCAGTAGAGTAGCTCATATTCTCCCTCCTTATTTATCTATTGATAACGTCATTTCTTTTACAGGTGAAAAACTTTTGCGATGGTAGCTTGTTATTCCTTCTTTTTCCAGTGCTTCTAGATGCTCCTTTGTTCCGTAGCCCATGTTTTTTGCAAAATGGTAGGCAGGATAATCTTTATCTAAATCTTTCATCATTTTGTCACGAGTTACCTTTGCTACGATGCTTGCTGCTGCTATAGAAACGCTTTTACTATCACCCTTAATGATGGATTGGCTTGGATAGGGGGTGATTAATTTCATTGCATCAATTAATAAATAATCCGGATTTACAGCTAATTTGGCTATTGCTTGCAGCATCGCTTTTTTTGTTGCTTCATAAATATTTAGTTGATCAATTTCTTCTGCATGGATCATTCCGATTCCTATTGAAACTGCTTCTTCTTGAATTTTTCCAAAAAATTCTTCTCTCTTTTTTTCCGACAATTTTTTAGAATCATCTATGCCTGGCAAATAAAAAGTCTCCGGCAGAATAACTGCAGCCGTTACGACTGGACCGGCAAGCGGGCCTCTCCCTACTTCATCAATTCCAGCTATAAAGGAAAAGCCTTGGCTTCTTAGTTGATTCTCATATGTATTAAGTTCTACAAATCGCTGATGAAGTTCCCGTTCCTTCTCTCGCTTGTTCTGCCAAGCTTTAAAAAGGTTTTGAACGCCTTTTCTTCCATCCTGCTTTATTTCTTGAATAAAAGGATCATTTATATCTAAAATCCTTTCTAATTTATCTTTTATTTCTTTTGTTGTTGCTGCTTTCATTTCCCTCGTACACCTCTTTCTATTTATCCCACTCTTAACGGGCAGTAAAACCCCCACTGATGGAAGGTTTACTTTATATCGGCAGCTTTTTTGCATTCTAAACGCATGGTACTAAGCTTCTCCCTATTAGACAAAAAAAGGGATCATGAACATACAATGATCAAGACCCCCCTCTTATTTGTTCAGCCATTTGTTTCCTGCTTCGCTTCCATATCAGCAGCATTTTCAAAGGTAAGAGGTCCTAGTTTTTCTCCTCTTATTTCACGAATGACCAATTCTGTCACTTTATCATAGTCAACAATGGCTCCACCTGTTAAACATCCGCGCACATGTCCGATTTTATCAAAAAGTTCTACTATGTCTTCTGGTATTTCTTCCAGCTGAAACCTTTCTTTTAAACGATTTGGATATTCCCTTTCCAAAAAGCGCAATCCGAAAACTGCAATATCCTGCAAATTTAAAATAGTATCTTTAATGGCTCCAGTTAATGCTAGCTTCAAACCAACTTCTTGATCTTCAAATTTTGGCCAAAGAATTCCAGGTGTATCTAAAAGTTCTAATTCCTTTCCAACCTTAATCCATTGCTGTGCCTTTGTCACGCCAGGAGTATTGCCGGTTTTTGCGATATTTTTTTTAGCTAATCGATTGATCAGTGTTGATTTCCCTGCATTTGGAATGCCGACTATCATAGCTCGAATGGCACGTGGCCGAATTCCTTTTGCACGCATGCGCTCAAACTTTTCAGCTAACACTTCTTTTGCAAGTGCCGTAATTTCTTTCATTCCGACACCAGCTTGTGAATTAATGGCCAAGGCTTTGATCCCTTTGTTTTGAAAATATCGGATCCATTCTTTCGTCTTCTCTTTGTCTGCCATATCTGCCTTATTTAACAGCACTAATCTTGGTTTATGCTGAATAATTTCATCAATCATCGGGTTTCGGGATGATTGCGGTATACGAGCATCCACTAGTTCAAAAATAATATCAACTAGCTTAAGTTTTTCTGTCACCTGTCTTCTTGCTTTTGCCATATGCCCAGGAAACCATTGTATTGTCAAAATTATCACCTCTATTACTAACTTGCTTAACTATAAATCTAAGTGCATTCATAGGAAAAATAACTTTTGAAAGGCTCTATTCGTATAGATTGTTGTTATTTAACCCACAGGTGAATACCCTTCGCTTTTTCACGGGGCGAGCCTCGAGCCGCTACGTCGTTTCACTCCTGCTTTCTTCTCGCCTGTCTCGCTAATCTGTGCTGAGAGTCTACGTGTATTTAGGATGCTCAGTATTTCTAAAAGGTTTTTCAACTAATTAAAAGTAACAAACTTTTAGAAAACTGTCTTTTGAAAAGAGTTTTGGTCAATAAAAGACACTTGTCCCATCCACCTCAAAACCTTCGATTAAAATAAGCGGTTCTCTTAATGACTGTCTATTTATTTAATTATTTTTATGTCCGATACTGGCCAGTAAATAACACTTGTATTTCCTAATATTTTCTCAAAAGGAATAGTGCCGATATGTCTGCTGTCCTTGCTATCCCTTCTATTATCACCCATTACAAACAGTTCCCCTTTCGGCACTGTTTTACGGCCGGTTTTTTCTTCTAAAGTAAATGATTCTGTTAAAGGACCATCTGTAACCTGCTTTTTATATTCATCTAAATATGGCTCCTCGTATGCTTTGCCGTTTACATACAATGTATCATTTTTGTATTCGACAGAATCACCAGGCAGCCCAATTACTCTTTTAATATAATCCTTTCCCTCCGGTGCATGAAAGACAATAATATCAAAACGTTTCGGTGCACTGATTTTGTAATTTAATTTGTTTACAATCATTCGATCTTGGTTATGTAGTGTAGGCATCATGGACTCTCCATCCACAACAATTGGAGCAAATAAAAAATATCGTATTACAAATGCCAGAAGCACAGCAATTATCAGTGCCTTGCCCCATTCCCAAGCTTCATTTTTCTTTTTCTTTGCCATCTTGTTCACCAATCCTTGTTATTCGTATTGAAGACCATTCTTCATACGTTTCTTTCCAACTATAGATGCAGTCTATCACTTTTTCCTGAATGCATATACATAATCGGTTTTGCGAAAAAAACAATCTTCTTTCCACTACTATTTTAATCGAAACGATAGGGTGAAGTAAAATTTCAATAATGTTATAAAAACAAAAGCGCAAGTGCCTTGTTTATTGATGCACGGACTGATTGATTAAGTGGTCTAAAAATGGACTATCGACTATATTGCATCCTTCAGGTCTGCAGTTACCATCGGTACTTGTACATCCTGAGTTGAATGTAGCCCACTTCCGTTAATTCTGTTTTATTAATAGTTTCATTAAAGTAAAAAAGGGCTTGTTGCTGGAACAAGCCCCTTTTTGGTAACAATTATCGAATTTCTTTAATACGAGCTTTTTTACCACGTAGGTTACGTAGGTAGTAAAGTTTAGCACGGCGAACTTTACCGCGGCGAATAACTTCAAGCTTCGCAATTTTTGGTGTATGAACAGGGAAAGTACGTTCAACGCCTACTCCGTAAGAAACTTTACGTACTGTAAAAGTTTCGCTAATTCCACCACCACGACGCTTAATCACAACACCTTCGTATACCTGAATACGCTCACGAGTACCCTCGACAACTTTCACGTGTACACGTACAGTGTCACCAGGACGGAACGTAGGAAGATCTGAACGAAGTTGTTCTTTTGTGATTTCTTCTATTAATTTTTGCATCGTTTTCAACTCCTTCCAACAGACGCTCTTGCACTTACCATTAAACCCTGCAGCGGAACATCATTTTAAGACTTTTTCCGATAAATCTCGGATTAAGCCACAAGTGATATCTTAACATAAAAAAACAACAACATCAATAACTAATCATTGCTTTTCTTAATTTCTTCTATTAGTTTTAACTGTTTCTCAGTTAGCGGATAGTTCTCTAACAAATCAGGGCGTCTTTCGATTGTTCTTCGAAGAGATTCTATTTCTCTCCATTCCTCAATATGTGCATGATTTCCAGAAAGCAATGTGGAAGGAACTTTCATTCCTCTAAAATCTGCAGGACGAGTGTAATGGGGATGTTCAAGCAAACCTGTACTGAATGAATCATTAACATGTGAAGCTTCCTTTCCCAATACTCCCGGCAAAAGGCGAACCACACTATCAATTATAACCATAGCTCCAAGTTCACCGCCTGTTAACACATAATCGCCGATTGAAATTTCGTCGGTGACTAAATGTTCTCTTATTCTTTCATCATACCCTTCATAATGGCCGCAAATAAAAATCAGATGGTCTTCTTGAGCAAGCTCTTCTGCTTTTTTTTGTGTATATCTTTCGCCTTGAGGACACATTAATATAACCCGGGGCGATGTATTGCTCTGTTCTTTTAATAATTCTACAGCATCAAATATAGGCTGAGGCTTTAAAACCATGCCTGCTCCTCCCCCATACGGGTAGTCATCTACCGATTGATGCTTATTGTCCGAATAGGACCGAAAGTTCACCACATTATAATGAACCTTTTCTGCTTCTTTTGCCTTTTTTAGAATAGAGTTGTTAAAGGTTCCTTCAAACATTTCTGGAAAAAGTGTCAGTACATCTACTTTCATTAAGACAACAGCCCTTCCATTGGCTCAATAATGACGATTTTTTCTTTTACATCTACCTTCATTACCACTTCTTCAATATATGGAATAAGCAATTCCTTTTTATTTTTCCCTTTAATGACCCAAACATCATTGGCTCCTGGAGTAAGTATTTCAGTAATGACACCAAGTTCTTCTCCATCTACCGTCTGGACTGAGCAGCCGATTATTTCATGGAAATAATATTCATTTTCCGGCAGTTCACCTAAAAAGCTTTCTGGAACTTTTAATAAACCACCTTTCATAAATTCTATATTATTAACATTATCATATCCCTCAAATGTTAATAAATTAAAATTTTTATGTACACGATGGCTTTTGATTGTTAATTGCATCGGCACTGCTTTATCTGATTGAAAAAAATAAATAGGATTGCCTACTTTATACCTTTCTTCCGGAAAGTCTGTACGTGAAATAACACGAATTTCCCCTTTTATTCCATGAGTATTCACAACTTTTCCTACATTAAACCATTTTTCCATTTTTATCACCTCTAACGTATTTCATCTATTACTCCATCTTTTATGATAATTGTTTTAGAAGAAATAGCATCATTCCAATCATCTCCTGGTTTAACCTCTACTAACGCGGTTACTTCTTCTTCTTTCAGCTCACTGCCCAATGGTAGTATATGTATTTGATCCACTAGGAACTCCATGCTTTGCTTTTTTTTTAGTCTTTTTTTTATTTCATTGCTATAATAGTTTTTTATTTTATTAGGAGACAACTGCAAATTATGCAATTGTTTTTTTTCTTCAAACCGGAGCTGCTGGCATTCCTTTTCAATTTCCATTAACTTTTGCTTATATTTTTCTAATAATTTTTCTTTAGTTGCTTCTGTTAAAATTTGCTTAACTGAGACGGATTGAAGTATTTTCATTTCCTTCCTCCTAGAAAAGTGCAAGCGCCCGTATAGCGACGTATGAACTGAAGGACTCCGTATGAGATAAAGGAAACACGAGGAGCGTAAGCAATTCGATGTTGACTTATCGTAAGGAGGAGAGCGAAGTTCAATAGACGCTGGGTGCTGAAGCTAGACATTTATCTAATGTAAAACACAAAAATTCTGATACTACAAGAAAAGCGCAAGCGCCCTTGCTCATCGACGGAATAAGCTGGACTGAATCGAGTGAGATAAAGGAAACACGAAGAACGTAGTGATTCGATGTTGACTTATCGTAGACGAGGTGAGGGAAGCGTTGTAGTCGATAGGGCGCTGGAGCTAGACACTAATCTAAGTTGAAAAATTTTATACTTTCTTATCTTATTAGAAAAAGAGAAGGGTTTCCCCTCCTCCTTTATTCTACTCACTAATCTCGACAATTAGTTTTTTCTGTTGTAATGATCCTGCTGCGTAAACAACCGTTCGAATTGCCTTAGCAACCCGCCCTTGCTTTCCAATTACTTTTCCCATGTCATCTTTGTTGACAGAAAGCAAGCAAATGATTCGATTATCCTCTTCCGTAACATGCACCGTAACTTCATCTGGAAAATCAACAAGGGGCTTAACAATCGTTTCTATAAGCTCTTTCATTTACCAGTACTAATTACTTGCCGTTTTTGATATTGTGGAATTTTTCCATAATACCTTGGTTAGAGAAAAGGTTACGAACTGTATCAGATGGTTTTGCACCATTTTGTAACCATTGTAGCGCTTTTTCTTCGTTAATATCCACGATAGCAGGCTCTGCTACTGGATTGTAAGTTCCTACTGTTTCAATGAAACGTCCATCACGTGGTGAACGAGAATCTGCTACTACAATACGATAAAAAGGAGATTTTTTTGCTCCCATACGTTTTAAACGAATTTTTACTGCCATTTAAAATTGCACCTCCGAATAGTTTCACACAAGATAGTATATTATCAATTGTTTACGAGTTTGTAAAGTGTTTTTTCTTGTCAGACTCTACATTCTGTTCAAAATCACCAAATCTTGCGGTTTTTCCTTGTTTAGAATGGATTAAAAGGCAATTTAAAGCCGCCTTTTTTCTTTCCTTTTTGACCCATATTGGTCATTTGCTTCATCATTTTTTTCATATCATCAAATTGCTTTAACAGCCTGTTTACTTCAGGTACACTTCTTCCGCTTCCTTTAGCGATGCGCTTCCGTCTGTTCGCATTGATAATTTCTGGATGTTCTTTTTCCTTCATGGTCATTGAACGAATAATCGCTTCCACATGAGCAATTTGTTTTTCATCCACTTGGAGATTGTTTAAACCTTTTATTTTATTCGCTCCAGGCATCATTTTCAAGAGTTCATCTAGCGGGCCCATATTTTTTACTTGCCCTAACTGATCAAGAAAATCGTCTAAAGTGAATGAAGCATTTTTCATTTTCTTTTCAAGCTCTTTCGCTTTTTCTTCATCCACATTCAACTGAGCCTTCTCGATTAAGCTCAAAACATCCCCCATTCCGAGAATACGGGAAGCCATTCGTTCTGGATGAAATGGCTCTAAAGCGTCCATTTTTTCTCCCAGACCGACAAACTTAATCGGTGTTTTTGTAACGGAACGGATAGAAAGTGCTGCTCCGCCTCGAGTATCACCATCTAATTTTGTCAACACAACACCAGTAAGTCCAAGCTGCTCATTAAAGCTGCCTGCAACATTTACCGCGTCTTGTCCTGTCATTGCGTCCACAACTAAAAAGATTTCATCTGGTTTTGAAAGCTCTTTGATTTGTTTTAATTCATCCATTAAAGATTCGTCAACATGAAGACGACCTGCTGTATCAATTAAAACATAATCATGATGATCTTCTTTTGCTTTTGCAATAGCTTGTTTGGCAATTTCCACAGGGCTAACTTGATCACCTAGAGAAAACACAGGGAAATCAAGCTGTTTTCCTAATGTCTCCAGCTGTTTAATTGCAGCTGGGCGATAAATATCTGCCGCAACAAGGAGTGGTTTTCGATTGTATTGTTTGCGCAGCAAATTAGCGAGCTTTCCGGTAGTGGTGGTTTTTCCTGCCCCTTGCAATCCAACCATCATAATAACCGTAGGAGGACGATTGGAAACAGCAATTTTGCTTTGTTCTCCCCCCATTAATTCAGTCAGCTCTTCTTTTACTACTTTAATAACTTGCTGCCCAGGAGTTAAACTTTTCAGCACTTCTTGTCCAACTGCTCGTTCACTAACTTTTTTTACGAATTCTTTAACAACTTTAAAGTTAACGTCCGCCTCCAGCAATGCAAGTCGGACTTCACGCATCATTTCTTTTACATCCGCTTCATTTACTTTCCCTTTTCCGCGAATTTTTTGAATCGTATTCTGCAGTCGGTCAGCTAAACCTTCAAATGCCATTATGCCGCCTCCTTAATCTAATTTCTCCAGCTCGAATATTGCTTTCTGCAACGCTGAAACCGAAGGAGTATCGTTTTTTAACAACTCTTTCATTTGCGCAAAAAGTACTGTACGCTCTTGAAACTTCTGAAGGAGTAATAATTTATTCTCATATTCCTCAAGCATGGTTTCTGTACGTTTAATATTATCATACACTGCTTGACGACTTACATCATATTCGTCGGCAATTTCACCAAGAGAATAATCATCCAAATAATAAAGAGACATATAGCTTCGTTGCTTTGGTGTCAACAACGACTGATAGAAATCGAAAAGATAATTCATTCGTGTTGTTTTTTCAAGCATCGAAAATACCCCCATGTTAAGTCAAAAGCCTTTACATCGATTATTCTACACAGTATATCATTATATGTCAAGATTTTATCTTTACAAAGCTATGGGGAAATTTACGTTATTTTGAAATGAGCAACAATGTGTTACTGAAATTTAGATGTTAGAGTTGAATGGATAAAACAAATATGTAGAGGTGTGGACAAACAAAGAGGATTAGAAAAGGATAGGGCTACACTCTGCTGTTATGGATAAACCTCTATTCTTCCATCCATTTATTTTCTATTTAGAACATATTCAGCAACATTAGTAGACTGCATGGAATGGCGATTAATAACACTCCAATAATTTTCATTCTAATGCCGGATAAACTAGTTAAAAATAGAACTTCTTCTTCCGTTGTTAGAAGTTGCTCTGATTCTTTTTGAACCCACTCTCGATTTTTCAATGTTGCTCCTAATTTTGAAAATGCATGATATTGTATTTTATGACCTTTTACAGCAAGAAAAATACCATATACGATAACCGATATAACAATGATTTCAATAAACATTAAGATCTACTCCTTAAGAACATTTTTATTGTTTTTAGTATGGTTCCTTTTTTATTTTTTTATCAACAAAAAAACAATAACTTTTAAGGGTTATTCTTAAACTTATAACCATAAAAAAGCTGACTGCATCTATCTGCAATCAGCTTTTAAGCAATAGGATAACTGCACATCAATGTGCATTAAGAAACCCATTTTAAGTTTCCTTTATTCTTCTGTTTCTTCCACTAAATTAGAAAATAATCCGTATACATATTTTTCTGGATCGAATGGCTGCAGATCATCCATTTTTTCTCCTAATCCTACTAATTTAACTGGAATATGGAGTTCATTGCGAATCGCTAATACAATGCCGCCCTTTGCTGTTCCGTCTAATTTAGTCAAGACAATGCCATTTACATTGGTCGCTTCTTTAAATGTCTTAGCCTGCACAAGCGCATTTTGCCCTGTCGTTGCGTCCAGCACTAATAATACTTCATGAGGAGCTCCTGGAATTTCTCTTTCAATTACTTTTTTTACTTTTGCCAACTCATTCATTAAATTCACTTTATTTTGCAGGCGGCCAGCAGTATCACATAATAAAATGTCTGCATTACGTGATTTCGCTGCATGCACAGCATCATACATTACTGCTGCTGGATCAGACCCTGCTACTTGTTTAATGACTTCAACTCCTACTCGTTCACCCCATACTTCAAGCTGCTCAATGGCGCCTGCCCGAAAAGTATCGCCAGCAGCCAACAGCACCTTTTTACCTTGCGATTTATATTGATGGGCAAGTTTTCCGATTGTTGTCGTTTTTCCAACACCGTTTACCCCAACAAATAGAATTACCGTCAATCCATCCTTTTGCACATTAATAGCTGAAGAAGAATCATCGCCATTTTCATAAATGCTGACAAGTTTTTCCGAAATAACAGATTGTACTTCTTTTGGATCTTGGATATTTTTTCGCTTTACTTCTTTTTTTAATTCATCAATTAGCTCCATCACCGTGTCAAAGCCAACATCCGCACCAATTAAAATTTCTTCCAGTTCTTCGAAGAAATCTTCATCTACTTTTCTATAGCGTGAAACAAGATCATTCATTTTTTCCGAAAAGTTATTTCTTGTTTTCGATAAGCCATCTTTAAATTTTTCCGAAACAGCAGTTGTCTGCTGCGACATTTTTTCTTTTAACTTTTTAAAAAAACTCATATTATCCCTTCTTTCTTTAGAAAAGCGCAAGCACCTTGATTATTGCCATACGGACTGGCCGATTAAGTTCGCCACTTCCTGTGGCAACATCGGCACTTATACATCCTGTACTTCGGAAGGACTTCGACTGAGATAAAGGAAACACGACGAGCGATAGCGAATCGATGTTGACTTATCGTAGGGAGGGGTCCTGAAGTACGTTAGGCAGTAGGCGCTGGAGCTAGACACTGATTAAGTTCAAAAAAATATACTTCCTTACCTTTTCTGTAAAGCTCAAACACCTTGTTCAATCTGGAAGAATAATGTTCTCTGGACTCAAAGTTTCCTTTATGTTTAGATTCCGGAGGTTATCTTTCGCAAGGGGCTAGGCGCTGAAGCTAAAAAGTAATCTAACGTGAATTGATAAATTCTAATACTTTTTGAAAAGTTCATGCTCCTTTGATCTTTGCCATACAGACTGGTCTAATTTATTAATAGGCTACCCTGAAAAGTGTGATGTTCTTGTGAGTAGTCCGCAGCCGGCATACACTTCTCTTTCCATGGGGCGGCGCCAAGCCTCCTCGTCGCTAGCACTCCTGTGGGGTCTCAGCTGTCCCGCTAATCCCATAGGAGTCTTCGTGTATATGCCGGCGGCTGCTCTGCGCTAAAAAACAGGGAGACTGCTTCTTTTCATGCGTCATGGCACAAATTTGATTAATATGGAAGTTTCTTTTATCTTGCACGTTCCTATGTGCGATAATCTGTGTATTGGCAGTTTTTCTGCAGTTGTCCTGTGACTCTTTTAGCATCCATTTATCTAAAAGACAACAGGATATCAGTGCCGAAAAGATTGGTTAGTTCGCAACAAGGCTGTCCATTTCGCTTAATCTAACAGATACTAATTTGGAAACACCAGATTCCTGCATGGTAACACCGTAAAGTACATCTGCTTCTTCCATTGTGCCTTTTCGATGGGTAATAACAATAAACTGAGTCTCACTGCTGTAAGACTTTAGATAAGAACTGAATCGGAATACATTTGCTTCATCTAAAGCTGCTTCCACTTCATCTAAAATACAAAATGGCACTGGACGAACCTTTAGAATAGAAAATAATAGTGCTATCGCAGTTAATGCTCTTTCTCCACCTGATAAAAGCCCTAGGTTTTGAAGTTTTTTCCCCGGAGGCTGAGCGACAATTTCAACGCCTGTGTTTAAAAGATCTTCAGGATTAGTTAAACGCAGATCAGCACGTCCTCCACCAAATAATGCTTGAAATACCGGTTCAAAATGAGCTTTTATTGCATTAAATGTTTGCTCAAATCTTTTCTTCATTTCATCGTCCATCTCATCAATCACTTGGTAGAGAGTATCCTTAGCGTTTTCTAAATCTGTTTTTTGCTCTAGCAAAAAGTCATGGCGCTCGGAAATTCTTTCGTATTCTTCAATCGCACCTAAATTGACCGTTCCCAATTCTTCAATCGCTAATTTTATCAGCTTGACCTTTTTGCGTGCTTCATCAACTTCAATTGTCAAAGGAAATTCTTCTTTTGCTCCTTCAAATGTCATCATATACTCTTCGCGAAGGTTCAAAAGTCTAGTATCCAGCTCCACATCAATGCGATTCAATTTTACTTCTTCATCATTTAAAGCCTGTACTAATCCACGGTGAATACGTCGCTGTTCCTTTGTATCCAGTTCCAATTCTTCCATTGTCATCTGCAGTTCAAGTCTTTCTTCCCGCCTAATGGAAATAAGCTTAATCGTTTCATTTTTTTCTGCTAGCTTTTGGGCGGCAGCACTTTCTAAATATTCTTCCCCAGAATGGCTTGTCGTCATTTCAGAAGACAACAATTCTAAATCATCTTTTACATTTGCCCATTTTTCTTCATTTTCTTTTAATTCTTTTGTTTGAAGGGAAAGCCTCTCTTCTTCATGTGTCAACTGCTGTTTTATAGCAGCAAATTGCACCCTAAATTCTCCCATTTCTTTTACAACCGTTTCTTTCGATAAGTTTTGTTTATTTTTCTTATCTGTTAAAATCGCTATTTCCTGATCCACTTGTGCAATTTTTTGCTTCATTGTTTCCAACGAATGGATTAACTCATCTTGCCTGCTTTTTAATGTTTGATTTTCTTGAATAAAGTCTGCTTTATTGCGGTCATACAAAGATAATTTTTCATTCATTGTTCTTTCTTCGAATTCTATTTCCTTTAAATCATCTTTTCTTGATTGCATTTGAAAACGAAGATCCTCTGCATGAACACGAATTTTTTCCAAGCTTTCCTCTTCTATTTGCAGCGTGTGCTTCCCCTTTTTTAGCTGGTCTTCTAATTTTAGGGAGGTTTTTTCCATCTCAAAAATCTTTGCTTTTAAGTCTTCCAACTCCCCTTTACGGGTTAGAATAGAAGCGCTTTTTTGTTTGATGGCACCACCTGTCATGGAACCGCCTGGATTCACAATTTCCCCTTCTAAAGTAACGAATCGTGAGCGATACTGCAAAAGCTTCGCCATTTCATTGGCGCCTTTTAAATCTTTTGTAATTACAACATTACCTAATAAATTGCGCATAATATCCGTATATTTGGAATCGCAGCTAATAAGATCTGCCGCAATTCCAACAAAAGATGAATGATTTTGGATTAAACGAAGCTGTGATTCAGCCAGTGATTTTCCCCTTATTACATTCATTGGCAAAAAGGTAGCACGGCCAAAATTGTTTTTCTTTAAAAAAGAAATTGCATGACGTCCATTTTGTTCGCTTTCCACCACAATATGCTGCATGCTTCCTCCAAGGGCAATTTCCATGCTAATACTGTATTTTTTCGGTACTTGCATTAGCTCCGCAATTGCACCATGAATTCCGTCTAATGATTTGCCTCTCGCTTTTAAAACCTCTTTAACCCCTTGAAAAAACCCTGCATAATCGTCTTCTAATTCTTCCAGCATTTCTTTTCGAGATTTTGCCTGTTGAACAAATTGATATGATTGATACATTGATTTTTCAATTTTTTGCAGCTTTTCTTGTATATCATGAACGGACGCTTGCTTTTCCGCCAATGAAGCCTCCACAAGATCCAGTTCTTCTGACAGCTGCTTCTGCCTTTGCATCATTGCTTGGTGTTTCTCTTGTATTTCCTGTCTTTCCGTCGTGTATTTTGCATTATCTGCTTCCAGCTGCATTGTCCGCCGGTCATAATTTTCCAGCTGCTGTTTTATATAGTTTATTTCATTTTTAACTGCTGCCTGTTCATTTAAAAGCTCAATATAATCACTTTTTAATGTATCAATTTTTTCTTCTAAATTCTCATTAAATAAATGAAGTGCTGTATCATGTTTCTTTAGTGATTCATTAATTTTTTTCGTTTCTGCTTGAAGCTTTTCTACTAATAGGAGCTGATTGCTTTTTTCTGCTTTTAGTTCCTTCACCCTTAACTCCAGCTCATATCTGTTTTTTTCGAGCTGTTCACGGTTTTGAGTTGCATTCTTTTTTCTTTCCTTTAAAACTTCTTTTTTTCCTTCTAACTTCTCCAGCTCTTCACTAGCCAGCAGTAGCACTTGTTGAAGTTCGTCAATTGATTCATCTAGTGCAGCAATATGGTTTTTTGTTTCTTCCATTTTTGCTTCTTTCCCTTGCAGCAAGGAAGACAGCTTTAATTCATCTTCTTTATACGCTGTCAACTGTTTTGAGACTTGTTCATATTTTTTATGTGCTTCTTCAATATCGTAAACCATTAGTGCTACTTCGATTTGTTCCAAATTTTCTTTTTTCTCTAGATAATCTTTTGCAATGGAGCTTTGGATCTTAAGCGGTTCAACTTGGCCTTCTAATTCAAACAGAATATCGTTTACACGATTTAAGTTTTCCTCTGTTTCGACCAGCTTGCTTTCCGCTTTCTTTTTTCTTGTTTTATATTTTAAAACACCTGCTGCTTCTTCAAAAATGGAACGGCGCTCTTCCGCTTTACTGTTTAAGATTTCTTCCACTTTCCCTTGACTGATAATGGAAAATGCTTCTCTTCCTAAACCAGAATCCATAAATAAATCAATAATATCTTTTAATCGGCAAGTTTGTTTATTAATAAGAAATTCGCTTTCTCCAGAACGGAATACTCTTCTTGTTACACTTACTTCATGAAAATCCAACGGAAGAAAATGATCCTCATTTTCTAATGTTAAAGATACCTCTGCAAAATTCACAGCTTTTCGTGTATCACTTCCAGCAAAAATTACATCCTCCATTTTGCTGCCCCTTAGTGATCTTGCTGATTGTTCTCCCAGAACCCATCTAATCGCATCGGTAATATTGCTTTTTCCACTTCCATTCGGACCAACAACCGCAGTTACCCCTGGTACAAAATCTACAGAAATCCGGTCAGCAAAAGATTTAAATCCTATTACGTCCAACCTTTTTAAAAACATCTTCCTCACCCCCAGTTCTTCTGCGTGTTTTTTCCTGTTGTTTTCTATTTTGGTGATTAAGAATTACAAATTTTTGTCTTTCTCTTCTCTGCACGCTTGTTCCTTTTTTGCAGGTTTATCTTTGCTCGGAATTTCCGTTTTCAGCATGGATAAAGCCATTTGAGCCGCGTGCTGTTCTGCTTCTTTTTTTGAACGTCCTGTACCAGTTCCAAGTTCTTTGCTGTTTAAAAATACTTGGGAAACAAATTCTCTGTTATGCGCTGGTCCTTTTTCCATTAATATTCGATATTCAATAATACCAAAAGCATCCCGCTGTACATATTCTTGAAGTTGACTTTTAAAATCCATCACATGAGAAAAAGCACCGGCATTTATTTTCGGAAAAATGACTTTCTCTAAAAAATTTATTACTGTTTCCATTCCTTGATCTAAATAAAGAGAACCAATAAATGCTTCAAAAACATCTGCCAGCAATGCAGGTCTTGTTCTGCCGCCAGTCATTTCTTCTCCTTTTCCCAACAATACAAAACTGCCAAAAGACAGTTCATTTGCAAAGGTAACAAGAGATGGTTCGCATACTATGGCAGCCCGCAGCTTTGTTAATTCTCCTTCGCTCATCATTGGATATTTCTTAAACAGGAATTGTGAAACAGTCAGTTCTAACACTGCATCTCCTAGAAATTCAAGTCTTTCGTTATCTTCATGCGGTTTTCTACGATGCTCATTCACATATGATGAATGGGTAAAAGCTTGTTTTAATAATTTTTCATTCTTAAAAGGAATGTCAATTTTTTGTTGTAATTCTTTTATTTTTTTATCATTTGGACGAATTGTTCTTTTTTCTTTTCCACTGCCTCGCATTTTGCCTCCACCTTAGCCCTAAGTTTGCATATCCATTTCAAGTTTAAGTATAAAACATAAAAAACGCAAAGAAACTTGGAAAGTTTTTTCTTTCCAAGCGTTTATCCCACTCTTAACGTGCAGTAAGCCTTCACCTCAAGATGCTGAGAAATCAAGGAAGCTAGGTGTGGGATAACTGCCCGTAAAGGTCCGAGGGAGGTACACAAACTAATGTCGCCACTTCCTGTGGCAACGTTTGTGTGATCCACATCCTGTGAACCGCAAGCTTTCCATCAGTGTGGGATGAAGCCCCCCACTGATGGAAGGTTCACTGTATCATCATTCTTGCGAAGGATAATCAACACCTTGTCAGACTTTCTGAAAAGTGATTAAAATTCACATTAACTACACACTGAAAGCTCCGCTGTAAACGGAGCTTTAAAGTTGCGACTTAACGATTACTTATGTAATTAACAGCGTCACCTACTGTAGCAATCTTTTCAGCGTCGTCGTCAGAGATCTCCATATCAAACTCATCTTCTAATTCCATTACTAGTTCTACTACATCTAGAGAGTCTGCACCTAAATCATCTTTAAAAGAAGCTTCAAGTTTCACTTCAGATTCTTCTACACCAAGACGATCAACAACGATTTTAGTTACACGTTCTAATACATCTGCCATTTTCTATTCACCTCCTCTCAAATGCATTATAGAGTATTTTTATCAAATAATAAATGCTCTTTTTTTTACAGTTCTATTAAAAATGGCTTAACACCGAAATTTAAGCCACTTTTTATGATTACATATACATACCACCATCTATATGCAATGTTTGGCCAGTAATATACCCACTTTCATCTGATGCTAAGAAAACAACGGCATTTGCAATGTCTTCAGGATTTCCAAAGGCTCCTAGAGGAATTTGACTAAGCATTGCTTGCTTCACATCATCAGAAAGCTTATCCGTCATATCTGTAGTGATAAAACCTGGTGCAATCGCATTAACTGTAATGTTTCTTTGAGCAAGCTCTTTTGCTGTTGTTTTTGTAAAACCGATTACTCCTGCTTTTGCTGCAACATAATTTGCTTGCCCAGGATTTCCAGTTACGCCAACAATAGACGTAATATTAATAATGCGGCCTTTTCTTTGCTTCATCATTGGACGGGTAACAGCTTTTGTACAAAGGAAAACCCCTTTAAGGTTCGTGTTAATTACATCGTCCCACTCAGATTCCTTCATGCGCATTAATAAATTGTCTTTTGTAATGCCTGCATTATTTATTAAAACATCAATCGTGCCAAAAGCATCAAGCGTTTGCTTAATCATATCTGCAACAGAATCACTATTTGATACATCACATTGTATCGCAATCGCTTCTCTTCCTATTGCTTTTATTTCTTGAACGACTTCGTTTGCACGATCGACACTTCCAGCATAATTTACAGCGATATTAGCACCTTGTTTTGCAAGCTCTAATGCGATTGACTTGCCGATGCCTCTAGAGGCACCTGTTACTAATGCTGTTTTCCCAGCTAATTTCATCTTAATTTCCCTCCTTTATTGCAGCAGCAGCTGATTTGCTCGTTTCTTCATCATAAACAGAGAAAATCCGCACATTTCGATTAATCTTTTTCACTAACCCTGCCAACACCTTGCCTGGTCCGATTTCAACAAATGTATCCACACCTAATTCTACCATTTTATTCACAGAGTCTTCCCATAATACGGAGGAATACAATTGTTCAATTAAAAGTTTCTGTATCGTCTCCTTTTGTTCCACCGTATCTGCAGAGACGTTCGCAATAACAGGAATCTTTGCATCCTCCATGCTTATCGCCTCTAAACATTCCGAAAATTTATCTGCAGCAGGTTTCATTAGTTCCGAATGAAACGGTCCGCTTACGTCTAAAGGAATTGCCCTTTTAGCGCCGGCTTCTTTTGCCCTTTCACAAGCATATTCAATTCCTTTTGCTGTACCAGAAATAACGATTTGTCCAGGACAATTTAAATTTGCCAACTGTACAGAATGTCCTTCTTTTGTAACAGCCTCCGTTACTTCTGCTAAAATTTTTCGATCTAATCCTAAAACGGCAGCCATTGCACCTTCTCCTGCCGGCACTGCTTCTTGCATATATTCACCACGTTTACGCACCGCATACACCGCATCTTCAAAAGTCAAAACACCACTTGCCACAAGTGCAGAGTATTCTCCCAAGCTATGTCCTGCAACATAATCTGCTTTTACGCCATATTGTTTAAAATGCTCAAGTAGCGCCATGCTTGTCGTTAAAAGCGCTGGCTGTGTATTATACGTTAATGTCAATTCTTCTTTTGGACCTTCGAAAATCAATTGGCTTAACGGAAAATTCAGCTTCTCATCTGCTTTTTTAAAAAGAGATGATGCTGCTTCATAATGTTCAGCCAACTCTTTTCCCATTCCGACTGTTTGAGAACCTTGACCTGGAAATACAAATGCAATTTTACCCATAAATAAGATACGTCCTTTCTTCTATCCTTTTACTGATCCTGCTTCTACCTTAAAAGATATGCTATAGTATGTAAAAATTTGAAATAATATTTTTCAATCTTCTATATTTTTGTTTTTTTAATCTCAACTGCTGATTTAATTGTATTGATTACTTCAGACTGTACGACTTCTCTTGCCTGTCTGATGGCATTATAAATCGCATTGCTGTCAGAAGAACCATGCGCTTTAATAACAGGCGCCTTTAAACCGAACAGCGCAGCACCGCCATATTCGGAATAATCAAGCTTATTCCGGAGCTCTTTTAAATTCGGTTTTAAAATACCTGCAGCAAGCTTTGTTTTCAGATTGCTTGTAAGCGCGGATTTTAACATTTTAAACATGGATAAAGCCGTTCCTTCTATCGTCTTTAATACCATATTCCCAGTAAAACCGTCTGTTACAACAACATCGCAAATTCCATCCAACAACTCTCTTGCTTCCACATTTCCGATAAAATGAATATGGTTGTTTTGCTGTAAAAGTTCAAATGTTTTTTTCGTTAATTCATTTCCTTTAGTCTCTTCTGTTCCAATATTCAATAATCCAACTCTTGGATTTTCAATGCCCAGAACTTTTTCAGTATAAATACTTCCCATTATTGCATATTGTTCCAAATGATTGGCTTTAGCATCTACATTGGCACCAACATCTAATAATAAAAATCCATCTCCGGAAATTGTTGGCAAGGTAGGGGAAAGGGCTGGACGCTCAATTCCATCAATTCTTCCAATGATAAATAGTCCTGCAGCCATTAAGGCACCTGTATTCCCAGCAGAAATAAAGGCATCTGCTTTTCCTTCTTTTACTTGATTAGCGCCAAGCACCATGCTTGCATTCTTTTTTTTGCGGACGGCACGCACCGGCTCATCTGTTGAAAGGATTTTTTCATCCGTATGAATGATTTGGATTCTTTCCCTGTTCGTTAAATAAGTTTGGATTTGGTTTTCGTCCCCTACGAGAATAAGCTCCAAATCATTAAATGCCTGGACCGCTTTTTCCGCTCCTAAAACTATTTCTTTCGGTGCGTGATCTCCACCCATTGCATCTATTGCAATTTTCATATCCGTATCTCCTGTTAACCATTATTTTTTGCACGATACATTTCAAACTCGCCTTTAAAGACTCGTTCTGAGTTAACAAAACTATTTACCTCTACAAATGTTCTGCCATTCTCTGCATCTATTTTAACCACTTTTGCTTTTGCTATGATTCGATCTCCCAATTTAACAGATCGTGTAAAATGAATATTCGCTTTTGCAGTAAGGGCAAAATCCACGTTAATAAGTGCTACAGCCAATGAATTTGCTTGTGCAAATAAATAATGTCCTCTCGCGATGCCGTTACGCTTAAAAACATGTTCTTTATTTACTTCAAATATGGAAATAGCTGACCTGTCTAAATCCATATCGATGATTTCTCCTATTACTTCCTCTAGTGGCAATGACTTCACTTCATCGTCGAATGTTTTTTCTGCAACATTTTTAATCCGTTCTCTTAATTCAGGAATCGATAATTCCAAACGATCAAGGCGAATGGTTTGCACACTAACAGAGAACTTTTCTGCCAAATCTTCATCTGTAATAAAAGGAGTCTCCTTTATTGTTCCAAGCAGGAGCTGCTGACGTTCCTTTTTATTTCTTCTCATTTGCATCACCGTCCATGATATTAAGACTAGGTACTAATAGTAGTATATAAAAAAAAAAAGTAGATTGCAAGTTGAAGTTTGCCTCTACACAGAAAAGCGGAAGACGCCCGTTTAGCGGCGTATGAACTGGCCGATTAAGAACGCTACGTCCTGTAGCAACATCGGCACTTGTACATCCTGTACATCGGAGCACTTCGTATGAGATAAGGCGAACCTTCCATCAGGGTGCTCTTTCCTGATGGTTAGTTGAGCCGATCAGGTTTTTACGGGCAGTTTTTTAACCTTCATCCATTTATTTAGCACTAGATTACTGCCCGTTAAACGTGATAAAGGAAACACAAGAACGTAGTGATTCGATGTTGACTTATCGTAAGGAGAAGTGTGAAGTTCATTAGCCGCTGGGCGCCTTCTGCTGGACAACAAGAAAAGCGGAAGGCATCTGTTTTCTATTCGTTTCATCCATGTATATTAATCTAATTTTTCTCCAGTAAATACGCCTGTTTCTGTCAATAATTTCCGCAGATGCTTATATTCAGCCCCCTCCCAAAATGCTGATGACTGAATGAGCATTGCTGCATCATTTCTGGCAGTTTCTAAAACTCGATAATCATGAACCATATCTGCCATCTTAAATTCTGGCAGTCCACTTTGTTTTTTGCCGAAAAAATCCCCAGGTCCTCTCAGTTCTAAGTCTTTTTCACTGAGTACAAATCCATCATTTGTTTCGGTCATAATTTTCATTCGTTCTTTGCCGACATCTGTTTTTGGATCTGCCATTAAAACACAATACGACTGGACATCTCCACGTCCTACTCGTCCGCGAAGCTGGTGAAGCTGGGATAACCCGAATCGTTCTGCATCATAAATCAGCATAAAGGTAGCATTTGGCACATTTACGCCAACTTCCACTACCGTTGTGCTGACAAGTATTTGAATCGTATTGCTGCTGAACCTCTTCATTATGTCGTCTTTTTCATCGGGATGCAGTTTTCCATGCATTAGTCCCACTTCGTAGCGGTTTTGAAAAAAAGTTGAAAGGGATGCATGTACATCCAATGCATTTTGAACATCGAGTTTTTCTGATTCTTCGATAAGGGGGCAAATGACATAGCTTTGCCGCCCCTGGGAAAGTTCCTTCTCCATAAATTGCAAAATCCTAGTCAGCATTTCATGTTTAGCCCAGTATGTTTCAATGCTTTTTCTTCCTGCGGGCATTTCATCAATGATGCTGACATCCATCTCCCCAAATACCGTGATAGCAAGTGTTCGCGGAATAGGGGTTGCTGTCATAAAGAGGACATCTGGATTTTCTCCTTTTTCCCGGAGCACCCTTCGCTGATTCACCCCAAAGCGATGCTGCTCATCGGTAATAACCAATCCCAATGATTGAAATACCACTTCCTCTTGAATAAGGGCGTGTGTACCAATTAACACGTGAATATTACCTTCTTTCAACGCTTGCAATAAAGCTTTTCTTTTTTTGCCTTTTACTGAACTTGTTAATAAGGCACATACAATGCCAAAAGGCTCAAACATTTTTTGCAATGAATCTGCATGCTGTTCTGCCAAAATTTCCGTTGGGACCATTAATGCCCCTTGATTGCCGGAAAGAATAGTAGCATAGAGAACAATTGCTGCAACAACTGTTTTTCCTGAACCAACATCCCCTTGTAAAAGTCGATTCATCCGAAAAGGACTTTTCATATCTTTTAAGATTTCATTTACAACTCTTTTTTGCGCATTCGTTAACGGAAATGGCAGGCTATCAATAAACTCTTTTAATAGTTCTAATTTATATTGCTGTATGATTCCTCGGGAGTGCTCCCGTTCATATTTTCTCAATGCCTGCATTTTCAATTGAAACAGCAAAAATTCTTCATAAACAAAACGGCGCCTAGCTTGTTTTAATTCTTCTCTGCTTGCTGGAAAATGAATCGTATGTAGAGCCTCTTTTCTTGGAAGGAGACGATATTTAGATAATAAAGAATCTGGAAATATTTCTTCAATGCTGTCTTTATATTGTGATAAAGCGATAGAAATAAACTTTCTTAATCCCTTAACCGTAATATTTCCTTTTACTGTATATACCGGTTCAAAGTCCTGGGCTTTTTGATTGCTGCCAATTTGCAAATGGTTTGCACTAATTGTCTGCCTATGCTGGTCCCACTTTCCAGTTACCGTAACAATTTGATTAACGGCAAGTTTACTTTTTAAATAATGCTGATTAAAAAACACAACACTGATTAAATAATTCTCCACTAATAGTTTAATTGTTAATCTTGATCGCTTTTTCCCGTAAAAAACGAGGGACGGTTCACTATGAATCTTCCCTTCTACCGTCACCTTTTCTTCATGTTTAATCTCTTCTAGGCTGCGCAGTCGGTAGTCTTCGTATCGATACGGAAAGTATTCAAGCAGATCATGTATCGTCTGAATGTTCATATCTTCTAATTGTTTTTTTGTTTCTGAACCGATGCCTTTTATATTGTCTATTGTTTGATTCAATACGTCATTCACTTTACTGCACTGCTTTCCCAAAGATTTCTGCTTCTAATCTGCGTGCAGTTGGTGTTGCTGCCAATCCGCCTTGCGCTGTTTCTTTTAACGCAGCAGGCATCGACAATCCAATCCGGTACATGCTGTCAATCACTTCATCACAAGGTATTCGGCTCGTAATACCTGCAAGGGCCATATCTGCAGCAATCATCGCATTAGCCGCTCCCATTGCATTTCTTTTTACACACGGTACTTCTACTAACCCAGCAACCGGATCACAAACTAATCCAAGCATATTTTTTAATGTAATGGCCATTGCATTAGCACTTTGCTCTGGAGTTCCCCCTGCCATCTCCACAATAGCAGCTGACGCCATGCCGGCAGCTGATCCAACTTCTGCCTGACAGCCCCCTTCTGCTCCAGAAATGCTTGCATTATTTGCAACAACTAATCCAAATGCTCCTGCCGTAAATAGAAATGCCACCATCTGTTCTCTTGTTGGATTTAATTTATTTTTCACTGCAAATAAAGTGCCTGGCACTACTCCTGCTGATCCAGCGGTTGGGGTCGCGCAAATAGTTCCCATCGCTGCATTCACCTCATTCGTCGCAACAGCTTTGCTCACTGCATCCAATATCACTTCTCCAGAAATGTAATTTCCTTTTTCGATATAACTTTGAAGCAGTACAGCATCTCCGCCTGTCAACCCAGAATAAGAGTGCACACCATTTAACCCCCGTTCTACCGCTTGTTCCATAACGCTTAAATTAATATCCATTTGTGCAATAATCTCTCTTCTTTCTTTCCCGGTTGCTTCCATCTCCTGCAGTATCATTAATTCAGATATTGGCAATCTTTTCTTTTTTGCCTCTTCTACTAATTCTGCCACATTACGAAACATATCTATCCCTCCTAGCAAGACTTACTCAACAATTCTTGTTACTTTTTCAATAGAATCCAATTTTTCTATTTCTTTTAATATTGCTTCCTCAATATTTTGATCTACTTCAATTGTCATTAATGCAAGCATTCCCTTTTCTTTTCGGCTTACTTCCATATGACCGATATTAATTTCATATTTTGCTAATATATTGCTTACTTTCGCAATCGCACCAAAACGATCATTATGCACTACCAAAATTGCTGGATGATGGCCTGATAATTTAAGTTGAAACCCGTTAAGTTCGGTAATCTCAATTTTCCCTCCACCAATAGATAGACCTACAAGCTCCAATTCCCCTTTTTCATCCCCAATATGAATTCTTGCTGTATTGGGGTGCAACGGGATGGCATCTTCTATATGAAAGGATACATTCATGCCATTTTCTTGTGCAATTTGCAGGGAATTTTTGATTCTTTCCTCAAATGTATCAAAATCCAGCAAACCTCCGATTATGGCAATATCCGTTCCATGTCCTTTAAACGTTTCAGCAAAGGAGCCATAAAAATGAATATGCGCCCATTTCGGCTGTCTTTCAAACAAACTTCTAGCCACCCTGCCAATCCGTACAGCTCCTGCTGTGTGCGAACTGGAAGGACCAATCATAACGGGACCAATAATATCAAATACACTTTTAAATTTCATTTCTTTTATTCTCCCTTCCCATTAAGTAAAAACGTTCAAATTACATAAAAAAGCAATAAGTATATAAATATAAATTCATTCAATAGTTAAAGTAATGACTATTCTAATTTAATGGAGCTAATTTATCCCACTCTTAACGAGCAGTACACCCTCCACCTTAAAATGCTGTGAAATCGAGGAAGTAAGATGGGGATAACGGCCCGTAAAGGTCCGATATTAGGTACACAAACTAAAGTCGCCACTTCATGTGGCAACGTTTGTGTGATCCACATCCTTTGGAACGCAAGCTTTTCATCAGTGGGGGATGAAGAAAACCCCCATTGATGGAAAAGGTTCACTTTATCATTTCTTTTCCTTTAATCATACCATATGCCTATCTTATTTTACTTCTTTCTTTTGTCTATTTGTTCATGCAATTTATTTCTTTTCAGGCTGTCGACAAACGCTCGATTTCTTCGCTGTTCTCCTTATTCGGATGCTAATTACCTAGTAATAGAAGATGGTTGACTAAGTACGCAATCAAAGAAAATCGACTAACTTCTTTACTGCCTTATGTCTTCGTCAATTGACTTGCATCCTTCAAGTCTCAATCATCCTGCTGTTTGTGCAAATACTACTTTTTCTTCACTCTGTAAGGAAATGTATTTCCTTTTTCCCTATTATATTTTCATTGTCAATAAAAAAAACTGTATGCTTTCTTTTACGACAGCATACAGTTTCTTCTCCAAGATTATTCTATTGAAAAAATAAAAGCATATAATGGCTGTTTGCCATCATGAACTTCCACTTCTACATAATCAAATTCCTCTTCAACAAAGGCAGCAAGTGTTTCTACTTCTTCGTCAGATGCATCTTCCCCTTTGATTATCGTTAAAATTTCTGCATCCTCATCCAGCATTTTTGTTAATAAATTTTTGGCAGTTTCTAGCTTTTCTTTGCTTTTCACCACTATTTTACCGTCCGAAATGCCCATGAAGTCTCCATTTACAATTTGAAGACCATCAATATTTGTATCTCTTACCGCATAGGTTATTTGACCAGTTTTCACATGATCCATAGCAGATGTCATACTTTTTGTATTGCCATCCAACTTATTCGATGGATTAAAGGCAAGCAATGCAGCCATGCCTTGAGGAACCGTTTTTGACGGTATAACGACAACGTTTTCTCCTAATACATCAACTGCTTGTTCGGCTGCCATAATAATATTTTTATTATTTGGCAAAATAAATACTTTTTTTGCGTTGACATTTTGAATCGCTTTAACAATATCCTCTGTACTTGGATTCATTGTTTGTCCGCCTTCAATAACACTATCAGCACCTATGCTGCGGAAAAGCTCTGCAATTCCACTCCCCATGGAAACTGAAACAATGCCGTACTCTTTTGGTTTATTATCTATTGATACAGGTGTTGAATCAAAGGATTCTTTTTCTCCACCTTCCACTAAGCTGCTGTGCTGTTCCCGCATATTTTCAATTTTCATTTTAACTAAGCTGCCGTAGCTTTGACCAAAAGTCAATACTTCTCCAGGTTGATTTGAGTGAATATGTATTTTAACAAGCTCATCATCTGCGATGACTAATAAAGAATCTCCATATTGACTTAATTGTTGTCTAAAATCCTCTTCTGAAAAGGCTCTATTTTCTAGTTTGTCTATTTCAAGACGAACCATAAACTCTGTACAATATCCAAATTCAATATCTTCCGTATTGATGTAGCTGTGAACATTTTTATGATGTTCAGCATTAACAAGCTCATTCATGGATACAACCGCTTTCACTGTATCTGGCAGCTGTTCCCCTTTAAGCTCCGCAAGAAAACCTTCATATACAAATACAAGGCCTTGACCACCGCTGTCTACTACTCCCACTTCTTTTAGCACTGGCAATAAATTAGGCGTTCTGCTTAACGAAGCATTTGCTTCTTTTACTACATCTTCCATAATCATTATAATATCGTCATTATTTTCCGCTGATAGAACACCTTTTTTAGCAGCATCCTTTGCTACTGTTAAAATCGTTCCCTCTACTGGCTTCATTACTGCTTTATATGCAGTTTCAACCCCAAATTGCAAAGCATTTGCAAAGTCTTTTCCAGATATGCTTTCTTTCTGTTCAATGAACTTTGAAAATCCACGAAACAATTGAGAAAGAATAACACCTGAATTTCCCCTTGCTCCCATCAGCAAACCTCTAGAAAGCGATTGGCCTACCTTTCCGATATGTGATTGAATATTATTTTGAACTTCCTTAGCACCAGATGTCATCGACAAATTCATATTTGTCCCAGTATCGCCATCAGGCACAGGAAAAACATTTAATGCATCTACATATTTAGCATTAGAGGATAAATGGTTTGCTCCTTGAATAACCATTTGGGCAAAACGCTTTCCTTCTAAAACTGTAATTGACACAATGTTTCCTCCTCACTAGGGATTCGTTACCCGAACTCCTTGAACGTAAATATTAACCGAGTCAACAGCAAGCCCAACCGTCTTATTAAGTGTATATTTCACTTTTGATTGAACATTATGCGCTACCTCGGAGATTTTCGTCCCATAGCTAACTATGATGTACATATCAATATGCACTTCTTCATTTACTTTTCGAACAATTACTCCACGCGTAAAGTTTTCCTTACGTAAAATATCAGTCAGGCCGTCTTTAATTTGATTCTTAGAAGCCATTCCAACAATACCGTAACAGTCAATTGCTGCTCCACCTGCAATAGTAGCTATTACTTCTGTTGAAATATCTATTTGTCCGAAATTTGTTTTGAGTTCAATGGACATGAGTTTTCCCCCTTCGGTATTGCTCCTTGACTACTGACATTTTACTATAACATAATAATTTTTAAAAGCGATAGTTAAAAAAGAAAAGCGGAAACGCCAGATTAGCTGCTGCATATGAACTGGCCGAATAAGTACGCCACGTCCTGTGGCAATTTCGGCACTTGTACATCCTGTACTTCGGAGCACTTCGTACGAGATAAGACGAACCTTCCATCAGGAGAGGTTTTCTTCCTGATGGTTAGTTTAGTCGATCAGGTTTTTTACGGGCAGTTAATATCCTTACTTTATGCAATTAGCAATAATTACTGCCCGTTAAACGTGATAAAGGAAACACGAAGAACGTAGTGATTCGATGTTGACTTATCGTAAGAAGAAGGGCGAAGTTCATTAGCAGTTGGACAATTGAAAAGGGGAAGTTGTCTGCTTGTCGGTGACAAGCATATGACAATTTGGTACGGAGGCTGCTATTTTAACCTCCGTACCAAATTGGCTAATAACCTTCCTAGCTACAAAGAAATGCGGAAGACGTCTTTGAATATTAACCCGATGACCATCATCACTCTCCATATTAATAAATACAAGCTCTCTACCTAATATATATCAATCTAATAATTCTTATAAAACAAAGGAAGAAATACCATGTCAAGGAAATTTTCTTGAAAGCTTTGATAACAGCTATTGCAATCAAGGTAGTTGTGTGATAAATTATTAAAGTATCTTTAATGAGGATTATTTAGCATATTTCTCAAGATTAATTTGCTAACGATGAATTTAAAAACTCTTTTTTAGAGTTTTGGTTATAAGGAGGGAAATATACATGCCACGTAAATGTGTTGTAACTGGTAGAAAAACAACTACAGGTAATGCTCGTTCCCATGCGATGAATGCTAACAAGCGTACTTGGGGAGCAAACCTTCAAAAGGTTCGTATTTTAGTAGACGGTAAACCTAAACGTGTTTGGGTTTCTGCAAGAGCTCTTAAATCTGGTAAAGTTGAACGCGTATAATTAGAAATGCGGAAGCTCCACATTCTGTGGCAGCGCCGTCACTTGTACATCCAGTACTTTTGAACTAGACACCCGTCTAAGTTCAAAAATTATTCATTTCTTATCGAATACGAAACGTCTCGATCAACTTTGAATTTTACGTAGTTCTATTTCTACATAAAATTCTTTAAAACTTAAATAGACGGCAAGCTAATACTATTTAGCAAAAAAAGGACATTTTTATGTCCTTTTTTATTTTATTTATATTTTATTAAGAAAATTCACATCGCTATAAATAGAACAACGGAAAGGTTTCATTATCAATTGATTGTGGATAATCGATTGTATAATGCATTTTTTCTTTTACTACGCATTAAAAACAAGGGAAAGCATGGTCTTCTCTCTTTCCCTCAGCGAAACATTGTAAAAGGTTGTCTGTGAAACAAAGTGCAAGCGCCTTTATTCTTTTTTAAATGTTCCTAACATCGCACGGACAAGTCCTCCTAAAAATTTCGGCAATTTAATGGTATAAAATCTCATGAATACTGTCCCTCCTTAATGCTCTAAATTAAACCAGTAACACCATTAACATCCTATTCAAAAACAAAAAATAAGTACTTTTTTTATTTAAATAATACTTAATCATGACTTCTTATTACCATTAATATGCCTTTGGTAAAAGAAAAAGTACCATAATCGCTAATAAGTTCATTACTAATACATAGTGTACTGCTGACGGGAATATGCCGGTCATTTAAAGGATATTTAAAACCTTTCAATGTTAGGCCTACTATATTTGTACTGTACGGAAAGAATGACACATATGGATAATCCGCTTGTCTTTTTAATGTATGCGTTCCTTCTGTTACGATAGATACGATATTTTGTTTATCAATTATTTCTATATGTATGTGGGAGTCTCCCATTATTTCTTTTAACAATAGTTGAATATTTGCCACTGTATGATCCAATCGTCCGCCAGTTGCTCCAAACAAACGAATGGTATCCGGGCGTCTCTTTACTGCCCAATTAAGTGCCAATTCCATATCCGTTTCATCTTTTTCTGGATTGAATTTATTTATGGTGGAAGAATGCTCCATGATTTCTTGCCATTCTTGTTCATTTACTGAATCAAAATCACCGAACACTGTTTTTACTGGAATATCCCTTTTTAATAAATACAGAACCCCTCGATCCACCCCAATCCAAACAGACTCATCGTTCGAGTAGCGCGCAAGGTCTGGTATGTAATTTTCTGGTCCCCCTGCCATGATATGAATATTCATTCTTGTCCCTCCTACATAACTTATATTTTAAATGATTATTTTATGATACAAAAAAAGAGCATTAGCATTAATGCCCATGAGTGTAGTATTTCTACAAATTGCAGTTTTTTGAAAAATAATTACTGGGCAACTTTAAGGCTGTGAGAACAGCCTTAAAGTTTGCCTTATCCTGCGCCAAAACCTAATATTTTGGTTTGCGCTCTTTTATTTCCTGCAGAAAATCCTTATAATGCTCGTATCGATAATCCGGAATTACTCCTGCTTCCACCTCTGTTTTCACTGCACATTTTGGTTCAGAAAGATGCAAACAGCCTCTAAATTTACAGTTTTCGCTCGCTTTTTCTATTTCTGGAAAACAATAGTTTACATCCGCTAATTCCAATTCCGTAAACTCTAATGAGCTGAAACCAGGAGTATCTGCAACTAGCCCATCATCTATGGAAATGAGTTCAACATGACGTGTTGTATGTTTTCCTCTGCCAAGATGGGAAGAAATTTCATCTGTTTTTAATTCTAATTCTGGTCGAATAGCATTTAATAAAGAGGATTTGCCAACACCAGATTGACCAGCAAACACAGAAATTTTCCCCTTTAAATAGGGGGTAAACAAATGAATTCCTTCATCAGTTTCCGATGATGTTAGAATAACTGGATAGCCAATTTCTTCATAATGGGCTGCATATTTTTTCATCTTTTCCACCTGCTCAGCAGAAGCTAAATCCATTTTGGTCATACATATTATTGGTTGAATTCGATTATATTCAACTAATACAAGGAACCTGTCCAATAATGCCGTGCTGAATTCTGGCTCAACACTTGAAAAAACAAGGATAGCTTGATCTACATTAGCAATAGGAGGTCTAACTAATTCATTTTTTCGTTCTTTCACTTCCAAAATATAGCCGTCTGTTTCGTTTTCAGCTTGAAAAACTACTTCATCTCCTACTAATGGAGTAACTTTATTTTTCCGAAAAACTCCACGCCCTCGGCATTGGGTGACAACTCCATCGCTTAGAACATAATAAAATCCACTTAACGCTTTAATAATTTTGCCTTCAGGCATAAATAGCTACGCTCCTTAATCTGGATATGGGACTACTTGATCAAGAATTACATTTGTATCTCGCATCACTTTATAACCTGCTTTATCATCCTTTGAAACTCGTAAAGTGATTGTTTTTTTTGTTGTTTCATTAATAGTAAATGTATCGTACGGTTCCGTCATATTATGATCCAGATCCTGTACAAAGATAATTACTTCTTGCGGCTTTCCTTCTTCTGCAGGCTCATATGGTATCGTAATTTCCTCTGTTACCTCTTTCGTCGGAATTGTTTCTGCTCCCTTTGAAATAACAATCGAAATACGGGATCCTTTTCTTACATTTAAACCAGCTTCAGGTGAATGGGAAACCACCTTTCCTTCATCCACCGTATCACTATATTCTTCTTTAAAGTCTACAGATAGACCGGCAGAATTCACATAGTCGTTTACCTCTTTTTTCGTATAACCAGTTAAATCGGATAACCTGACATATTCTGCACCTTTGCTGATGGTAAATTCGATGTCTGCATCTTCCGGCACTACTTCTTCCCCTTTTGAAAGATTTTGAGAAAGTATTGTTCCAGAAGGCTGATTTTCATCAAACTGCTCTACCTTGTTTATTTTTTTAAACCCTTCTTTTTCAAGCTGATTCACAACATCTTCATATTGTTGTCCAATATAATTATCCAGCTCATATTTTTCTTTCCCCAGGCTTTGATAAATATCTATCTCTTGTCCTTTTTTAACTTTCCTGCCCGCTTTCGGACTCGTTCGAATAACGGCGCCTTCTTTTACTTTTTCATCATTTAAAGGAACTGTTTCTCCAATTACAAATCCAGCTAATTCCAGTGATGCAATCGCTTCATCCATTTCCTCCCCTGAAACATCAGGAATTGCCACATCTTCTGGAATTAAAAGATCAGGAAGTACAGTCACAGCAAAAACGCCTGCTAATAACAAAAATAGAAACACGGATACTAATAAGACTATTACTTTTTTGCTTTTCTTTTTCGGCTTTTTCGTATCTTGCTTCTTGTTTTTTGGAGCTTCTTGCTTGTTTACCTGTTTCGTATCTTCTTTACCATGGATAATTGTTTCATCCAGATTTGGATATGGTCTGTCATTTGTTATAATAGGGATTGCTTTTGTTGCTTCCACATCAATAGGTGAAACAAATTTCGGTTCATTTTTTCTTTCTGGATTCAGTGCTGTTTGCAAATCTTCTCCCATTTCTTCTACGCTTGAATAGCGGTGAAAGGGGTCTTTCGCTGTTGCTTTTAATACTATATTTTCAACACTTTGAGGAATTTCTTCATTCCACCTTCTTATACTTGGCGTTTCTGACTGCAAATGCTTCAACGCAATCGATACAGCTGATTCTCCAGAAAAAGGAAGCCTGCCAGTTAATAATTCAAACATCACGATTCCAAGTGAATAAATATCGGATTTTTTATTTGCCATACCGCCTCGAGCCTGTTCAGGAGATAAATAATGAACAGAACCTAGCACTGAATTTGTTTGTGTGATGCTCGTTGCACTTAATGCCATTGCAATTCCAAAATCCGTTATTTTTACATTTCCTTGTTTATCAACTAAAATATTATGTGGTTTGATGTCTCTGTGAACGATATTATTTTGATGGGCATGAGAAATAGCTGATGTTAATTGTTTCATTATTTCAATTGCTGTTTCTACAGGAACTGGAGAATGTTTTTGTATGTATTGTTTTAATGTATAGCCATTTACATATTCCATGACAATATAATAAATGGTGTCTTCTTCCCCTACATCATAAATACTGACAATGTTCGGGTGAGTTAAGCTTGTGGCAGATTGTGCTTCTCGATGAAATCGTCTTACAAACTCATCATCATTGACATAATCAAGACGAAGCATTTTTACAGCGACATCACGGTCAAGAATCATATCATGAGCCAAATAGACGTTTGCCATACCGCCTCCGCCAACCATATCAAGTATTTTATAACGACCGCTTATCCTTTTGCCAATCATCATTTTGCTTCACCCGCTTGATTCCCATTAGCGTATTCTAAAATAACAATCGTTATATTGTCTTCTCCGCCGTTTTCATTTGCAGTATGAATTAAAGTTCTTGCCTTTGTTTCAAGTGAATCTTCCCGCTGCAAAACCTCAACCATCTGATTTTCTGTCACTTTATTGGATAAACCATCTGAACAGATAACGATTAAATCCCCTTGCTCAAATATGATCGTTATTATATCAATAGCCAAGTTTTCATCTGTTCCTAAAGCTCTTAATACAACATTTTTCCTTGGATGATGCTCTGCATCCTCCTTTGAAATTTGCCCCATTCTAACTAATTCATTTACCAGGGAATGGTCTTCCGTAAGTTGTTTAAAACCGTCCTCATTATATAAATAACAACGACTGTCCCCTACATGAGCAATTGTCGAGAAATTTTCTGTACTGATCACTCCAATAATTGTTGTTCCCATTCCGTCGCAATCCGGATGTTCCAAGGCATACATTAACACATACTGGTTTACTTGTTTAATATGCGTGAGCAGCCAGTTTTCCGCTTCATCAGCAGTAGAAATATGATGGTTTTCTGTCCAAAGCTCTGTTAATTTTTCAACCGTAAGCCGGCTCGCAACATCACCTGCACGGTGCCCGCCCATGCCATCTGCTACGATGGCAAGGCGCTGACCGCTTTTATTAAAGATAATGGCCCCGTTGTCTTCATTATGCTGACGCACTTTTCCTTTATCCGTCATGAAAATTTCTTTCAAAATTGTCACCTCGTCTCTTCTTGTCGCTCCTTCGCACGCAGCTGTCCACAAGCAGCATCAATATCGGATCCTTGCTCTCTGCGGATGGTTACATTCACACCATGTTTTTTTAATGTTTTTTCAAATAAAAAGATTTGGTCCTTAGGTGTTCGAACATAATCTCTTTCTGGTACATAATTAACTGGTATTAAGTTAATATGACATTTAATTCCTTTTACTAGTTTAGCCAATTCTTCTGCATGTTCTACTTGATCATTAACATTTCCAAATAATCCGTATTCGAAACTTACTCTTCGTCCGGTTTTTTCCACATAATATCGAATAGATTCCATCAATTGCGGCAGTTTATATGCTCTATTGATCGGCATCAAACGACTTCTTAGCTCCGTATTAGGCGCATGCAAGGAAACAGCAAAATTAATTTGCATATTTTGATCGGCAAATTCGTAAATTTTTGGAACAATGCCGCTTGTTGAAACGGTAATATGTCTAGCCCCAATATTTAATGCCTGATCATGATTGATAATGTTTAAGAAGCTTAACATATGGTCAAAATTATCAAATGGCTCTCCTATTCCCATAATTACAACCGAACTAACTCGCTCATCTGATTTATCAAGCGCCTGCTGTACTTTTACGACTTGTGCCACAATTTCTCCTGCTTCTAAATTTCTTTTTAATCCTCCAAGAGTTGATGCACAAAACGTACAGCCAATTCGACAGCCTACTTGTGTCGTTACACATACAGAATTGCCATATTCATGTCTCATTAAAACCGTTTCAATGGAATATCCGTCATGCAGTTCAAACAAAAATTTAATGGTGCCGTCACTTGATGTTTGTTCTATTATCGTTTTTAATGTGGTAATTGTAAAATGATCTGTCAATAATTCTCTTAACCCTTTCGAAAGGTTCGACATATCCTCAAAACTTGCTACTCGCTTCTTATACAGCCATTCAAAAATTTGGTCCGCTCGGAATGCTTTTTCATTGTTCTTTTTTAACCAGTCTTTTAACTCGTGTAATTGTAATGAGTAGATAGATGGCATTGTTTCTATATCTGCTTGCTTTTTTGTTGTTTTTATTTGTTCCATTTCCTACACCTGCTTTCTTAATGCGGCCATATAAAAGCCGTCTGATCCAAAATATTGCGGTAAAATTTGCAGCTCATGCTGTTTTACATAGGAATGCACACTTTCCGGCATGCGTTCTGCTAATGTTGTATCTTTATAAAAATTAGGATGCTTCTCTAAAAACTGTTCTACTACCTCTTCGTTTTCTGCTGTATCAATCGTACAAGTGCTATATACCATTAAGCCGCCATTTTTTAATAAAGAAGACATTGTTTCCAAAAGCTGCAGCTGTATCGTATGCAGCCGGTCTATATCCTTTTCTTCTTTTGTATATTTAATATCCGGCTTTCTTCTCATCACACCTAATCCAGAACAAGGAGCATCAAGCAATATGCGGTCAAAAGAACCTTCTTCCAGCACTTCCTCCAGTTTCCTTGAATCCATCGCTTTTGTTTCAATATTGTGAAGCTCTAATCTGTCTGCATTTTGACGGATAAGTTTTACTTTATGTTGATGAAGGTCAACAGATAGCACCTGTCCTTCATTCTTCATTTTCTCTGCTATATGTGTTGATTTTCCTCCTGGTGCTGCACATGCGTCCAATATGTCCAAAGGCTCGGCAACATCCAAAGCATAAGCAACAAGCATAGAGCTTTCATCTTGTATAGTCAGTAATCCATTTTGAAAACATGCTGAATTGGCTAAATTTCCTTTTAAACATTGAATTCCTTCAGGCACTACAATACTTGCTGCGGCTATATACCCTTCTTCCTCTAACAAGGATAAACATTCTTCTCTGGATATTTTCGTTGTATTTACCCGTGCTGTTTGGATAGGTGCTTCCAAGTTTAGTTCACACATTTTTTTTGTTTCTTCCAGACCAAGTTGATTTACCCATCTTTTTACCAGCCAGACAGGATGACTCGTTTCTATTGCTAATCTTTCAATAGGGTCCTCTACAGTTTCCAATGATGGAACCCCTTGTCGTTGAATATTTCTTAAAACAGCGTTGACCAAACCGGAAATACCCTTATGACCTCTTTTTTTTGCTATTTCGACCGCTTCATGAATAGCAGCATGATCTGGAATTCGGTCTAAATAAAGAATTTGATATAAAGTCAATTGCAGCAATGACAGCACCCAGCTTTGCAGTTTATGGCTGTTTTTTAAAAAAGGCTTTAAATAATAAGACAGCGTCATCTTTCTTTGCAGCGTTCCATAGACCAATTCTGTTAAAAGCCCTATATCCTTTGACGGGAGTTCATTTTTTTTGATGCTTGTATTTAATAATAAATTGCTGTATGCCTGATTATTGTTGATTGTTTCTATAATATCCAATGCGGTTTCCCGAACATTTTTTTTACTGGTCATTTTCTGCTCCTAATACTTCGTTTGCTTGCATTTTTGTCCCTGCTCCGCGTAAAAATACTTCTGCTGTCATTTTCTTTTTTCCTGCTGGCTGAAGCTCTGTTATTTTAATGCATGTAGAATTGCCTGTTGAAACCAGCACACCATCTTTTTGAATTTCTACGATGGTTCCCGGTGCTGCATCATGAGGTTTTGTCACCTTTTTCGAATTCCATACCTTTATCACTTCGTTTTGATAGGTTGTAAAAGCAACAGGCCATGGATTCAAGCCGCGGATTTTATTATAAATTTCTTCTCCAGAAATCGCCCAGTCAATTTTTTCATCCGAACGTTTTATATTAGAAGCAAAAGTTGCTTCCTCTTCATTTTGAGCAATAGGCGTAAGACCACCCTCCAACAGCTTTGGCAATGTTTCCGATAGAAGTGAGCTGCCGGCTGCACTCAATTTATCATGGAGTGTTCCAACCGTATCTTCTTCACCAATAGGAACTTCCACCTGTGTTAAAATATCACCTGCATCCAGCTTTTCAGCCATATACATAATCGTAATTCCCGTTTTTTCTTTCCCTTGAATGATGCTGTAATGAATAGGTGCTCCGCCCCTTAGTTCAGGCAAAAGGGATGCGTGTACATTAATGCATCCATGCTTTGGTGCTTCCAATAATTCGTTAGGAAGAATTTGTCCAAAAGCAGCCGTCACAATTAAATCCGGGTCTAAACGAATAATTTCGGCTAGTTCTTCTGATTTTCGGATCTTTTCCGGCTGGTAAACAGGTATGTTATGCTTGATTGCTTCTACTTTTACAGGAGGCGGCGTTAATGTTTTTTTCCTGCCAACTGGACGGTCTGGCTGTGTTACTACTCCAATTACATCATAGCCGTCCTTTAGTATCTGCTGCAAAACCGGCACTGAAAAATCCGGTGTCCCCATAAATATAATCCTTGTCATTCTGCTTCCACTCCTTCTAGCTCATCTTCCTCTAAATAGCGTGTAATTTTTGCAGTAAACAGCACCCCATCTAAATGATCCATTTCATGAAGAATAGCCCTTGCTAAAAAATCCTCTGCTTCTATATAGTAGGTTTTTCCTTTTCTATCCTGAGCTTTTACTTTAATAGAAAATGGACGGTTCACTTCCCCATACACTCCCGGAAAACTTAAACATCCCTCTGGGCCCAGCTGTTCTCCATCTGCTTCTATTAACTCGGGATTAATTAATTCAATTGTTCCCGTATCATCATCGATATCCACAATCGCTATTCTTTTTCCAATTCCAATCTGAGGTGCAGCCAACCCTACGCCATCAAATTCAATCATCGTATCATACATATCATTTAATAATTTTGCTAATTTTTTATCAAATACTGTAACTGTTTCGCATGCTTTCTCTAAAATTTCAGCGGGAAACAGTACAATTTGCTTTACTGCCACTTCATTTCCTCCAAACATTTTTTACAATCATTAATAAACCAACATTTTATTTTAAACGTTTTGTCTTTAGAATACAAGCAAATCAAGGAGAGGATCAGCTAATTAGAGGCCACTGATAAAGTGAATACTTATGAAATACAGATTTCACCTAACATTCATCTTATAAAACACTTTTTCAGCGCAGTTGCTAATTAGCCTCCTCTTTTTGAATCCAAATAACAATTCCTGTTTTCTACATTAATATATAAGGATTGACATCAATCGAAATTTGCAAACCATTTGTGCTTATTTCGCCTTGATAATGATCCAATACCGTTTTTAATACCGATTTTAAGTTAGGTTCCTGTTTGTATTTTATCAGACACTGATACCGATATCTATTTTTTATTCTGGAAATTGGGGAAGCAACTGGTCCTAAGACCACCGTTTTAGGAGAGAGCTTTTGTCTTACAACCTGTGAAATCTGTTCTGTTACGGAAACAACTTTCATTAATTGTTCATGACTTACAGTTATAAGTGTAATATAGTAATAAGGTGGATAGGCGTGGCTCTTTCTTATCATCATTTCACTATGGTAAAATCTATCATAATCCTGCTGGCTAGCAAGCTCAATACTATAATGCTCTGGCGTATATGTTTGGAAAATAACTTCACCTTCTAATTCATGCCTGCCAGCTCGCCCGCTCACTTGGGTTAACAGCTGAAATGTTTTTTCTGATGAACGAAAATCAGGCAAATGAAGCATGGTATCTGCTGATAATACACCTACAAGCGTTATCTTTGGAAAATCCAGTCCTTTAGCAATCATCTGGGTGCCTAAAAGAATATCTGCATGGCCGTCTTGGAATTGCTTTAATAATTTTTCATGGGCTCCTTTGCGGCTGGTTGTATCTACATCCATTCGAATAACACTTGCTTCCGGCAAAATTTTAGCAAGTTCCTCCTCTACTTTTTGCGTTCCTGTTCCAAAATATCGAATATGCTCACTGCTGCATTCTGGACAATTACTTGGAGTAACTTCTTCATGTCCGCAATAATGACACTTCATCTGATTATTATACTGATGGTATGTTAAACTAATCTCGCAATTCGGGCACTTTACAACATATCCGCAATCTCGGCACATAACAAAAGAGGAATGGCCCCTCTTATTTAAAAATAAAACCGTTTGTTGTTTTTTTTCGATTCGATCCTTCAGCTTTTCCAATAGCACTCTTGAAAACATGGAACGATTTCCCTCACGGAGTTCTTCTCGCATATCAACAATTTCAACAGCAGGCAATGGATTATCATTCATTCTCTTTTTTAATGTTAGTAATGTAAACACATCTTTTTGTGCACGTGCAAAGCTTTCTAAAGAAGGAGTAGCGCTTCCTAAAATAACAGGACATTGATGGGTTAAGCCACGCTTTATCGCAACTTCCTTTGCATGATATCTCGGATTTTCTTCTTGTTTATAGGTCATTTCATGCTCTTCATCAATAATAATAATACCTAGGTTTTCAAATGGAGCAAAAATTGCAGAACGTGCCCCTACCACTACCTGCACTTCTTTTCTTTGTATTTTACGCCATTCATCATATTTTTCTCCGACCGAAAGTCCGCTGTGCATAACTGCCACCTTATCTCCAAATCGGCCCTTGAATCGATGAACCATTTGAGGAGTCAGCGCTATTTCAGGCACTAATACGATTGCTTCTTCCCCTTTTTTTAATACTTTATCAATGGACTGCAAATATACTTCTGTTTTTCCGCTTCCTGTTACTCCATATAATAAAAATACTTCATGCTTGTTACGATTAACGGTATCGAGAATTGGCTCAATCGCTAGCTGCTGTTCTTCCTTTAATAACAAAGGAGACGTTCTTTCAAATGCACGCTCTTTGTATGGATCCCGGTATATTTCCAACTCTTTTTCTGCAAGGACCCCTTTTTCTATCAATCCTTTGACAACCGAATTAGATGTTTTTAAAAGACTTAATAACTGTTTCTGTTCGACTGCTTCGTTATTCTCCATAAAATATTCTAATATTTGCTGCTGTTTATTAGCTTGCTTATTTAATGAATCAGCCGCTGCTTGTAATTGTTCGGCACTTAGCAGGGAATAGATATGCTTTGCTTTTTTTTTGTTTGCACGGGACTGGACTTCATAAACAACTTCCAACTTCCCATTTTTCACCTCTTTTTGAATAGAAGTAAGGGAAGCAGTTTTTATTGCCTCTTCCCATAGTACTTCTTCTTTTCCATTAAATAATGAATAGAGAGTTTCCGAAAGCTCATGAAGGCCGTCTCTTCCAGCCAGCTTTATTTTCCGCTGATATTTTGCCTTCAATGCTGGCGGCAGCATTGCTTGCAAAGCAGAGATTTTAAAGCAAAGCGTTTGTCCAGAAAGCCAATCTGCCAGCAGAAGCAGCTCCTTATTTAAAACAGGAACAAGATCCATTGGCTCTATTATTTTTTTCAAGGAATGAAAAGGTGAATCGGATTCTATGGATTCGACAAAACCTTGCACTTTTCTTGGACCAAACGGCACAATGACACGCATTCCTGGCTGTATGATGTTTTCCAAGTGTTCAGGAATGAGATAATCAAAGGCTCTATCTGTCTGCTTTGCAGGCACATCTACAATAACTTTGGCAACGGTCATTTCTTATCATCTTCTTTCAATGAAAAAGCATGTTCCAGCACATGAAAGGCAACCTCGTCTTTTGACAATAACGGCCATTCTTTTTTTTCTCCGTTTTTCAAATAAAATGTTACACGGTTTGTATCCGTTCCAAAACCAGAGTCTTTGCTGTTGACATTATTCGCCACAATCATGTCTGCATTTTTTCTTTTTAATTTATCTTTTGCATACTCTTCCATGTTTTGTGTTTCTGCTGCAAATCCAATCAGGACTTGTTTTGTTTTTTTTGCTCCTAAATCAGCAAGAATGTCTTTTGTTCGAGTAAACTCTATCACTTCAGATCCCAGCTGCTTTTTCACTTTATGATCATATGTTTGTACAGGTTTATAGTCACTTACAGCTGCTGTTTTAATAATAATATCAGCTGAGCTGCTATTATCCATTACAGCCTCGTACATTTCTTCTGCGCTTTCGACTGCTATTACCTTTGCTCCATTTGGAGGAGAGATGGCAGTCGGTCCAGTTACAAGGATAACATCAGCACCTAGACGGACAGCCTGTTCGGCAATGCTGTACCCCATTTTCCCGGTCGAACGATTGGAAATAAAACGAACAGGATCAATTTTTTCTCTAGTTGGTCCTGCTGTAATCAAGACGGTTTTATTTTCTAAAAATTGTTTTTTTCTTGTAAAATGTTCTTCCATATGTTCAATAATAATTTCCGGCTCTTCTAATCTTCCTTTTCCGACATAACCACAAGCAAGGTAACCTTCCCCTGGATTAATGAACCGATACCCATACTCATATAAAGTAAGAATATTTTTCTGAACGGCAGGATGATCATACATATGAACATTCATAGCCGGTGCAATCCAAACATCAGCTGTAGCAGCAAGCAAGGTAGTTGTTACCATATTGTCTGCTATCCCATTCGCCAGCTTTCCAATAGTATTGGCTGTTGCAGGTCCTACAAGAATTAAATCTGCCCAATCCGCCAAATCAATATGTGCAATTACTTTCGCATCCTTTTCATCAAATGTATCCGTAAATACTTCATTTTTCGAAAGTGCTTTAAATGTCAATGGAGCAACAAATTCAGTTGCTGCTTCTGACATGATTACTTTCACTATTGCACCTTTTTGCGTTAATTTGCTCGTTAATGTACACATTTTATATACAGCAATTCCACCTGTTATACATAATAGAATCTTTTTGCCCTTTAACATTTTGTTCCCCCATTTCACATGCTTTGCTTCTTTTATTATGCAAAAAAAACAGAGATTTTTCATCTTTTCTTTAAACAAAATATTCCTGGCCCTTTCCGCTGTTTCTTTTCTACTTGCAGCTAAGAAAAGGAAAACGATACAGAACAGCCGAGAGTGTAGACAAAGTGTTATTTACTCAAAATTCAGCACGATAAGCACTGTCTGCTTTCATGAAAAAAGACCGATCAGCTAGGAGAGGTTTCTCTACTGATCCAGTCTTTCTTTTTCGTTTCTTTAAATTATTTCGAAGGACTATTCGCCTTTTTCCGCTTCGTCTAGATTGACACGGTATGTTAATTGATTCGCATGAATTTCTTCTAATGCTTTTCCAACATTTTTATGAGAAGCATATTTAGCCAATTGCGGTTTTGCATTCAGTTGCATTTTTCTCGCTCTTTTCGCTGCTACAGATACTAAAGAATATTTAGAATCAATTTTAGTCATTAATGAATCAATAGATGGGTATAACATATTTAGTTGGCCTCCAGCATTTTTTTGTATTTTGGTTCTACTCTTTCTCTTCTGCAGTGTTCTGCAATAATAATTGCTTTTATTTTTTCACATGCATTCTCTACTGTATCATTTTCTACCACATAATCATATAGATGCATCATTTCAATTTCTTCTTTTGCAACATTCATTCGATTGTTGATTATTTCTTCCGTTTCTGTCCCTCTCGTTACAATGCGGTTTTTTAACTCTGATAAACTAGGGGGACTCAAGAAAATAAATAAGCCGTCCGGGAATTTCTCCCGTACTTGTTTGGCACCTTCGACCTCTATCTCCAGAAAAACATCTTTCCCTTTGTCCGTTGTTTCTCTTACATAATCGACAGGTGTACCATAATAATTGCCGACAAATTCTGCATACTCCAGTAATTTGCCTTTTTCAATCAGCTTTTCAAACTCTTCTCTTTTTTTGAAAAAATAATCAATCCCGTCCACTTCTCCCGCGCGTGGAAGCCTAGTTGTCATAGAAATCGAATATTCAAATGAATTATTTTGTTGTGAAAAAATTTGTTTGCGCACTGTCCCTTTTCCTACACCGGAAGGTCCTGACAGTACAATCAACAGCCCTTTATCTACCACTATATTCTCCTACCCTTCATCCATAATTTCATCGCGATCATTTAATCGATGTGCAACCGTTTCTGGCTGAACAGCCGAAAGAATGACATGGTCGCTGTCCATGACGATTACAGCTCTTGTTCTTCTTCCGTATGTTGCATCAATAAGAGAGCCTCGATCCCGTGCATCCTGGATAATACGTTTAATTGGAGCAGATTCAGGACTTACAATCGATATAATTCGGTTTGCAGAAACAATATTACCGAAACCAATATTTATTAACTTGATGGACATGTTTTTTCTCCAATCCTACTTTTTTATTTTTGACGAGCATATAATATTCTAAACTCGACTTTATTCAATGTTCTGTATTTGTTCTTTTATTTTTTCCAAAAAGCTTTTTAATTCTACCACTTCTTTGCTAATGTCTGCAGAATTTGCTTTGGAGCCAATAGTATTTACTTCTCTGTTCATTTCTTGAAGAAGAAAATCTAGTTTTCTACCGACTGGCCCACTTCCTTGAAGAATATTGTAAAACTGCTGAATATGGCTTGTTAAACGGATTAACTCTTCATTTATGTCTGCTTTATCGGCAAATATTCCTACTTCTGCTAATAGTCTAGACTCTTCTATCTTATCTTGTAAATAGTCTTCTAATTTTGCTTTTATTTTTTCCCGATATAACGTGATGACTTGTGGAGCAAACTGCTGAAGACGGGAAACGGACTGTTCAGACAGTCCTGCAAGATGCAGGATATCCTTTTGGAGAGCGCCGCCTTCTGCTGTCCTCATCTTATTTAATTCGATGACAGCCTCTTCTGCAACAGCAAGGACAATCTTCTCTATTTCTTCTATGTCCAATTCCTCATCAACGACCTGAAAGCAGTCTTCCTTTTTTAATAAATCATCAAGGGAAATGGAGTCTTGCAGCAAATATCGGTTTTTTATTTCCGTTAATAACTGATGATAGCGGTCAAGAAGCAAATAGTCGACAACTATTTTTTGATTTTTAAGCCGTTCCCCTTCAAGGGTAATAAACACTTCAATTCTACCTCTATGTATCCATTTTGAAATGGTCTTTTTTATTTTTTCTTCCATTATTATAAACTGTTTAGGCATTCGAATAACCTGTTCACAAAAGCGGTGATTTACCGTTTTGATTTCCACTGTTACACTTATATCTTCTAATTGTTTTCGACTTATGCCAAAACCAGTCATGCTTTTAACCATTCTTCACACATCCATTTTTAATATGAAAAGCGCAATCGCCTTGGTCATCCTTGAAGACGATTGACCCCCTACTTTCGTGCCTGTTGCAAGGCCGGAGCTAGACATTATTCTACGTTTAGAAATTTATTTCCATTATTAAGAACAAGCGCAATCGCCTTGATCATCGCCGTACAAACTAGAGGGGCTTCGACTGAGATAAAGGAAACACAATGAGCGCAAGCGTAGATGTTGACTTATCGTAGGGAGATGACCTGAAGTTTGATAGGCGATAGGTGCTGGCCGATTAAGTACGCAAAAGAGGAAAATCGACTAAATACGCAACGTCCTGTTGCAACGTCGATTGACCCGCATCCTGCGAGCCTGTTGCAACATCGGCACTAGTACATTCTGTACGTCGGAGCTGGACGCGGACCAAACTGCTAAGTTATCCACCACTCTATTTCGTTTATAATTTCCTAGACAAAAATAAAACAAAAGGTATAGAGTGCCTCTATACCTTTTGGATTATAACATATTTTATTTTGATTTACTTAACAAAAATGAACCTGCAAGTAAAAAAGTTGGTACGGATGCCAAGCCGATTACCATCGGCCAATCCTTTGCAAGGATAGCCTGAGTATGAAAAATGTGTTGTAAAAATGGAACATAAAGCACCACTAATACGAGCAGCAAAGACGAAATAACAGCAAACACTAAATATATATTTCCAAAAGGATTGCGGGAAAGAATGGATTTTTCGCTGCGACAATCAAATACATGAATCAATTGTGCCATTACTAATGTTACAAATGCAATGGTTTGGGCATATTCCAAATTGTCTGGGTTGTTATTATAGGCAAAAATAAATGCTAGTATTGTTGATATACCAATCAAAAAACCACGTGATACAACCTTCCAGCCTAACCCTCTTGAAAATACTCCTTCACTAAGACTTCTTGGGTCTCTTTTCATCACATTATCTTCTGGTCTGTCGAGCCCCAACGCCATTGCAGGCAAACCATCCGTTACTAAATTGACCCAAAGTATCTGGATTGGAACAAGGGGCAGGGGCAGTGCCAAGATCATAGCAAACAGCATAACTAAAATTTCCCCAACATTCGATGCTAATAAATAGCGGATGAATTTGCGTATATTTTCATAAATATTTCTGCCTTCAATAATGGCAGCTTTAATGGACGCAAAATTATCATCCATTAAAACTAAGGAAGAAGCTTCCTTTGCAACATCCGTACCAGTGATCCCCATTGCTATGCCTATATCTGCCGTTTTAATGGCAGGAGCGTCATTTACTCCATCACCCGTCATCGCCACAACATGTCCTTTATTTTGGAACGCTTGCACGATTTTTAATTTATGCTCCGGAGATACTCTTGCGAAAACGGAAACATCATCCACTACTTCTTCTAAGTGGGATAAATTCATCATAGAAAGTTCTTTCCCTTCTAACACTTTTGACCGTTTATTCGCTATGCCCAGCTGCATTGCAATTGCTTTTGCAGTAATTACATGGTCTCCTGTAATCATTACCGTTTTAATGCCGGCGTCTTTACACTCTTTTACCGCTTTTTTCACTTCAGCTCTTGGAGGGTCAATAATCCCTTGCAGTCCTATAAAAGTCAGTTCTTTTTCTGCTTCTGTTTCATGCAGAATAATCGTATTTGGAGATATTTCTTTATATCCGATCGCAATAGTGCGAAGGGCTTGAGAAGCTAATCCATTGATTGCATCCTGGACCATTTTTTTAAAATCACTTGAAAACGGCAGTGTTTTATTTCCCATTAAAATGGATACACTTTTACCTGCTAAAACATCTGGTGCTCCTTTTGTCACTATAAACTGTCTGCCGGATGAATCCTTAATGACCACGCTCATCATTTTTCGTGTAGAATCGAAGGGAAACTCGTTGATTATGGTGAATTGATTTAATAATTGACTTCTTGTGTACCCTGCTTTCATTCCTGCTACAAGCATTGCACCTTCAGTCGGATCTCCATTTAACACAAATTCTCCCTGTTTTTGCAATATTTCCGCATGGTTGCAGAGCATGCCAAATGTAAGCAGCTGCTGAAGCACTTTTTCTTTTCTAGGATTAATGATTATATTATCTTGATAGTATTTTCCTTGGGGTTCATATCCTGCGCCGTCAACAGTCCATGTTTTGCCGCTGCTCCAAACCTTTGTAACAGTCATTTTATTTTGTGTCAGTGTACCCGTTTTGTCAGAGCAGATCACACTGGCACAGCCTAATGTTTCAACAGCTGGGAGCTTGCGGACAATGGCGTTTTTTCGAATCATCTTTTGGACGCCAAGGGATAAAGCGATTGTTACAATGGCAGGCAGACCTTCTGGAATGGCTGCAACCGCTAACGATACACCTGCGAGCACCATTTCATACAAATCATTGCCTTGCAGCACCCCTATAGCCACAACAAGTACAGTTAAACACAAAGCAGTCACAATTAAAATTTTCCCAAGCTGTTCTAATCTTCGCTGCAAAGGAGTTGTCTGGGATTCTGCATTTTGCAATAGATCGGCAATTTGTCCCATTGCTGTTTTCATCCCGGTTGCAATGACAACACCTGTTCCACTTCCTCTAGATACCATCGTTCCCATAAACCCCATATTTTCCATATCCCCAAGTGTTAAATTTATATTTTTAATTGGTAATATAGATTTTGGTACGGGCACAGATTCCCCAGTTAAAGCAGATTCTTCTACCTCCAGGCTTCTAGATTCAATAATTCGAACATCTGCTCCAATCCTATCTCCGCTGGAAAATTTGATAATATCTCCAGGAACTAATTCCTTCGAAAGTATTTTTATCCATTCCCCTCCTCTTAATACTTGCACTTGCGGCTGCGAAAGCTCTTTCAATGCAGATAAGGACTTTTCGGCCCTTCTTTCTTGGAAAAAGCCAAGAAAGCTATTCAAAATGATGATTGCGATAATTGCAATAGCATCAATATATTCCCCTAAAAGTCCTGAAATCAATGTTGCTGCTAACAGGACAAGAACCATAAAATCTTTAAATTGGCTGAAAAATAAAAGCAGGGCAGATTGTTTTTCTCCTTCAGCCAATTCATTTTTTCCAAACTGCTTTCTCCGCTTATTTACATCATCCTCTGTCAGCCCAGCCGAAAAATCAGTATTTAATGTTCGTTCCACTTCTTTTTCATTCATTTCATGATAGTTCATCCGGCCATCTCACTTCCCCCTTTTTCAATTCAACGCGCCAAATAAAAGCACAAACTCACTGCTTCTCCCGATTAGACAAAGTCAGGTGTAACAGAAAGGCATCTTCTGCTTTAACAAAGGCGAAGAAAAAACGTAGTTGTTCTGAACAATAGCCAAGCATAAACCAACCTGCAAAGTTGTCCCAACACCACTCTAAAGAAATCATATTCAACCAAAGAGGAAAAAATGCTATTATTATTAGAAAAGCGGAAGCGGCTTGTTCGGCTTCGAGATGCATAAGAAAACTGAACAACGAGGCTGCTTTTCAAACCTCTACACCCAATCATAATGGTCTTATGTCACGAGCATCTAGCCAATATGGACAAATAGAAAAATGGTAGCGGCTGATTTTTTTACAAATGAAAGCTGACTGTGATGAGATAAGTTTAAGCATTATGTTTTAGACAATAGAAAAGATGCATTATAATAGAAATTAGAGTGTAGACAAGTGTAGTGTTACGAACAAATTGCAGAATGATCGAAAAGGATTTTTCTTTTGAAGCGTAAAGCCATGGGAGATGCTTATTACTATTAGGCTTAAGTAATAAGCATTCTAGCAGGGAAAGCAACTAGCATTTGTCGACAGCCTGATACTAATAGAACCTTTGTCTTCTATTGGCACAAAAAAGAAAAGGATGTTTATCATGTCATTTGATGGTTTATTTACAAAAGCAATGACCACTGAACTATTGCAAAATTTAAAAGGTGGAAGAATTAATAAAGTGCAGCAGCCATTTTCCAATGAAATTGTACTTGTTGTACGGGCAAATGGACGAAATCAAAAGCTGCTGTTATCCGTTCATCCCAGCTATGCACGAATTCAATTAACTGAGGAAACATATGAGAATCCTAAAGAGCCTCCAATGTTTTGCATGTTATTGCGTAAACATTTGGAAGGTTATTTTTTGGAAAATATATATCAAATAGGAAATGATCGTATTATCGTATTGGAAATAAGAGGAAGAAATGAAATTGGTGATATTTCTTATAAAAAGCTCATGATTGAAATAATGGGACGGCACAGCAATATCATCTTAGTTGATCAAGAGAAAAATACCATTCTAGACAGTATCAAGCATGTATCTTATGCGGTTAACAGCCACCGGGCCATTCTTCCCGGCTACGAATATAAAGCACCTCCAGCTCAAAATAAGCTTGATCCATTAACTGCAGGAGAAGAAGATTTTCTAAAAGTCATAGATTTTAACAGTGGTAAACTGGATAAACAAATTGTTCAACAGTTCTCTGGAATCTCACCTCTTCTTGCTAAAGAAATCTTATTTCGCGCTGAAATAGCCAACAGGGCAACCTTGCCAAAAGCATTTATCAAACAAATGGAAACGATAAAAAAAGAATCGTATGAACCTTCTATTATGATTACATCAGAGAAAGAATACTTTTATTTTCAGCCGTTGCTTTATGTGAATGGTGAAACAAAATCTTTTTTTTCCTTAAGCCACATGCTGGATCGTTTTTATTTTGGCAAAGCGGAGCGTGACCGTGTCAAACAGCAAAGCAATGATTTAGAACGATTTATTGTCAATGAACGGGATAAAAATAAGAAAAAAATTACAAAGCTGCAAAAATCACTTGCTGACGCTGAAAACGCAGATCAGTATCAATTATTAGGAGAGCTTTTAACAGCAAACCTCTATGCTGTTAAAAAAGGGATGTCGAAAGCAGATGTAGTCAACTACTATCACCCTGAAGGAGCAATGATTACCATCTCGCTTGATCCAAGGCTGTCGCCATCTGAAAATGCTCAAAAATATTTTACAAAATATCAAAAAGCAAAAAATTCGATTGAAATTATTAAAGAGCAGATTCATCTTGCAGAAGCAGAATTACTTTATTTTGAAACATTGCTTCAGCAGATTCTCTCTGCTTCGCATAAAGATATTCAGGAAATTCGCGAAGAGTTAGTGGAAGAAGGCTATTTAAGAGAAAGACAGAAAAAACAAACAAAAAAACAGCAAAACACCAAACCTGTTTTAGATCAATATTATGCAGATGATCACACAGAAATATTAGTTGGCAAAAACAATAAACAAAATGATTATTTAACGAATAAGCTTGCTGCACGTGATGAAATCTGGCTGCATACAAAAGACATTCCTGGATCGCATGTTGTCATTCGCAGCAAAGAGCCTTCAGAAGAAACGATTATGCAGGCGGCAAATCTAGCTGCCTATTATAGCAAAGCGAAACTTTCCAGCTCCGTGCCAGTCGACTATACATTGGTCCGGCATGTAAAAAAACCAAGCGGAGCAAAGCCAGGCTTAGTCATTTATGATAATCAGCAAACAATTTATGTAACACCAAATGAAGAAACAGTTATTGCTTTAAAGAAAGAAAAACATTGAAATGGGAGGAGAGGGTCCGCCTTTCCTAACTACCTTTTACAAGTAGATTGCTGATATATCACATGTCCCTCACCTTATCTATTTTTGGAAGAGGTGGGGGGATTTGGTTTATTCATTAAGGTAACAAAATTGAGCTGCCAATTCGTTGGCAGCTTAATTTTTTTTATCCCACTCTTAACGGGCAGTAAGACCCCCACTGATGGAAAGGTTCACTTTATGATAATAAGTTTGGGATATCATTTACAATTAACTTGCTTGTTTGAACGGTGTCCTATACAATATACTCTCAGAAAGAATCGCTATTTTATACTTTGTTTTTGTCCTGATTCCCTTTTTATCGGACAAAAACTTCTCTCTTTCCTGTCTTTTTGGTCCTGATTCTTTTTTTATTCATAATAAGACCCCCAATTTGTTCCCACTTTTTTAAAATATTTTTCTAATACTCTTCTTATTTTCCTTTTACTATAAATAACTTTACACCATTCATAAATAACTGTGGTTGTAATCTTTCCTTCGGGAAAAAGCAGCTTAAACTCCTCTCCACATCTTATAATGGCACTTTCTACTGCTTCTTCATGCAAGCACTTTTGACAGATGCACTTTCTTCCTTCTTCTACAATGGAAAATGATCCACATGCAGTACAGTAAGCTCCTTTTTAAGCTGATCATAATGGAAAGGTGGCAATTGGTTATAGGGAGATTCATCGAGATGAAGAGATAGCAGCTTGTCTGCCAGCATTTTATGTCTTTTATTTAGTTTAGAAAGAATTGCATCAAGTTTTTGCATAAAGCGATGGAATTGAGTTGAAAATATAAAAGGCTTCTTGAGAGGAGATCGATAGAGGGTAAATTCGGAGTTGATAAATACAACAAATGCCTCAATAGGAATACGATATCCTAGGCTGTTCAACAGTTGACGCAGCAATGATTCACCACTACTCAATTGATGTAGTGGATTCATTACTTCCAACTTCGATAATGTATATAATCTATCAGATTCATAATAAAAATCCCCTTCAAAATTTTTTACTTCGAATAAATAAATGGCTTCTTGCGTGATAAGGAGAGAGTCAAATTGAACCGTCTTTTTATTGATCTTTAAAAGCACGTCGTTTAATATGATGCATTTACAGGTTAATTTTTTTGTAAAAGAATCAAACTCCTCCTCCCCTGCTTATCCTTTTTTTAAATTGGAGTAGTGTTGTTTATCTTCGATAGACAAATTCATTCGCCTATTTAAAAAAGATAAAATTCTTAATTCAGTAGATTCAATACGAGATTTATAAAACATATCCTATTTCCTTTCTAAATAGTAAATTCCCTGACCATTCAATAATCAACAATGAAATTTAACAAAGCCTTTTATTAAAGGATACAAAACAATCCAGTATGAAAGATTGAACATTTTGTTAACATTATATTCATTCATGAAAAAAACAAAGGAAATCGGAAAATTCTGTCGAATAAGCTTAGAAACATAAATGAAAGGATTGGTTATGATGAAAATAAGAAATAATATTGTCACATTTACTCAATCAGAAACGAACACAAAGAAATTTCGAAATGATTATCCTATCTCTGAAAATTTACGAAGTGTGATGGTAAATGAAGTGGCGGACTATGTAAAAACTTATGCTTGGAGCCACTATTTAGAAGAGGCTCTGCCATTATTGAATGAATTTGTGGAGGATCATCATGTGATGAAGGAAAAACAAAATGATTTGCTGGATAATTTATTTTGGTGGCAGCTTCTATATCAGTGTCATACCCAGCAAAGCGATCACTTTATTGAAAACTTTATTTTTAAAAATACACATTTGCTGCACAAAAAACCAATGATTTTATCATGGCTAAGGGAATGGGATAAGGCAATACCTAAATTTTATCATGTTGGATATAAATATAATGATCGTGTCCTTATCGTTACAGATATTTTGGAAGAAAAAACGCTTGATGTCATAGTATATGAACCTCTCGCAATCCCTCCTAAACAAGGAGAAATCGTATTTGGCACATTAATTCCGATAGGAGATGCACTATATTTCCCTATTATCGATTTTTACCATTTTGATTTTGAAGCAAAGGAAGATATAGCAAGGCATCTACACTACTACTATGAGAAGCATTTACAAAATTCTACTATGCATGAAGCATTTATCCACGTTCTGTCTTCTTTGCTGCAAATAGAAAGAATGGTCTTCTGCGATAATAAAGCAACCAATTCCACGAGATGATTTCCACTATAAACAAGTGACCCACTTTTAAACTTTTCAAGCTGCAGGTTTTCCGACAATCCAATTATACACAGCGTAAATAGGATAGAATGCGATCCAACATACTTGGAATATCAACCTCAACTTCAGGGCTGAACATTTAGTAAACTTCTTTTTTTACAAAAAGGTGCACCCTATACTTTTTCTAAAAAGCAAGTGATGCACCCATCATTTTTTCTACTTTCCAATGAAAACTATTTTACTTACCTGCCCATTCAGCTGGGTTCTCTTTCCAAGCCTGTAAGCTTGCTAAATCTTCCTCTTTAATATAACCGCATTTTTGCGCCACTTCTAATAGGGAAGAATAATCTGTTAACGAATATACCTTTACATCTGCATCAGCCAATAGCTCTTTTCCTTTTGGAAGCTCGTATGTAAAAATAGAGACTACGCCTAATACTTCACATCCTGCATCACGAAGGCTGTTTACTGCTGTTATGACACTTCCGCCAGTGGAAATCAAATCTTCTACTACTACTACTTTTTGTCCTTTTTCTACTTTACCTTCAATTTGATTTCCTTTGCCGTGTTCTTTTGCTTTTGAACGAACATAACACATTGGAAGTTCAAGCACATCACTTGCCCATGCTGCATGAGGTATTCCTGCTGTAGCAGTTCCAGCTACGACCTCTGTTTCCGGAAATTTCTCTTTAATTAAGCTTGCAAGTCCATTTGCAATTTCTTTGCGAACTTCTGGATAAGAAAGAGTTAAACGATTATCACAATATATAGGTGACTTTATTCCTGAAGCCCATGTAAAAGGATTATTTGGCTGTAAAAAAACAGCTTGAATTTTTAATAGTTGCTCTGCTATTGTTTGTTTCATTTTGCAACACCCTCCCATTCATTTTTAAAACGGACATAACTTTCATATGGATTAGCGCTTCTTGTTATGGATCTGCCGACCACTATAGCAGAAACCCCGTTGTTTCTTGCTGTCTGTGGTGTAGCTACACGTACTTGGTCTTGTACATTATCTGTTTCTAATCGTATTCCAGGCGTTACGGTTAAGAAAGAACTTCCTAATTGCTTACGAATGCTTGCCGCTTCCAATGTGGAACATACTACTCCATCAAGGCCTGCCTGTTTTGTAATGCTTGCATAATGCAAGACAGAATCCATCAGCGGCACTTTGATTAACTGTTCGTTTTGCATTTGCGCTTCTGATGTACTGGTTAATTGGGTCACCGCAATGCAGCGAGGTCGGATTTGGCCAGAAGCTGTTCCTGCTTCCAATCCTTCTAATGCCCCTACCATCATATTGATTCCACCTGCAGCATGCACATTGACAAGATCTACCCCAAGTCCCGCCATATTCTTCATTGCGCTTTTTACTGTATTTGGAATGTCGTGCAGCTTTAAGTCTAGGAAAATTTGATGATTTTGCTCTTTTAATCGTTGGATGATGCTCGGGCCTTCTTTGTAAAATAACTCCATTCCCACTTTTACAAATAATTGCTCCCCATTAAATTTTTGCAGAAAAGAAAAAACCTCCTCTTTATCTGCAAAATCAAGGGCGATGATAAGCGAGTTGTTCATGTTTGCCCCAGCTCCTTCCTGTACATTCTGAAATATGTTTGATCCCATATTTATCTAATAATGCCGGCAATTCAGCGATAATTTTAGGACATATAAACGGATCAACAAAGTTGGAAGTTCCAACTGCTACAGCACTTGCTCCTGCATAGAAAAATTCCAGCACATCTTCTGCCGATGCCACGCCTCCCATGCCAATTATCGGCAAATCAACCGCCTGGCTTACTTCATATACCATTCGAATAGCAACTGGTTTGATAGAAGGACCTGATAAACCACCTGTCTTATTGGCTAAAATCGGCTTGCCCGTTTTTAAATCCAATCGCATTCCAAGCAAAGTATTAATCATCGTGATTCCGTCTGCACCGCCTGCTTCCACTGCCTTTGCCATATCCACAATATTGGTGACATTAGGAGAAAGCTTAACATATACAGGCTTTTCGGAAACTTCCTTTACTTTCCTGGTCAGATTTTCAGCTACTTCTGGAATGGTTCCAAACATAATTCCTCCTGTTTTTACATTCGGACAAGATATATTCAATTCTAAAGCTTTTACATTTGGTGCTTTTGATATTTCTTTTGCCACTTCCACATAGTCCTCTTCTAATGAACCTGCAACGTTTGCGATAATAGGTACATCATAATTAGCCAGCCATGGCAGCTCTTCTCCTATTACTTTTTTTAATCCAGGATTTTGCAGGCCAATGGCATTCAGCATGCCAGAAGTTGTTTCAGCCACTCGTGGAGTCGGGTTGCCAAATCTAGGTTCTGCTGTTGTCGCTTTAATCATAATGGCCCCGAGTTCGCTTAAATCATAAAGATTGCTGAATTCTCGTCCAAATCCAAAACAGCCGGATGCAGGAATAATTGGATTTTTTAAACTTAAACCAGGAAGTTCAACTTGTAATCGATTCATATTACTACCTCCCCTGCCTTAAATACAGGCCCATCTGTACAAACTTTTTTATAAGTAAATCCTGTTGGATCATCTGCTTTATGACAAACACATGCAAAGCAGGCACCGATACCACAGCCCATTCGTTCTTCCAACGAGATAAATACTCTTTTATCAGGAAAGGATGTTTCAAGATTGCGAAGCATCGGCGTCGGTCCGCAGGAAAATAACACATCAAATTGCAGCTCTTGTTGTGCGATGACATCTGTTACAAATCCTTTTGTTCCATGTGTTCCGTCCACTGTTGCTACATAAGTGTCTCCCAATGCTTTAAATTCCTTTTCATAAAAAACAACGGAAGACGTTTGAAATCCAAGCACTGTAATCACTTTTACACCTTTTGCTGTTAAACGATGTGCCAATTCATACAATGGAGGTACTCCTATTCCACCCCCAACTAACAGGGCTGTTTCACCAGCTGCGGCTTCCTCCACTTTAAATCCGTTTCCAAGCGGTCCTAAAACATCTACTAATTCTCCAGCTTTTTTTTCACCTAAAAGCTGTGTTCCCCTGCCTTCTTTTCGATAAATCATCGTAAAAGTGAGATTTGCTTGATCAATTTTGGAAATACTGATCGGTCTTCTTAGCAATGGCTCAAACGTATCTCCAACTTTTATATGCACAAATTTTCCCGGCTCATCTATTTCATGAACAAGCTCACCTCTAAGGGTGAGCTCCATTATATTTTCGGCTATTTCCGTATGATTTACAACCGTACATAATTCGTTTTTAATCATGACAGTACTGCCTCCACATTTTTTTGTCCATCATTCATCGCTTCTGCAGAGAAAGTCATGCTTTCTACCACTCGTAAAATCGCTTCTGCAGTATCCAATGAAGTTAAACATGGAATGCCATTTTCAACAGATTCTCTTCGAATTCTGAAACCGTCCCGTGCCGGCTGGCTGCCTTTTGAGAAGGTGTTGATGACAAATTGTGTCTGACCATTGCGGATTACATCGATTAGCGTTGTACCTTCTCCGCCAATTTTGTCTACTACTTTTACCGGAATATTATTTTTCTCTAAAAATGATGCTGTTCCACTTGTCGCCATTAAACTATATCCGATATTTGTAAATCTTTTCGCCAGAAGCAATGCTTCTTCTTTATCTTTATCTCCAATTGTCATTAAGACAGTTCCAATTGTTTTAATTTTCATGCCTGATGCAATAAGGCCTTTATATAAAGCTTTTTCTAATGTAATATCTTTCCCCATTACTTCGCCTGTTGACTTCATTTCAGGTCCAAGTGTAATGTCAACTCTACGTAATTTGGCAAAAGAGAATACCGGTACTTTTACAAAGACACCATCTTTTTCGGGAACCAGCCCAGAAGTATATCCAAGACCTTTAAGCGTTTCTCCCAAAATAACTTTTGTGGCAATTTTAGCCATAGGCACATTCGTTATTTTGCTTAAGAAAGGAACAGTTCTACTTGAACGTGGATTTACTTCAAGCACAAATACTTCGCCTTTTGAAATAACATATTGGATATTAAGCAAGCCGACAATGTTTAATCCTTTTGCAAGCCTTGTTGTATAATCAATTAGCGTTTGTTTTATTTCATTCGACAAGCTTTGTGGTGGATATACTGCAATCGAGTCACCAGAGTGAACACCAGCACGTTCAATATGCTCCATAATTCCTGGAATGACAACGTCTTTTCCGTCGCAAATAGCATCCACTTCTATTTCTTTCCCTGTTAAATAACGGTCAATCAAGATCGGCTGTCCTGGGCTGGCTTTTACCGCATTTTCCATATAAGGAATTAATTCCGCTTCTTTATAAACGATTTGCATCGCTCTTCCGCCCAATACATATGAAGGACGTACAAGAACTGGATAGCCAATATTTTTTGCTACTTCAACAGCTTCTTGAACTGTTAAAGCAGTTTTTCCTTCAGGCTGCGGAATTCCTAAATCATGAAGAGACTGCTCAAACTTATCACGATCTTCTGCACGGTCTAAATCTTCCAATGTTGTTCCTAAAATCTTCACTCCGCGCTTCACTAACTGTTCTGCCAAGTTGATGGCAGTTTGTCCGCCAAATTGCACAACAACCCCTTCAGGCTTTTCTAAATCAATAATGTGCATAACATCTTCAATTGTTAATGGTTCAAAATATAATTTATCTGAAATACTGAAGTCTGTTGAAACAGTTTCTGGATTGTTGTTGATGATAATTGCTTCATAGCCAGATTCTTTTATAGCCCATACTGAATGAACGGTTGCATAATCAAATTCAATTCCTTGGCCAATTCGGATAGGTCCTGAACCGAGTACTACAATGCTTTTTCGATCTGTCACAATGGATTCATTTTCCTCTTCGTATGTTCCATAGAAATAAGGCGTTTCAGATTCGAATTCTGCTGCACATGTATCTACTGTTTTATACACAGGAACAAGTTTGTTCTCTGCTCTCCAGTTATAAACCTCAAGCTCTGTTGAATTCCAAAGTTTTGCCAACTGTATATCAGCAAATCCTTTTTCTTTTGCTTTTTTTGCTTGCACTAAATCAAACGGTTTATCAGCCAATTCCTTTTCGAGCAAAATAATGCCTTCCATTTTCTTTAAGAAGAATAAGTCAATTTTGCTCCATTCATGTATAGTTTCAATGGATACCCCTCTTGTTAATGCCTCTGCAATATAGAACAATCGTTCATCTCCAGCATTGCGGATTCTTTTTTCCAATAGTTCATCACTGATCTCGTCACCAGATGTTAAAGCAAAATGATAGACTTTTGCTTCAAGGGAACGTATTGCCTTTAATAAGGATTCTTCAAACGTTCTTCCAATTGCCATAACTTCCCCAGTTGCTTTCATTTGGGTGCCCAGGTTACGTTTGGCAGACTCAAATTTATCAAAAGGAAAGCGTGGAATTTTACTTACTATATAATCCAGTGCCGGCTCAAAGCTTGCATATGTTTTTCCTGTAACTGGATTCATCATTTCATCCAATGTCAATCCTACAGCAATTTTTGCAGCTAGCTTTGCGATCGGATAGCCTGTAGCTTTACTTGCAAGTGCAGATGAGCGGCTAACACGCGGGTTTACTTCGATAATATAGTATTGATAGCTATCAGGATCCAACGCAAGCTGTACGTTACATCCGCCTTCAATTTTCAGTGCACGGATAATTTTTAGAGACGTATTGCGCAATAATTGGTATTCACGGTCACTTAATGTTTGGCTTGGTGCTACAACGATGCTGTCGCCTGTATGAATGCCGACCGGATCAATGTTTTCCATATTACACACAACAATGGCATTATCATTGCTGTCACGCATTACTTCATATTCAATTTCTTTAAAGCCAGCGATGCTTTTTTCTAATAGACATTGTGTAACAGGACTGTTTTTTAAACCGCTAGTTACAATTTCCACTAATTCCGCTTCATTATGGCAGATTCCTCCACCTGTTCCCCCTAAAGTGAAGGCTGGGCGGACAATTACTGGATAGCCTATTTCTTCTACAAACGCTTTTGCTTCGTCCATATTATGAATAATTTCACTTTCAGGCACTGGTTCGTTTAGTTCGTTCATTAAGGTGCGGAAAAGATCACGGTCTTCTGCTTGTTGAATCGCAGACAGCTTTGTTCCAAGCACCTCTACCTCGCATTCTTCCAACACGCCTGCTTCCGATAGCTCAACTGCCATGTTTAGCCCTGTTTGTCCTCCTAGTGTTGGCAGGATCGCATCTGGTCTTTCTTTACGGATAATTCTGCTGACAAACTCAAGTGTTATTGGTTCTATATAAACGGCATCAGCAATCTCTGTATCTGTCATTATGGTTGCTGGGTTGGAATTGACAAGGATTACGCGATATCCTTCTTCTTTTAATGCCATACAAGCTTGTGTTCCTGCATAGTCAAATTCTGCTGCTTGTCCAATAATGATTGGTCCTGATCCAATTACTAGTATACTTTTGATATCTTTACGCTTTGACATATGCGGCACCTTCCTGTTTATGTGATAAAATCAACGAAATAAATCGATCGAATAAATAGTTTGCATCTTCTGGTCCTGGTGATGCTTCTGGGTGGTATTGAACAGTAAATGCTGGATATTGTTTATGCTGTAATCCTTCAATTGTTCCATCATTTAATGCAATATGAGTTACTTCTAAATCTGTCTGCTTAATAGATTCCTCTTCTACTGTATAGCCATGGTTTTGAGCTGTTAAGGAAACTTTTCCTGTTAGTAAATCTTTGACAGGATGGTTCGAACCTCTATGTCCAAATTTCATTTTTTCTGTGTTTGCTCCACTTGCAAGGGCAAACAATTGATGCCCTAAGCAAATTCCAAATAATGGAACCTTACCTAAAACACCTTGTATCATTTCAATTGATTCTGGCACATCTTTAGGATCTCCAGGTCCATTTGACAACATAATTCCATCTGGACTTAAGCGTAATATTTCTTCTGATGTAGTGTTGTATGGTACTACAATGACATCACAATCCCGTTGGTTTAATTCTCGAAGTATGCCGTGTTTCATTCCATAATCAACCAGCACCACACGATGTCCACGACCTGGACTTGGGTAAGCTTTTTTTGTAGAAACCTGTTGGACTTGATCGTTTCTTAATGTGGTGCTTTGTAGTTTTTCTACAACAGTATTAACATCTTCTTCCACACTGCAGATCGCACCCTTTAATGCTCCATGCTGTCGGATGATTCTCGTTAATTTTCTTGTATCAATTCCTGCAAGGCCTGGAATATTTTTTTGTTTAAAGTATTCATCAAGTGAAAGCTCGTTTCTCCAATTGGATGGAAAATCGCACACCTCTTTTACAATAAATCCTTGAATGGCAGGTGTTATCGACTCAAAATCATCGCGATTGATTCCGTAATTCCCTACTAAAGGATAAGTTAACGTTACAATCTGTCCACAATAAGACGGATCAGATAATATTTCTTGATAGCCTGTCATTCCTGTATTAAATACTACTTCTCCAAATGTGTTTGTATCTGCGCCAAAGCCTTCGCCAATAAACACAGTTCCATCTTCAAGAATTAATTGTTTTTTCATGCGTTCACACTTTCCTTTCTCCATGCAATCTTACCGTCAACTAGTGTAGCGGTTGGCCACCCTTGGCATTCCCATCCTGTAAATGGTGTATTTTTTCCTTTTGATAAAAATGTTTCCGGATTAATTTTTTCTGTTTCTTCTAAATCAAGGATGACAATATCTGCTTGTTTTCCAACTTCCAGCCTGCCTGCTGCAAGATTAAATGTATCAGCCGGTTTTTTTGTTAAAAAGTCGATTAATTGTAATAGACTCATTTTTCCTGTCTTCACAAAATGTGTATACAATAATGGAAAAGCTGTTTCTAAACCAACAATTCCAAAAGGAGCACTTTCTATTCCTTGGGCTTTTTCTTCTGCTGTATGTGGTGCATGATCTGTTGCAATGAAATCAATCGTTCCATCAAGCAGCCCTTCGATTAAAGCATCACGATCGTCTTTTCCTCTTAATGGAGGATTCATTTTAAAGTTCGTATCTTTTCCTTCTATATCATGTTCACATAATAATAAATGGTGTGGAGAAACTTCTGCAGTAACACGGATGCCAGCTTTTTTCGCATCCCTTACAACACGGACAGATTCTTTTGTACTTATATGGCAAACATGATAATGGCAGCCTGCTGCTTCAGCCAAAAGAACATCTCTTGCAATCTGTACGGATTCACAAACGGATGGAATTCCATTTAATCCGTTTGCTTTTGAGTATTCCCCTTCATGTACACACCCTTTATTGATTAAGCTGTTATCTTCACAATGTGCAACAATTGCCATGTCTAAGCTTGCAGCACGTTTCATTGCTTTAAGCATTTGTCCAGCTTCTTGAACGCCAACCCCATCATCTGTAAAAGCAAATGCGCCTAACTCTTTTAAGGCAGCAAAATCTGTCAATTCTTCTCCAAGTTGCCTAATCGTAATGGAAGCGTACGGAAGAACATGCACATGGGCAGTTTCTTTAATGCGCTCATTGAGACTATGTAGATGTTCCACTGTATCCGGAACAGGTCTCGTATTTGGCATGCTTGCAATTGTCGTAAATCCACCCTTTGCAGCAGCCATTGTTCCAGTTGCAATTGTTTCTTTCTTTTCGCCCCCTGGTTCCCTTAAATGAACATGTACATCGATAAATCCTGGTGCAACCAATTTTCCCTCTGCGTCGATTATTTCTTCTGCTTTATTAGAAATATTAGAGCCTATTTCTTTGATTTCTCCATCCTCAATTAAAATATCCTTTATTACAATTTCACCTGTATTAGTAAGCAATTGGCCATTTTTTATTATTATTGACATGCAAATTTCCTCCTTCAACTTTTTGTAGTGATCTTTTTAATACTGCCATGCGAACAAACACACCATTTTGCATTTGTTTAAAAATTCTTGATCGGTCGCATTCTACTATTTCATCTGCTATTTCCACATTACGATTTACTGGTGCAGGATGCATAATAATGCTTCCTGGTTTCATTCTTTTTTCTCTTTCCACGGTTAATCCATATTTCAGATGATAATCATGTTTCGTCATCTCTACTGCGTTTTCGCTGTGGCGTTCATGCTGAATTCTTAAAAGCATAACAACATCAGAAGTTTCAATAGCTGAATCAAGTTCTTCATAATTAGCACCAGTCAGCATCTTTTCATCAAACCATTCTTCCGGTCCGGAGAATACAACTTTTGCTCCGAGTCTTGTTAAAGCATCTGCATTTGATCTTGCAACTCGGCTGTGTCTTATGTCGCCGATAATACTGATTTTCAACCCTTCAAAGCTTTTAAACTCTTGTTGTATCGTTAATAAATCCAATAAAGATTGGGTTGGGTGATTTCCGCAACCATCTCCTGCATTAATGACAGGAATATTTATTTTTCCCACGAGTTCCTGAAAAAAATTGTCCTGTTGATGTCTCACAACTACTGCATTTACACCAATTGATTCCAAGGTGCGTACTGTATCGTATAATGTTTCCCCTTTAACAACGCTGGAAGCACTCGTTTCGAACGGGACAACTTCAAGTCCCAGCTTTCTCTCAGCCACTTCAAAGCTGCATTTTGTTCTTGTGCTCGGTTCAAAAAAAAGATTGGCTACAAAGCTTTGCTTATCCGGCTTCCATTGGGACCCGTTTGCAAAATTTTGTGCATCATGCAGGATTGCTTTGATGTCTTCAACCGATAATTCTGCTGTTGTTAATAAGTTTTCCATTATATTGCCTCCTTTTATCAATCAATCTTTAATGGCTTCTTGTTGTAAATCTTGTAAAAAAGACACCCTGCTGCAGAAATGGGTGTCAAAAGTTGAAGTGTTTCCACACCTGTATAAGCTGTTTTAAACTTATTTTAAAACCACTTATGACTAGGATCTTAAACCTTCAACACCCTTATAAGTCTCTCTGTACTTTTTTAAAAGGTGTATCCTTATTTAGTTTTGCATTTTTATTCTCCAAATAAATCTTCTTTCGCTTTTTCCCTCCCTGGAAGAAGGATATTAAGAATAATTCCAATGATTGCTGCCAGTGCCATGCCTTCTAATTTAAACTGGTCGCCGATATGGATGGATGCTCCTCCAATACCTGTAACAAGAATAACAGAAGCAATCACTAAATTGCGATTTTTGCTAAAGTCTGTTTTAGCTTCTATTAATATTCTAAGACCAGATGACGCAATGATTCCAAATAGCAAGATAGATACTCCGCCCATTACTGGTGCAGGGATCGAATTAATTAAAGCGGTAATTTTTCCGATAAAACCGAAAGCAATGGCTAGCACTGCCGCCCCTGCAAGCACATAAACACTATAGACTTTCGTAATGGCCAATACTCCAATATTTTCACCGTAAGTAGTTTTTGACGGTCCGCCAATAAGAGAAGAAATAAGCGTTGCTGTTCCATCCCCTAAAATACTTCGGTGCAGCCCGGGATCTTTTATATAATCTTTGCCTACTACTTTACTTAACACGAGCTGATGTCCAATATGTTCAGTTAATGTAACGATCGCTACCGGTACAAAAAGAGCCAGTATAGCGGCGTTTATATTCACTTTATAGTCTACAAACGGGAAGATAAAATCTGGCATTGCAAATATATCTGCATCTAGCACCTGCTTAAAATCAACCACTCCAACAGCCAGTGCGTAAAGATATCCTACAATAATTCCTGCAAGAATAGGGATAAAGCTGAACACCCCTTTTCCGAATATCGTAAATAAGATAGTTGCAAGCAACGTTACCAATGCTACAGAGAAAAATAATAAATTGTACTTCCCTGTTGCTGGATTATTCATTGCTTGATTTACTGCTGTACTTGCCAATGCTAATCCGATAACCATAATAACTGGACCTACAACAACCGGCGGAAGTAAATTCATTATCCAGCGATAACCTGCTTTTTTGATTAGCAGCGCTACAATACCGTAAACGATGCCTGCAATAAATGTTCCGATCATAGCAGCACCTGGCCCGCCTAATTGTTTTGCTGCTATAACAGGTGCAATAAAGGCAAAGGACGAACCTAAGTATGCCGGAACCTTAAATTTTGTAATAAAAAGAAAAGCCAGTGTTCCTAGTCCACTTGAAACTAAAGCGACCGCAGGACTTAGTCCGATTAAATATGGTACTAATACTGTTGCTCCAAACATTGCAAATAAGTGCTGTAAACTTAATGTAATCCATTGAGAAGAAGTTGGTTTATCGTTAATTCCTAATAGTGGTTTGTTCGTATTCATAATAGTTTCCCTCGTTTGTTACAAAGATACAATTTTTGTATAATGTTAGTATGTTTCTTTTTGCAATAAAAAACCCCTTATTTGTTGGACATCTAAGAGGTTTTAGGCAGGAGGGAATAAGGTCCTTCCTATCATCACCCCTTCTCAGTCTCACGGAACTGCTCTTAAAAGGGTTATTTAATTTTCGAATATATTTACTTCATCATGGCCATCCACTTCAGCCAATTCCACCACAATTTTTTCCGAACTGGACGTTGGAATATTTTTGCCAACATAATCTGCGCGGATTGGAAGTTCTCTATGGCCTCTATCCACCAGCACGGCCAGTTGAATAGAAGAAGGTCTTCCAATATCCATCAACGCATCCATCGCTGCACGAACAGTTCTTCCTGTATACAATACATCATCCACCAATATAACTTTTAAATCCTGTATTTCTGTCGGAATGTCAGAACCTTTTACAAGTGGTTCCTGATTATTTGTTTTTTTCGATAAATCATCTCGGTATAATGTAATATCCAATTCACCTACAGTGATTTTTTTTCCTTCTATCTGAGAAATTTTTTCTGCTAATCGATTAGCAATATAAATCCCTCTTGTACGAATACCTACAAGGATACAATTTTCTATCCCTTTGTTTCTTTCAATAATTTCATGGGCTATTCTTGTTAAACCCCGTCTAATTGCCTGATTATCTAGTACAAGTGCTTTTTGTGACATGTATCTAAACACCTTTCTACAAAAAAAATCCTCTCAACCGTTTTGGATGAGAGGACAGACTAGTAGCATAATACTTTGCCAAAATTTGCTAATCCGTTTCCTTCTCAACCTCACGGGATTGATTTAAAGGACTTATTATTAAACTAACACAATAATAGTATAAACAAAGCAGCCTGTCAACGATTATTGCGCAAATTACTTAATAGATTGTCGAAGTATAAAGGCAATGGTGCTTCAAACTCTTTATATTCACCTGTTCTTGGATGATTAAACCCTAATATTCCTGCATGCAGCGCTTGACCGCCGATGTCTAATGTTTTGCGCGGTCCATATTTTGGATCGCCTGCCAATGGATAGCCGATATATTTCATATGCACACGAATTTGATGAGTTCTGCCTGTTTCCAATTGACATTCAATATACGTGAACCCTTCCAATCTTTCTATTACATGGAAATGGGTTACTGCATGTTTCCCCTTATCGACTACTGTCATGCTTTGTCTATCTTTTGCATCACGCCCCAACGGTGCATCTATTGTGCCGTAGTCATGTGGAATCGACCCGTGGACTAATGCTTTGTATTTTCGTGTCACTGTTTTTTCCACTAGTTGATTGACTAAGCTTTCATGTGCTGCATCGTTTTTTGCCACCATTAATAAACCCGAAGTATCTTTATCAATACGATGGACAATACCAGGGCGCATTATTCCATTAATACCGGATAAATCTTTGCAATGAGCCATTAAACCATTGACAAGTGTACCGGAAACATGACCAGGGGCAGGATGAACGACCATTCCTTTAGGTTTATTGACAACAATAACATCACTGTCTTCATAATAAATGTCCAGATCCATCTCTTCGGCGGCCACATCCAATTCAGTGGGTTCTGGTATATCGATTATGACTACATCATTTAATACCCCTTTATATTTTGTTTTCACAACATGGCCATTTACGGTAACATGTCCATCTTTTATCCATGCTTGAACTTGAGTGCGCGACCAGTCTTTTTCAAACATCGATACTATTTTATCTATTCTTTCATTTACTTGCTCATCTTGAATGATGTATTCCCTTTTTTCCATTTTTTTTCTCCTTTTTTGCTTCTCTTTCCTCCCTCAGCATGACAATTAACAATAATATTACACCGATTACTAAACTTGAATCAGCAATATTAAATATCGGAAAATCATAACGAAAGATATACGTATTAATAAAGTCAACTACATACTGATGCCTGATGCGGTCAATAAAATTGCCTAGTGCACCGCCTAAAATTAATCCTAGCGAAACGCCGAATAATCTTTTCCCCTTAGTGCCTGTTTGAATAAAATAGCAAATTCCTGCTATGACTAATAATGTAATGATATAGAAAAATGACATTTTCCCTTGTAAAATTCCCCAAGCTGCTCCCGAATTTCGATGGGAAGTAATATAAAAAACATTTTTAATTACTTCAATGCTTTCTCCAAGTTCCATATTTTTAGCAACCAACCATTTTGTCCATTGATCAATTATTATAACGAAAAGTGCAATTATGTAATAAAACACTAAAGTTACCTCCATTTCTCGAGTCTCCTTTAGCATTTTAGCATAAACTGCATAAAAACGATAGTTATCCTTTCCATGCTTTCAACATAATGACAGGAATACCTTTTTAGCATTAATTTTCTTTTACTTATTTTTTTCATATAACACTCATTTTTCCATATTATCCTGATTGTAGTTCTAGTGCAGGGACTTTCGATAATAGGTTTGCAATTCTTTCAAATCCTTTTTTGATTTAATGGTAGGAATAATGGATAAAATATCTTCTGGTATCAGTTCACCAGAAATTTCACATGTTCCAAAACTGCCATTTTCTAATTTTTTCATCGACTCTTCTACATCGTGTAGTTCTGCCTCTATAAACTGGTTAATTTTTGATTCTCTACTCACTCTTAAAGTTGCTGCTAATTCTATTTGTGTCATACGGAGTTCTGTATAAAGCTTTTCTAAAGTAGTTGTCATACGCCATCCTCCGTTCTAGGTTGTTGTAAATTGTAAATATGATCCTTAAAAATAGTTTTTCCAGAGTACAGACGAAAAACCAACTAAACTTTTAACAGTCATAACAACAATTAACGGAGGTGGAAGTATTTTTATAAAAATTCTTTTTCTTTCTATAGAATAGGAAGCAAAAGAACATGGAATTCACTATAATTTTTGAAGTTGCGACGTTAGTACGAAAATTGTTTTGTCTTCACTATGAAGAGCCATGACAAAAATCATCATGGCTCTTCAGGCAGTCAAATTTAACTTGTATATTATTGTTTATGCCAATTCGCTGTAGTTTTCTTTTACAACAGATGCACATCTAGCACATAAAGTTGAATGGTCTTCGTCAGCTCCAACATCTGTAGTAACAGTCCAGCATCTTTCACATGTTTCACCGTCTGCTTTTGACACGATAATGGCAGCATGTTCTAGCTTCAATGCATCTTCAGGTGCCACTTCATAATCACCAACTACTTCAAAACCGGAAACAATAAACAATTGTTTTAAATTCTCTTGGATTGAATTTAACAGTTCATTTGTTTCTTCATTAACATAAAGGGTAATTTTCGCTGCTAATGATTTGCCAATTACTTTTTGATTGCGCGCTTCTTCTAAAGCTTTTAATACATCATCACGCAGCTGCATGAATTTATTCCATTTTTCTAATAGAGCATCACTGTTTTGAAGATCTTTATATTCAGGGAAATCCGTTAACTGTACACTTTCTTCTGATACAGAAGAAATATGGCTCCAAACCTCATCTGCTGTATGTGGAAGAATTGGTGCTACTAATTTTGTCAAGCTTAATAAGCTCTCATATAATACCGTTTGAATCGCTCTTCTTTCTTGATTATCCGCTGCTTCAATATATAATACATCTTTAGAAAAATCTAAATAGAACGAACTTAAATCCAGTGTGCAGAAATTATTAATCGCATGATAAATCGTAGAGAATTCAAACTTATCATATGATTCCTGTACATTTTTAATTAAATTGTTGAGTTTAACCATCATAAATTGATCTACTTCTCGAAGATCATCATAAGCTACACCATTTTTCTCCGGATCGAAATCGGCTAAATTCCCTAAAAGGAAGCGGAATGTATTTCTAATTTTACGATATCCCTCTGTTACCTGCTTCAAAATAGCATCAGAAACACGAACATCCGATTGAAAATCAACAGAGGCTACCCATAAACGAAGAATATCCGCTCCAAGCTGGTTCATTACTTTAGCCGGCACCATAACATTGCCAAGAGATTTACTCATTTTTCTGCCTTCTCCATCCAGAACGAAGCCATGGCTTAAAACTCCTTTATATGGAGCTTTTCCAGTTACGGCAACAGCTGTCGATAAAGAAGAGTTAAACCAGCCGCGATATTGGTCAGATCCTTCTAAATAAAGGTCTGCAGGTCGTTGCAATTCTGCTCTTTCTTCCAACACAGATTGATGAGAAGAACCTGAATCAAACCAAACATCCATAATATCTGTTTCTTTTGTAAATGTACCGTTAGGACTTCCTGGATGCGTAAACCCTTCTGGCAATAATTCTTTTGCTGTTTTTTCAAACCATACATTTGAACCATGCTCTCTAAACAGGCTAGAGATATGCTCAATTGTTTCATCTGTAATTATGCTGTCTCCATTTTCTGCATAAAATACAGGAATTGGCACGCCCCAAGCACGCTGTCTTGAAATACACCAGTCGCCGCGGTCGCGAACCATGTTAAAGAGTCTTGTTTCTCCCCATGCCGGAACCCATTGTGTTTCTTTTACTGCATTTAAAAGTTCATTTCTGAAATCTTTTATGGAAGCAAACCATTGCGCAGTCGCACGGAAAATAACTGGTTTTTTGGTTCTCCAATCATGTGGATAAGAATGTGTGATAAAGGTTAATTTTAACAGCGCACCAACTTCTTCTAATTTTTCTGTAATTGGTTTATTTGCTTTATCATAAAATAACCCTTCAAATCCAGGAGCTTCTGATGTCATGACCCCTTTATCATCTACTGGACATAATACTTCCAAGCCATATTTCTGCCCCACAAGGAAATCGTCTTCCCCATGTCCTGGAGCAGTGTGGACACAGCCTGTACCTGCATCTGTTGTCACATGCTCCCCTAACATAACAAGGGATTCGCGATCATATAAAGGATGTACTGCCTTTATATTCTCCAGTTCAGAACCCTTCACTTCTTGTACAATCGCTGCTTCTTTCCACTCTATTTCTGTTTTTACTGTATCTAATAAGTCTTTGGCAACTAAATATTTATTACCTTGTTCTGCCACTACTACATACGTCAATTCTGGATGAACGGAAATTCCTAAATTTGCTGGGATGGTCCATGGAGTTGTTGTCCAGATAACGATTTGAACATCGTCTCCAATAACACCATTTCCTTCTTTTACTTTAAAGCCAACATATATAGAAGGTGACTGTTTATCTTTGTACTCAATTTCAGCTTCTGCTAATGCCGATTCACTTGTTGGAGACCAATATACCGGTTTTAAACCTTTGTAGATATATCCTTTTTTCGCCATTTCACCAAACACTTTAATCTGCTGCGCCTCATAAGCCGGTTTTAATGTTATATAAGGATTTTCCCAGTCGCCGCGAACACCTAAGCGTTTAAACTGTTCTCTTTGACTGTCGATTTGGCCAAGTGCATACTCTGCGCAAAGTTTTCGGAACTCTGCAACGGTCATTTCTTTTCGTTTTACCCCTTTGTTTGTAAGAGCTTGTTCAATTGGCAAGCCATGGGTATCCCAGCCTGGAACATACGGTGCATTAAAACCAGTCATTGATTTATAACGAACAATAAAATCTTTTAAAATTTTATTTAGTGCATGGCCAATATGAATATCGCCGTTTGCATAGGGAGGTCCATCATGCAGAATATACTTCGGACGGTCCTTTGTCCGTTCTTGCACTTTTTCATAAATATTTATCTCTTTCCACTCAGCCTGAATATCCGGCTCACGGTTAGGAAGGTTTCCTCTCATCGGAAATGCTGTTTTTGGCATAAGCAATGTATCTTTGTATTCCATTTTTTTCCTCCAATAAAAATATTCTCTTTGTATTCATGCAGCTTTCCCTTAAATCTGCTATCTATAAGGTTGAAAGACTTCTTTCCTATTATAGTCCTGATAAGTAAATTGTTAATCAGAACACAACAAAAAACCTCCTCATCCCATAAAAGGGACGAGAAGGTTTGATTTATCCCGCGGTACCACCCTTATAGACAGAACGATATTCCATCCACTTTGAGCATTTTATATCGGTAATGAACCGCCTTTTCCTACTTGTATTTTCAAAAAAGGTACTCAAGGGTGATTTTCCAATTTCGACTTATATCAGGCTCTCACCAACCCTGACTCGCTTATATATAAGTTTTTTCGTCATTGTACTGTCCCTGTCCACGCAAACATGAATATACTATTGTTACAAAATTATAGGCTAAAATAACACCGTTCGTCAAGATTTGATCGTTAATTTGATGAATTTAACTCAGATGCATCCAACTCATATTCTAACAGATGATCCCAATCGTCATTATTTAACATATCTAATTGAGCTTCAATCAGCATTTTAAAACGAGTGCGGAAAACTTTGGACTGTTTTTTCAGTTCTTCTATTTCCAGTGCAATTTTGCGAGCCTTTGACAGCGATTCATTAATAATGCGGTCAGCATTTTTTTCCGCTTCTTTAATGATTAATTTCGCTTCTTTTTGCGCATTGCGTTTTACTTCTTCTGCAGCTTCTTGGGCCACAACAATGGATTTATTTAATGTTTCTTCTATATTATTATAATGACCAATTCGATCGGTTAATTCGCTTAGTCTTTCTTCCATCGCCTTCTTCTCACGAATAATGTTTTCATAATCCTTGATTACTTGATCCAAAAATTCATTTACTTCATCTTCATCATATCCACGAAAACCTTTACTGAATTCCTTATTGTGAATATCTAACGGTGTTAATGGCATAATGCCACCTCCCAAGCTTCAATTTCTTTTCATTATGTCTTATGTATCATCTTACTTCAATTCGACAGGATTAATGTAATTCCTTCATTTTTTTTAGAAAATACGGCAAAAAAAGAGGAAGAGAGACAAAATAATTACCGATGAAAATATTGTAACATAGTTAGAGTGGAAAGAAACTACTCTTTTTGGAAAGTACAGTAAATGTTTTCGGTCAGTCTAAAAAGCGAGAGAAGCTTGTCAACTTTCCTGCCAGTGCCTGAAAATTATCAATACGGTTATTTAATCTTGCCAATCACGACTCTCCATTTATCTTTTTTTGTTTTGCCTTCTATTACTTTTAGAATGGATCTGCCTTGTCCTCTAACAGAGAGTACGTCTCCTTCTTCGCAAATAAAAGCCACTTGCTCCACAGGAGAAAAATTCACCTTCGTTAACCCTTGGGTAATAAATAATTGCGCCTTTTGCCTTGAGATATTATAAATGCCTGCTATAACAGCATCCAACCTCAAAGATGATAAGGTTGTACTTGTTTCCGTCCAATTTTCTTCCGTTTGCAGGACATTATCCCAATCTTCCTCTTTCAACTGTACTTTTGCTTTGCCTATAGAGTCTAATTGCAGACGTACATAATCTTTCATCTCTTCACAAACAATCAGCTGAATTCTGCCCTCTTTGATTAAAATATCACCAAATTTACCTCTGGCTAATCCCATTGACATGACACTGCCAAGTACTTGTGGATGCTCTATCGTAATAAATTTTCTAGAATAATCAATTTCCAATAAAGCAAGCTGAAAATCATCCTGTTCCACTTCAAAATAATCCGGATAAATTATTGCTCTTTTTCGCTCTGCTTCTTCTGCGCCCCCAGAAAAACCAAATTTAATCGGCATGTTTTGTCCGATAATCATACTCACAATTTTTTGTTCTCTTGGATCCAAAAAATCAGTCAACTTTGGTGCATACGTATTTTCGACATCATTTCTCCATGCATGCACTTGGTCGATAAAGTCCTTTTCTTCTGGTCGAAAATGCTGATAAATCGTCATTTGCTAACCCCCCTCTTTTTTCCAATAAAAAAAGGCCAGCAGCAACTAGCCTTTTTCCACAGTTATTAAATAAGCCAACTGTATAATTGAATTACACCACTTCTTGCTAATTGTAAAACAAAAAGAGCCACAATTGGAGAAATATCAATCATGCCGATCGGCGGTATAAACCTTCTAAATTGCTCTAAATACGGTTCGCAAATACGTGCTAAAATGCCTCCGAATGCAGTATCTCTTGCATTTGGAATCCAAGACATTAAAATAAAAATAACTAATGCATAAGAATAATATGTGATTAATTTTATAATAATACTAAATAATATGTCCATTAAGTGCTACCACCTCGTATTTTCAAATTCAGTTTCTTGCAGAATTTGGGAAATATTCCCTGAAACCTCTACATTATCAGGCGTACATAAAAAGATATCGGTTCCAATTTTTTGGATGTCTCCGCCAATTGCATATACGGTTCCACTAAGAAAATCCACTATTCTTTTTCCTTGATCTTTTTCAATGCGCTGCAGGTTGACTACAACAGCACGTCTATTTTTCAGCTGATCTGCAATATCCTGCGCCTCTGCATAAACACGAGGCTCTACTAAAAATACTTTCGATGATTTTTGTACACTTTGCAGACTAACCACGTTTTGCTTCTGCTGCGACGACTGCTGTTGCTGGTGGGAAGCATGCTGCTGCTGTTGATATTGATTCTGATTATAATTTTTTACAGGTTCTGCTTCTTCCTCATACCTTTCTTGTTCCTCATCATACTCATCTTCTAAAAAAAAGAATGTTTTTATTTTTGACTTTAAACTCATTTTTTTCAGCCTCCTATTTCTCGTTTCCTACTAAAGCAGTTCCAATTCTTATCATGGTTGCTCCTTCTTCGATAGCAATCGAGTAATCATTCGACATTCCCATAGAAAGCTCTATACATGGCGCGTAATCTAAATGCATTGCTTGAATTTCAGTTTGCAGCCGCTTTAATGTTTGAAAACAGCTGCGCAGTTGTGCTTCATCATCTGTAAATGGCGCCATCGTCATTAATCCAACGATTTGTATATTTGTATACTCGGCTAGATTTTTTATAAAATTGATTGTTTCTTCAGGTGCCAATCCATGTTTCGTTTCTTCTTGTGAAGTGTTCACCTGCACAAGACATTTTATTGTTCTATCAGCACGTTTATGTATCTCTTTTGCTAAGCTTAAACGATCAAGGGAATGGATGTAATCAACATAATCTATAATACTTTTTACTTTTCTCGTTTGCAATGAGCCGATAAAATGCCATACAGGCTTGTCCTTTAATATTTCAAATTTAGCTAGGAGGCCATCTTCCCTATTCTCTCCTAAATGCCTCACACCTGCTTCTAATGCTTCTTGTGCTCTCTCTATTGTAACATATTTTGTCACTGCAATTAAGGTAATATCATTCTTTGGACGATTTACTTTCACACATGCTTCTTCTATATTTTTTTCGATTTTTTCAAAATTATCTTTCACCAACATTTAAACAATAACATCCTCTCTCCATCCAATAAAACTCATCATTCTTCCTGTTTTCCCATTATCCCGGCGATGGGAAAAAAAATAGTCCTGATGATGGCTGGTGCAATAATTAGTTATTTGTATATTCTTTTCTTCTATACCCGCTTTTACAGCAATATACTTGTTAAGCTGCTGCAAATTTAATGCATATTGATTCGGAGACACGGAATAATACGGTTTCTCTTCGGTTGCCTGCACCAATTTATCCACTTCTACTATCACTCGGTCATCCACAACATAATTCGCTTGAGAAATAGATGGACCTATAACCATTAATACTTCATCCGCTTTTATATGATGTGCAGCAAAAACGTCAATCATTTCTTTGGCAATGCCCAGTACGGTGCCCTTCCATCCGGCATGCGCAGCGCCAATTGCACCCGATTTAGGATGAAAAAAATACAACGGAACACAATCAGCATAGCATAATGTCAATAAAATGCCTTTTTCACTAGTAAAAAATCCATCTGTATCCGAAAAAGCACTTTCATAATCAGCAGATCCCCTGCCTGTATGTTCCTTTGTTATTACTTTAATCTTTGTTTTATGAGTCTGTTCTGCTCCAACCCATTTTTCCAATGGAAATTTCAATTTTTCAGCTAATATTTTACGATTGGCACTTACCGTATCATTTGCATCATTTACATGAAAGGCAAGGTTTAAACTTTCCCAGTCTTCTTTGCTTTTCCCTCCATTTTTAGTAGAGAATCCAGCTATTAGATTGGGAAATAGCCTACACCAATCATCAATCATAAAAAATGCTTCTTCTTTTAAAGTAAAAGGATCCATTTTTATTACCTCATTGTTTTTTTATAGTGTACCATAGTCCATATAATTTGGTCACAAAAAATCATGATTTGTTATACTTCGTCTTCGGCCAATGCCAAGTGATTATGATATCGCACCAAAATAACGTCTTCCCCTATTTTTAATATATTACTCCATGGAATGACAATATCTGCTTCTCGTCCAAAAAAACCAAGAACTTTTCCCGGTCCTCCGATAATAATGGATTCGATTTTTCCAGTCTGTAAATTTATGTCAATATCACCTATATTGCCTAATTTTTTTCCGTTGGCAACATTCACAACGTCTTTAATCTGAAAATCGGATATTTTCATCATGCTTCACTCCCGCCCTTTATATCGCAGATTAAACGTACATCACTTATAGACATTATATGATGGTTGAGATAAAAATTAGTACCAATCAATGACCATAAAATTATTTAATAGGCTCTTTTCATATAGATTGTTATTATATAACCCACAGCCTGGAAACACTGCGCTTTCCGCATGGCGAGCCTAGAGCCGCTTCGTCGTTTCACTCCTGCTTTCTTCTCGCATCTCGCCTGTCTCGGTTAATCCTTGCTGAGAGTCTACGTTTATTCATGCTGCTCAGTCATTCTAAAAGGTTTTCCATCTTAATAAAAGGAATCAAGCTTTTAGAAATCAGCCTTAAATAACACGCAAAAAGACTGCCAGTATTCGGCAGCCTTAGATTGTAGACAAAGAATTATTTATTGGACTCTCCTATTTCATATGTAAATGTATTTAGGCTGACAGTTGCTTTCCATTGGCCTAAATACAATAAAGTGAACCTTCCATCAGTGGGGGTTTTCTTCATCCCCCATTGATGGTTAGTTGCACTTATCGGACCTTTACGGGCAGTTATCCCCACCTAGCTTCCTCGATTTCTCGGCATCCCCGAGGTGGGGTACTGCCCGTTAAGAGTGGGATAAATATATTTTACATTATGAATAATTCAACTTTGTATATTTTTATTCATTTGTTTGATAGCAGCTTTTTCTAATCGTGAAACTTGAGCTTGTGATATACCAATTTCATCTGCCACTTCCATCTGCGTTTTACCCTGAAAAAACCGCTTTCGCAATATGAGCTTTTCACGATCATTTAGTCTTCTCATACCTTCTTTTAACGCTAATTCTTCTACCCATTGAATATCCTTGTTTTTTTCATCACTTAACTGATCCATCACAAAAATTGGATCTCCACCATCATTATAGATCGGTTCAAAAAGGGAAACCGGATCTTGGATAGCATCTAAGGCAAATACAATATCCTCATGCGGGATATCCAACTCCTTTGCTATTTCCTCAGCTGTCGGTTCTTTGGATGTTTTGCTCATCAAACGCTCCCTTACTTGCAGTGCTTTGTAGGCAATATCCCTTAGAGATCTTGATACTCTAATTGGATTATTATCTCTCAAGTAACGTCGTATTTCCCCAATGATCATCGGGACAGCATAGGTGGAAAACTTTACGTTTTGACTTAAATCAAAATTATCAATAGATTTCATTAGACCAATACAACCAACTTGAAACAAGTCATCGACAAATTCGCCCCTATTATTAAATCGCTGAATAACACTTAAAACAAGGCGAAGATTTCCATTCACTAGACTTTCTCTAGCGGTTATATCTCCCTGATGCATTTGCTTGAAGAGCTGTCTCATTTCTTCATTTTTTAATACTGGAAGCTTTGATGTATCAACACCGCAAATTTCTACTTTATTTCGAGTCAATCTATTTCCCTCCTCATAGGAGCTGCTGTTCAAAAAACAGTATCTCCTTGAGAAGGAAAAATATGCATGAACGAATTTTGCATTTTTTTCGAATCAGAAAAAAAACCTTGTTGCTTACTTATTCAACAAGGTTTTTCTGCAAAAATATTTTTTAAAGCCATTTAAAAAATTTGAAAAAAAAATCGATTGTTTTTTGATCCGTTTGCTTATCTGCTTCACAAGCATTTATCGAATCCAAATGTATGGATATGCTCAAAATTCCTTTTTTTGAATCTTTTTTACACCATTTTATTAAATTCTTTTTTTAATCTTTTTATGATTCTTTTTTCCAAACGGGAGATATAGGATTGAGAAATCCCAAGCATATCTGCTACATCTTTTTGTGTTTTTTCCTCGCCTGTTCCTAACCCAAAGCGCAGCTCCATAATTTGTTTTTCTCTTTTAGATAGTTGATGAAGCGCTTTTATCAATAGCTTTTTATCGACACTTGCATCTAAATCTTTTGTAATAATATCATCTTCCGTTCCCATGACATCCGATAACAACAATTCATTTCCATCCCAATCAATATTTAAAGGTTCATCAAAGGAAACTTCAGATCGGATTTTATTATTTCTTCTTAAGTACATAAGTATTTCGTTTTCAATACATCTTGAAGCATATGTAGCCAATTTTATTTTTTTTTCTGGATTAAATGTATTGACTGCTTTAATTAAACCAATTGTGCCAATGCTGATTAGATCTTCAATATTGATGCCCGTATTTTCAAATTTTCTTGCTATATAAACAACCAATCGCAAATTTCTTTCGATTAGCATTGAACGCGCCGCTGGATCTCCTTTTGGAAGCTTTAATAATAATTCTTCTTCTTCCTCTTTGCTTAACGGAGGTGGCAATGCTTCGCTTCCGCCAATATAAAATACTTCATCTGATTTAATCCCTAATTTGATCAACAATTTATACCAGTAATAGGTGAGGCGAAGCTTTAATTTTTTCATAATTGTCCTCCTTCTAAATGATGAATATTAAGAGTATAGTGTATTAACTGACCTTTTCATTATTTATCATCTTTTTGCCTGTCAGCATTTTCGGATGCACAATGCAATCAAAAGAATCATCGGATGATAATTGCTGCTTGGTGAATGAAATTAGCCCTTTTTCAACTGCGATTATTTCATGATCAATGGTAATAAAAAGATCATCTGGCTTAATTGCAATAATTAATTGATGCTCCTTGCCGACCACTTTGTACGGAATAATACGCATTTTCGATTCCCATTCTTCTGAGACCGATTTTTCCCCATAAATAACAGCATCCGCATTCTCCGTAAAAACAATTAAATCCTTTGGAATCTCTGAATTTAAGCTGTTTAACGATACAAACATCACCGGTACTCGCGTGATAGGATCATAGACTTGATTTCCACTATCTACTAGCCCCCTTAGTGAAAATTGTTGATTCGCAAGCCGAAAACCAACTTCTACTATTTGGTCATATTTTATTTTGGTCATTTCTATGCCCTCTACATTCTTTTTGGAGAAATGCCATGCAAGTGGAAAGCCAAGCAAAACAAACAGCCAGCTGATCGGATCTCCAAATCCTTTTACACTTGCATTTAAAACGGAATAGGTTAACTGAAAATCAAATTGAATAAAATAATGAACTCCTATCAATGTGCCTCCAATTAAGAAAGTAGCAAAATAAAAAGTCAAAAGACCACTAATAAAATATCGGAATTTTTTATATCCAAAAGCAATTAATATCATCACGATCGAAAATAATAATTTAGAAACAGGATGACTGGTGTAATCTCTGAGAGGGGTAACAGCACACAAAATAATCAGACTTCCTATAAAACCACCTAAAATAATTCTCCAAATTCGAGCGTTTCTTTTTAATACAATTGCAGTTAAGTAGAGTAGCAGACTGTCAAATAATAAATTCAAAAGCCAAATTACATCTAAATAAATGGCCAAACATTCTAGCCTCCTCTCAGGACAAAACTCAAAACCTTATAAAGATGGTGCGAGCGAAGCAATACTATTCTTAGTAAGATGAAAAACAAAGTACGAAGCATAAATTCAAGCTTGTTTCCATGTAAGTTGGAGCAGTTCTGCACCCTTTTTCATAAAGTGAACCTTCCATCAGTGGGGGGTTTTGTTCATCCCCCACTGATGGAAGGCTTGAGGTCCACAGGATGTGTACCACACAAACGTTTCCACAGGAAGTAGCGACCTTAGTTTGTGTACCTCTATCGGATCTTTACGGGCAGTTATCCCCCACCTAGCTTCCTCGATTTCTCAGCATCTTGTGGTGGGGGTTTTACTGCCCGTTAAGAGTGGGATAAAATATTCAGCAAAAATTGTTATACATCCTTTCTTACTCTATTAATCTGTTACGAAAAAGTATAACGTACATTGTCTATGAAAGTGTGTCACTTTCTGTAATCAAAAAAACAGAAGTTTTCTCTATTCGGAACAGATTTTGTCATTATTTATCGGTATAAGAAAATTTCTTATTCTATTCTTCAATTGTCAGTTTTTTAGTAAAAAGAATAATATTCACTCTCTTATTTCCCAGGATATATTAAATACTCGTCGTTTATTTTTCAAACAATATCCTTAGAAAGATTCGACATTCTCAGGAAACCTTCAGGAAAACCAAATGGAGAATGACTATATGTCTATTCATTTCAATGAATAGAAAAAAAAACCTAGAAGCTGTCCCACTCCTAGGTTTTAAATTAGTTATTATTCACTTTATTAACCACTGCTTAATGAGGGTCTTTTACCTGCGACGATTTCTATTGCGAAGGAAAGTAGGTATATCAAGGGTCTCTTCACCTTGCGGTACTGAATCCCTTCTCGTCGTTTCCTTCGTAGTTGGTTGTTGCTGTTCTTCCCTTTTTACTTCCCTTGAATTTGCTGGAGTATTATTAGGTTTTACCCCGCCAAATGAAGGTCTTGGAGAAGGCGAGATTGGTACTTCAGTATTAAAGCCAGTAGCTATTACTGTTACCACAATTTCGTCTTTTAATTCTTCATTAATGACAGAACCAAAAATCATATTTACTTCTTGGTCAGATGCAGATGCGACAATATCTGCCGCCTCCTGCACCTCATATAAGCTTAAATTTGTACCACCGGTGATATTCATTAATACACCTTGTGCTCCATCAATAGATTTTTCCAGCAATGGAGACGAGATAGCCTTTTTCGCTGCTTCAGAAGCACGATTTTCACCTGCTGCAACACCTATTCCCATTAATGCAGAACCTTTATTTGCCATAATCGTTTTCACATCAGCAAAGTCCAAGTTGATCAATCCAGGTGTAGCAATTAAATCAGAGATGCCTTGTACACCTTGACGCAATACGTTATCTGCTTCTCTAAAAGCTTCAAGCATCGGCGTGCTTTTGTCTACAATTTCCAACAGGCGGTCATTTGGAATAACAATTAAAGTATCAACCGCTTCTTTCATTGCCGAAATTCCTCCAGCAGCCTGTGTAGAACGTTTTCTTCCTTCAAATGTAAACGGTCTTGTTACAACGCCAACTGTTAATGCACCTAGATCACGAGCAATTTGAGCAATAACCGGCGCTGCACCAGTTCCTGTTCCACCGCCCATCCCAGCAGTAACAAACACCATATCAGAGCCTTTAAGCGCCTCTTCAATTTGTTCTTTGCTCTCTTCAGCAGCCTTCTTTCCAACCTCTGGGTTGGCACCAGCTCCCAACCCTCTTGTTAATTTCCCGCCAATTTGCATTCTTACTTCCGCTTTAGATAAATTCAATGCTTGTGCATCTGTATTTACTGCAATAAACTCTACACCTTGAACACCATGTTCAATCATTCTATTAACAGCATTGTTTCCGCCGCCGCCAACACCTATGACCTTTATCGTAGCTAAAGAATCTATATTTGTATCAAATTCTAACATGACAAATCCTCCTAATTCGTCGATATTCAGCAGTATCGAACTGTCAACATCTTTGGTGATATGGAGTTAAATATTCCATTCAATCATATTCCTATTACCATTTTCATTTTCTCAATCGAAAAAATATCCCATAAACTTTTTAAATTTAGACGGCCCTTTTTCTGATGCCTGTTTTTCATATATAGGTTTTTGCGGCACCTGCTTTTGGCTTCTTTTCTCTTTGCTTTCAGCTGCAGCTACTGGCACTGCCTGATGAATATTACCACCTTGAAGTTTGTTATTTTTATAGGAGAATTTAATTAAACCAACAGCAGTAGTATATTGTGGCTCTCTTACTCCAATATAATCAGGAATGGCAATTCTAACTCGATTTTGGTACATATCCTGCGCTAATTCCAATATTCCTTTTGTATTAGCGACACCGCCTGTTAATACAAAACCACCAGGCAAGTCATATACTCGTAATCTCTTTAATTCATCAACAATTAATTCAAACAACTCTTCTATTCTAGCTTCTATGATATCAGAAATCTCCAGTTGATTAAATTGTTGATGTTGATCGCTGCCAATCATTGGAACACTGAATACTTCTTCTTCAGATGCATGATCATAAAAAGCATAGCCATATTTTATTTTTATTTTCTCGGCATCTTCTGTTGTTGTACGAAGACCGATGGAAATATCTTTTGTTATATGGTCTCCTCCGATAGGAAGTACGCTGGTAGTTTTCAAGAAGCCGTTCTCAAATACAGCAATGGTTGTTGAACCTCCACCAATATCCAAGAGAGCAACTCCCAGGTTTTTTTCATCCTTAGATAAAGCAAATGAACCAGCTGCTAATGGCTGCAAACAAATATCAACAATTTCAAGTCCCGCTTTTTCTACACATCTTAAGGTGTTATGTAAAATAGTTTTACTTCCAGTGACGATAGTTCCTTCCATTTCCAAACGGACGCCTATCATTCCTCTTGGATCAGTGATTTCATCTAATCCATCAACAATAAACTGTGTTGGAATGATATCAATTATTTCTCTTTCCGGCGGAATGGAGACAACTTGTGCTGCTTCCTTTACCCTGATTACATCCTCAATTGTAATTTCACGATTTTCACTTGACACTGCAACAACCCCATGGGATGGCTGCAGACTAACATGATTTCCCGAAACGCCAACAATCACTTGATTAATTGATACACCGACCATTCTTTCCGCTTGTTCAATTGCTTTTCGAATGGAATGAACTGTTTCATCTATATCCACAATAGAACCCTTTTTCAAACCTTCAGAAGGAACGATGCCTACTCCAATAATGTTTAAAGATTCGTTCATCATTTCGCCAATGATTACTTTTACGCTGGATGTACCGATGTCTAGGCTAACATAAAATTCATTGCTGTTCATTCTCGGGCACCTCCTTTTGCATTTTAAATATAAGTGAACAACAAATATATATTTAACGAATAGTTATATTGTTTTGGAGATCTTACTAATCATCAAGAATGCTTGTCCCCCGAAACAACTTTAATTTATTTTTATTTAATTATTCGCCAAAACTAATGCATTCCCTTTTTTATCAACTATTTTTTTTGCACTTTTTCACGTTTGCTTTCCCATTTTGTTAAAATAATTCTTCTAATCACTGCGATGTTCTGAAATAAACGAACACCAAAAGCAAAAATAGCTGCTAAATATAAGTCTACACCAAGATGTACACCGAGAAAAGCTAAACTTGCTGCTAATAAAATATTAAAAAAGAATCCAGATACAAATACTTTTTCATCGTAAATATTCTGCAAGTGGGCGCGAATTCCTCCAAACAATGTATCAAGTGCTGCAAGAACAGCTATGGATAAATAGTTTTCATATTCTTCCGGTATCGTTATATCTGTTAATAATCCAAGGACGATGCCAATAGCCAAGCCAAAAACAGGCAGCCACATTAAGAATCGCCCCCTTCTTTATCTGCTGCTGGATCCATATATCGAATGGTAACTGTATTTTCATATGCTGGCACAGTCATTTTTTCTGCTGGTTTTTTTATATTTAATAGGAGATTATAAATAAAAAATTCATCTGCAGATTTTGACACCTTCATTCGATTGAATAATTTCTCTGCGCTTTTCTTGCTTTCCGTAATCACCTTAACTTCTATCGGAAGATCTTTCAATGGATATCCATCTATTTTTGTCACATTATTTACTTCCCTGATTGCGGTTGTATTTATATAGCGATGCCCATTTATCGCAAGTTCTTTTGCTCCATACATATTTAGCTCATTTATGAGCCTTTTTAATAGATCTGCAGTAACTTTACCAGGTTCTTCTCCTAGTAGCAGCTCTTCATTAACAGGTTCTATCGAAATGACAATTCCCGGCCCACTATATTCAGCAAGCCCCATTTCCTCTTTTAATTCTGCTATTGTTTCTTTTAATGCCTGCTCTTTGCTTCTTGTCTCGTCATTTTTATATTGATCCAGTTTTTCATTTGTTGAACGAATCTCATTGAGCAGCTTAAACTTCACTTCTTTTTCCTTTAACATATCTTCTCTTAATTGCCAGCTGTCTCTTGTATCTCGTACCTCTGGCTTTTTCACAGTTTGAAATAGAACAGCAATCATAAATCCAATAATTAAGGTTATCATTGTCATCATGACAAATTTTTTATCCACACTTTACCATACTTTCATCCTTCTATTTAAATAATTTATATAATATCACAGGTAAACTTCTAAGCATTTCCTTTTTTCTTAAAATTTAAAGAAAACGAATTTATTTAATTTCCAATGGAAGGCTCCATTGCTATTTCTTCTTTTTTCTCCACAGTGAATTTAATATTTTCATTTACCAAAATATCCTTTACTCCCCCATGGATATTTATTGCACCTACCAGCACCTCACTGTCCCCTATTGCTGAAATTACAAATGGGGCAGGATGCTGGTATCCATCAATTTCAATGACCGGACCATTACAGAGAATATAAGAACGATGTGTTAATCGCTGTCCATTTATGCTAACTGCAGCCGCTCCAGAGATATACAGTTCATTTACCACTTGAAATACATGATGTTCATGAACAAGATAATGATTGACATTTTCATCTTTGGGGTTGTAATCTCCATCTTCAAGCGTAATAACAACACCCTCCCCTTTAACCGGGACCTTTCCTAAATACATCCGATAATTTTCTGCATCTTCGGCTAAATCTGAAAAGGTTTTCGTTTCACTCGACATTTCTTTTTCAAAGTCAAGCAATTGATATTGTACATTTTTTAATTCATGCTGCAATTTATTATTGGTTTCTTCTTGTTTGATTAGCTCATTGCGCAATGCTAAGTCTTTTTTAAACTGGCTGTCCGTTATTTCTGGCTTCTCCTTTTTTTCTTCTGCAAGTTGATACGCAAAGGAAACAATGAATCCTAAAATAAGAAAAACAAAGGAAAAGATGACATGGCTTCCTTTCACTTTCTTTTTCAATCTTCTTTTTCCCCTTCTTTTTTATATTCTTTAAAATACGAGCCTACTTCTAAATCAATGACCCCTTTCTTTTTTGGATTTAATTGACTAATAATAGAAGGATAATGCTCCATCTTTTCCGAAAATGTATGTAAGGAAGCGGCAACTTCAAAGCCATCATTCATGAACAAGTTCACATGATAGGAATCTGTATCTTTTGGTGTATATTGTATTTCAGATATACTATTATAAACATCTTTCGGAAGTTTTTCTAATTCATTCACCATTACTTTTAAAACCTTATCTTCCTTAAAACCAACAATTATCGGGGCATCAGAAGGTGTTTCCTCCATGCTTCTATCCGCCAGCATTTTTCCTGATTCAATGATCGGCACATATTTAATCCCTTTTAATAAATAAGCAACTCTTTTGTATTCTGTCACGGAAATTCTTACTGTATTAGGGAATACTGTCGCTACTTTTGTCGATTTTATATCCGGAGATTTATTGATGCTTTCTTCCACTTTCTTTTTGTTTATTTTCCACATATTTGTATTTTCGGTTATTCCACTTAACTTTGTTATTGCTTCTTGTTTTGTTAATCTATTCCCAGTTATTTCAATATTTCTCACATGACTTAAGGGTGATTGGAAATAAATAATACATATTATTAACAGAAAAAAAATCAAAAGCAATAAAATGAGTCGGCGATTTGCTTTTTTCCGACGCTGTTGTTTTAACTTTGGAATTCGATCTTCTATGGAAACAATCTTTCCTTTTTCCACAAATATTCACCTCATCAAATAAAAAGCTATATTGCCCGCAAGCCTATTTTCATTTAAACTTGGCAAAAATAGCATTTTTCAAAGATTCCTCTCACTATAGTGTTCTGTTCTTTTGCCTGAAATCCTTCTCTATTTCGATATAAACAGCTATAGCAAGCTCTTTTTAAATTTTCATTATATCATAAAAACGAATACGGAAAAGGAAAAATTCCCTTCAGTTGGAAACAAACTGTCCGTTTACAATCAAAAAAATAAACGCTTCTAAAGCAAATGAAATAACGCATATGTAATTTACTATACCTATTAAAATGCTCAATGCCCCTAATAGACGTACCTCATTGTACTATATTTTAAACCTTTTCGTATAAAACAACAGAAATGAAAACAAATTGTAATACATACTCCATCTAATTAAAACGGTTTTATCTAAAGAATAAGCGTTATTTAAAAGGTATTGATTCTATGTTCATATACGGGTTCGCTTTTTCATTCTGTGACAATCGTAAAAAATGTCATATGAACAACCTATCCAGTATAATAAAGTAAACCTTCCATCAGTGGGGGTTTTGTTCATCCCCACTGATGGAAGGCTTGAGGTCCACAGAATGTGGATCATACAAACGTTGCCACAGGAAGCGGCGACTTTAGTTTGTGTACCTCCCTCGGATCTTTACAGGCAGTTATCCCCACCTAGCTTCCTCGATTTCTCAGCATCTTGAAGCGGGGGTTTATTTTTTCAAAAAAAAGAAGCTCCGATGGGGAGCTGGCTCTTAATATCGAGAATATCTGCTGACATTTAATAATACTCCAATGGCAACAAGCATTAATGTTAAGGAAGATCCTCCATAGCTTAAAAAAGGCAGAGTAATTCCAGTAACCGGCATTAATCCAGTAACAACGCCAATATTGATCATTACTTGAATGGCAACCATTGCAATAATGCCAACCGCTAGAAAACTTCCAAATAAATCTTGTGCGCCCAAAGCAATTCTTATACCCCGCCATAATAACAAGGCAAAAAGAAGCAAAATGAGTGAACCGCCAATAAATCCGAGCTCTTCTGAAAGAATGGCAAAAATAAAATCTGTTTGAGGTTCAGGCAAATAGAAAAACTTTTGTCTGCTTTCTCCTAGTCCTAATCCAAATAATCCCCCTGGCCCTATGGCATATAACGATTGAATAATTTGAAATCCACTTCCTAATGGATCTGACCATGGATCAAGAAAAGAAGTGATTCTTTTCATGCGGTAAGGTGCAGAAGCAACTAAACCAACAAACCCACCTAATCCAATTAAACCAAGAAAAACAAAATGTCGTATTCGGGCTCCAGCGATAAAAATCATCACAACACTTGTCCCAACCATCACCGTTCCAGTTCCTAAATCTGGCTGCAGCATAATCATGCCAAATGCTAAAAAAACAATTCCCAATGCTGGAAGGAGTCCTTTTTTAAAGGAAGTAATTTTTTTTTGATTTTCCGATAAAAATTTCGCTAAAAAAGCAATCATTGCCATTTTCATAAACTCGGACGGCTGAATGGAAAATGCCCCTACCCCTATCCAGCTTCGTGAACCGTTTCTTATATTTCCAATTCCCGGTATCAATACAAGCACTAATAATACAAAACAAATAATTACAATCATTTTCGACCATGTTCTCCAAGTCCAATAATCAATATTCATAATAAAGAACATGGCAACAATTCCAACTCCTGCAAAAAGGATTTGCCTTTTAGCGAAGAAAAAGGAATCATCAAATTTATACTCCGCCCATACAGCACTTGCACTGTACACCATAATTAATCCGATAGCGAGCAGTGTAAAAGTAAGGATGATTAAAATGATATCTGGAGTCGCTTTTTTTGTCGGCACTTCTACCACACCTCGAGTTGCAAGTATTTGGGCTTGCAAAAGACTCAAGAACTTTTATTTTCGTCTAAAATGTAAAAAGTAGAATAGCAAGTTCGTTTTCGTGTTGTATGGCCATTTACACTCTATTCCAAAAACAACGATCTATCAGCATGACAAGCCCTTATTTAAGCTTATGCACCGCATTGATAAAAATGTCTCCTCTGACTTCAAAAGTTTTATATTGATCCCAACTGGCACATGCTGGTGAAAGAAGAATGACATCCCCGCTTTCTGAAAAACTAAAAGCAGCAGGTACGGCTTTTTCCACATTATCGACACGTTGAATGCTTTTTATTCCAGCCTGTCTTCCTAAATTCTCCATCTTTTCAGCTGTTTGGCCAAATGTAATCATTGCTTTTACACTTTTAAGCGAAGGAAGCAGTTCGTCAAATTCATTGCCGCGGTCCAATCCGCCTGCAAGGAGAATAACTGGTGCATCAAAAGCCGCAAGTGCATTTTTAGTCGCTAATATATTCGTTGCTTTGCTATCATTATAAAATCTGCGTCCGTTAATTTCATCAATATATTGCAGGCGGTGTTTTACACCTTTAAAGGTGTTCAATACTGTAAAGATACTTTCATTGCTGACACCTGTTAATTTAGCTGCGGCAACAGAAGATAATATATTTTCCAAATTATGCGCTCCAGGCAAGGCGATATCATTTACATCCATTATTTTTTCATCATGAAAATAAATTCCGCCGTCTTTCACATACGCACCAAACGTTAATGGTCGTACAGCAGAAAAAGGAATAACCGCCGCTTTGCTGCTGCGGGCGATGTTCATCACTTCCTCTTGCTCTACATTTACAATTAAAAAGTCATTTGCATCTTGGTTTGTTGTAATATTGCCTTTTGCTTTGGCATATTCCTCCCGTGTTCCATGGTAGTCGAGATGAGCATCATAAATATTAGTGATAATGGCAATCTTCGGTTTAAATTGATCAATTCCCATTAGCTGAAAGGATGAAAGCTCAATCACCATTTGATTGTCTTTGTCAGCTTCTTGAGCGACACTCGATGCAACCATTCCAATATTTCCGGCAATCAGCGGTTTTTTATGGTCTGCTTTGAGCATATCAAATAAAAGAGTAGTCGTAGTCGTTTTTCCGTTGGAACCTGTAATAGCAAGGAATGGAGCTTCCGAAATACGATATGCAAGCTCCACTTCTGTTATAACGGGAATCCCTTTTTCCATCGCACCTTTAATCATTGGATTAAAGTATGGAATCCCTGGATTTTTCACGATCAACTGGAATCCTTCTTCTAATAACTCAATTGGATGGCTTCCGCAGATAACGGTAATCCCCTGTTCCAGCAATCCTTGCGCCTCCGGATTTTCATCTAGCGGCTTACTGTCGTTAACAGTAACAAAGGCCCCTAATTTATGCAGCAATGCTGCTGCACTTACACCACTTTTTGCTAACCCAAGCACTAAAATCTTTTTGTGATAATAATCTTTTATTTGTTTCATTTACAACCACACCTCGATATAAATTCCTAATACTGCAAATAACAGCCCAACACTCCAGAATGTAACGACCACACGCCATTCCGACCAGCCTACCAGCTCATAGTGATGATGCAATGGACTCATTCTAAATATTCTTCTGCCTGTTGATTTAAACGAAATAACCTGCAGGATAACAGAGAGCGTTTCAATAACGAATACTCCGCCTATAAGAATAAGGATAATTTCCAATTTAGTTAGAATAGCTATAGCAGCAATAGCACCTCCAAGTGCAAGTGAACCAGTGTCTCCCATAAATACTTTTGCCGGATGTGCATTAAATACTAAAAATCCAAGCACTCCTCCAACAATTGCTACTGCAAATATGCTAATTTCATATTGAGACTGGCTCCATGCTAAAACAGCAAACGCCCCAAAGCTAATAGCAGCAGTTCCAGACACTAATCCATCCAAACCGTCTGTTAAATTAACAGCATTAGAAAAGCCTACGAGCCAGAAAATAATAAACAGAACATAAAACCATCCTAAATCGAAGCTTTTATCCACAAATGGAATATGAACCGCTGTTGAAAAATCAGTTTGCTTTAGAACAAAATAGACAACAACCGAAACAATAATTTGACCTAATAATTTTTGTTTCGAAGTTAAGCCTAAATTTCGTTTCATTACCACCTTAATAAAATCGTCTAAAAATCCCAGCAAACCAAAACCAAGCATAACAAACAGCAATAAATACGTTTTGATTGTCGGCTCCGAAAACTTGCTTGTCATAACCAATGTTGTTACCACAACTGATAAAAGAATCATGACACCTCCCATTGTCGGTGTTCCCGATTTTTTTTGATGTGATTTTGGCCCTTCTTCTCTTATGCTTTGTCCGAATTTTAATCTTCTTAAGAAAGGAATAATAATGGGAGAAATTAATACCGTGATTAAAAAACTCAATAAAATCGTGAAAAAGATAACTTGCTCCAGCATTTTATTCCCCTCCTTTCTGATCTTTTGCTGTATAGGAATGTAAAAATTCTGCTAGTACAGCTATATCATATGTTGCCATATCTTTATTCAGACTTGTTTCTTTTTGATAGATAAATTTTGTTTGGTTGCTTTGTTCCATTCGTTGCTTTTCGTAAATTTCGATCATTTTTTTTAAGCCTTTCTTTAAATCATTTGTATAAAATATTGGGAAATGATTTGGAGTATATGAAGGAATATTCGTTCCTTTTTCCCAAATTGCCCCAATTGCACCATTTGCAATGGCTTCTTTCAGTTCCTTAGATACGCTGCCAAATAACGGCACAAACAGCCCTTTCGGCTGCTTTACATCGGCATAAAACGAAACTGTTTGAAATACTATATGGTCATCTCCATATCCCTTTGCATCGGGAATGGCTTGTGCGATATGCTTATAGGACAGTTCCATTTTTTCGCTCCTCAATCGCTTCTTTTGCTATAAGACGGTCATCAAAATCAAAAACGTCTGCGCCAATCTGCTGATAGGTCTCATGCCCTTTCCCAGCAATTAATAGAACATCTTTTGCTTTTGCCTTATTCACCGCATAAAAGATGGCTTTTTTTCGGTCTTCTATCACCTTATAGCTTTCTCCTATGACTCCTGCTTCCATATCATTCAAGATTTGAATAGGGTCTTCACTTCTTGGGTTATCACTTGTAAAAATGGCATGTGTTGCGTTTTCACAAGCAATTTTTGCCATTAGCGGACGTTTTGTTTTATCCCTGTCACCGCCACAGCCCACTACCACATAAATATTTTCTTCAGCAAACTGTTTCACTGTTTTCAATGCATTTTCCAGACTGTCAGGCGTGTGGGAATAATCGACTATAACAGAAAAATCCTGTCCTGCATCCACGGTTTCAAACCTTCCGGAGACGCCTTCTACTTTTTCAATCGCTGTAATAATCAACTCAATCGGGATTCCACAGACAATTCCTGTCGCTATACTTGCCAGTGCATTATAAACACTGAATTTGCCAACCATTTTGATGCAGACAGGATAATCTCCTATTGGTGTATGTAAAAGAAAACTAGTTCCTGAAGCAGTAATGCTAATATTTTCAGCTGAAACATCTGCATCATTGTCAATCCCGTATGTAAGGACCAGTGCTGTTGTTTGTTCACTGTATTCTTTGCTGCAAGTATCATCATTATTTAAAATCGCATACTTCGGTTTTTCAGCCGAAAATGTATTGCCTAAGCGTGTAAATAATAGGCCTTTTGCTCTTTTATAGTCTTCCATCGTACCATGGTAATCCAAATGGTCTTGTGAAAGATTAGTAAAAACAGCCACATCATAATCACAGCCAAAAACTCTGCCTTCCACGAGTGCATGACTGGAAACTTCCATTACAGCCGTCTCAACGCCGGATTCGATCATTTGATGAAAAATCTTTTGCAGCGCAACCGGCTCTGGAGTAGTATTTTTTGTTTCTTGTATTTCGTCATTTATCTTCGTATACATGGTGCCAATGATGCCGGTCTTCTGCTTCGCTTCTTTTAAGATTGCTTCCACAAGATGACTAGTTGTGGTTTTTCCATTAGTTCCTGTAATGCCAATTAGCTGCAGCTTTTGTGTTGGATGGCTGTAAAAAGCATCTGCTAAAATGCTGCTTGCTTTTTTTGTATCTTTGACCACTATCACAGGAATAGGAAGATTTAACGATTTTTCTGCAATAACAGCAACAGCTCCAGCTTCATATGCGTTTTGTGCAAAATTATGTCCATCTACTGTAAACCCTTTAATACAAATAAATAAACTGCCTTGTTTTACTTTGCGATTATCATTTTCGATTGATAATATATCAACGTCTTCCCCTATATAAGGCGTGTACGGTTGTAAACTCTTTAGTAGTTGTTTTAATTGCATTTCCTAGATTCCTCTTTTCTGTAACTCCATATGTATTTACTCGTTAAGCCTAAACATGATATCTATTATACCAAAATGAATGCATATTCCCGAGCAAAACAAATTTCATAGCCTATTTATTTTACATGATATGTTGAAATTTCGCTATGCTGATTATTATTTTTTGTCTGGCATGATCATTGGCTGCTATTTTTCCGCTTCTTTTTCGAATATCAACGCTCCATTTGGAAAGTCGTCATCTTTTTATCCCATTCTTAACGAGCAGTAAAACCCCCACTGATGGAAGGTTCACTTTATCTGTCTATTCCTGATTATATGATAAAAAGGCGGTGCAGACGCCGCCCTTTAATCATTATAATATATTCTTATCGTAGATCCTTCCTTTACTTTGGACCCTGGTTTTGGTGATTGTTTGATGACTGTATCTCCACTACCGCTTGAATCAATTTTCAAGTTAAGAAATATTTCGCTGATTTCTTTTTTATCAATTCCAACAAAATCTGGAACTTTTATTAAAGGAGTATCCGGATATTTATATTTTTTTTCCAGCTGACCTTTTTGTTCTTTTACTCCCATGGCCCGAAGACTGTCTCCCATAATCTTCCCGACAATTGGCGCAGCAACTACTCCACCAAATTGAACGGTACCTTTCGGGTTATCAACTGCCACATACACAACCAGCTGAGGATCATTTGCTGGGGCAAAACCGATAAACGATACAATAAAGTTATTTTCTAAATATTTCCCCCCAGAAGCTTTTTGCGCCGTACCTGTTTTTCCGCCGACACGATATCCTTCTACAAAGGCTTTTCCCCCACTTCCTTGGGCGACAACACTTTCCAATGCTTCTCTGACTTTTTTGGATGTTTCTTCCGATATAACCCTTCTTTTTGCAACTGGACTTTTCTCCATAACCACTTCATTTGTGACGGGGTCAATTAATTCTTTTGCCACATATGGCGTATAAAGTGTTCCCCCATTAATTGCAGCGGATAAAGCTGCAACCTGCTGAATCGGCGTAACAGCAACCCCTTGTCCGAATGCAGTTGTCGCCTGCTCCACTGGACCTACTTTATCTAAATTAAACAATATTCCTTTCGACTCTCCTTGAAGATCAATACCCGTTTTTTCGCCAAAACCAAAGTTGCGGATATACTGAAACAATTTATCCTTTCCTAATCTCTCACCGAGTTTGACAAAACCTGGGTTGCAGGAGTTTTGCACTACTTCCAAAAACGATTGAGATCCATGTCCGCCCCGCTTCCAGCATTTTAGTTTAGCTCCCCCTACTTCTGCATAACCTGGATCATAGAAGTGGTCATTATGCAAATCAACCTTTCCTTCTTGCAATGCTGCTGCCAAAGTAATAATTTTAAAGGTTGATCCCGGCTCATAAGCACTCCATATCGGAAGGTTGCGGTTGTATATATCTGGTGAAACATTTTTAAAATCTGCAGGATCAAAACCAGGTCTGTTGGACATGCCAAGCACTTCACCTGTTTTTGGGTTCATCGCGATGGCGATAATAGAGTCTGGATTATATGTTTGCTCCGCGATATCCAGCTCTCTTTCCATAATGGTCTGTATTTTAGTATCAATTGTCAGTTTCAAATTGTACCCATTTTTTGGTGCTTCATAATCATCTGCCATATCATTCATCCGTTGTCCCTTTGCATCTGAATAATATTGAACAGATCCTTTTTTTCCTTTTAATGCATCATCATATTCTAATTCCAATCCAATTAATCCTTGATTATCGATTCCTGCAAATCCTAAAACATGGGACAAATAATTGCCAAAAGGATACGACCTTTTTGAATCCTCTCCAATATATACTCCATCTATATCCAATGCTCTTACTTTTTTTGCTTTCTCATGAGATATTTTTCTACCTTCCGGCAAGCGTACACTCATTTCTTTTTTGATGATTTCCTTATAAATGGATTCTTTATCCGCTTCAAGCACTCCTGCCAATTTTTCAGCCGCGCCAGCTGGATCTTTAATTTGCCTTGGAACAATATAGATAGTGGGTGCACTTATATTCGTTGCAAGCGCCACTCCATTTCTGTCTTCGATTTCTCCCCTTTGCGGCTCAAATTGAATTTGTCTGCTCCATAGGCTTTTTGCTTTTGCTGTTAATTCATTTCCTAAAAAAAACTGAACATATGCCAATCGCAAATCAATAATAAAAAATATCAATATCCCTGATAGTAATGCTATCATTAACCGTTTTCGAACGGTTACGTTTGATACCCGCATAATAGAAAGAACCTCCTTTAAAACTTGCTCGTTCCAATATATGCTTGTACTACTTTGAATAGAACGCCATTTCAAAGAAGTGTATTAGCAGTGGTGTGAAGGAAGAGAGGGTGTGGAGAAGGTAGTAATTGAAAGCTTTTTCTATTTGAGTTTTTGGTCGATTTCAGTCTTTTTTTGCATTTCTTACATTATTTTTGTCTGTTTTATTTCATTTCTCAGTGTTCCTGTAGTCTCTCATATATTCATGCGTTCCTCGCCTTCTACCATGTAAAAAAACGCACTTGTTAAAAGTGCGTTTCCAGCCTTACTCCATTTTTTTCAATTTAATGGTTAATGTTTCATTTCCTTTTACTGTGGTTCCAGCTTTTATGCTTTGTGAACTTACATATCCGCTGCCGCTTGTTTTTAATTTTACTCCCGTTAATTCCGTTACTTTTAACACATCTCGTAATGACCAGCCTTTTATATTTGGCATGGTTGCTTTTCCATCTGTTTGCAACAGCACTTTTCCACCTTCTAAATACGATTCAGATGCTTGTGGCAATTGGGAGGTGATGGTATCTCCTTTACCAATTACTACTGTCTGCAAGCTATGATTTCTTAATACTTTTTCTGCCTCATTTAAGGAAAGATCTATTACATCTGGAACGTTAAGCGACTGAGTAACAGATGGTTTAGCGGATGGTTTTATTTCCATATACTGCAGGCTGCTTTTCATCACAGAAGTAAATATTTCTGATACAGGATCAGATCCTACTTTACCGGTTTCCAGCTCTGGCTGCTGGACAGCTACATACATCACTAATTCTGGATCATCTTTCGGCGCCATCCCCATAAAGGAAAAGACATAGTTGCTTTCCCCAGTCATATAGCCTCCGCCGCTTTTAGGAATGGATGCAGTACCAGTTTTCCCTGCCACATCATATCCCTCAATCTTATATTTTTTACCTGTTCCATTTTTGCTGGTGATAACCGTTTCCAAATAATCGCGGACTTGCTTTGCAGTTGCTGCAGAAATTGGATAGCCGGCAACTTCAGTTGCTGTTTTTTTCACCACATTATTTGTGTTGCTATCCACAATTTTATCAATTACATGAGGCTTGACCATTTTGCCGTTATTTGCAATGGCTGTTACTGCCTGGATTTGCTGAATAGGCGTCAAAGCAGTTCCTTGTCCGTAAGCGGTTGTTACTTTTTCAACCGGCCATGTAAAAGCAATCGAACTGTTTGCTTCATGGGGCAAATCAATGCCTGTTGGCTGATCCAACCCGAATTTGGTTAAATACTCTCTTAAGCTTTCAAACCCTAATTTTTCTTTGGCAATTTTTGCAAATGCAACATTAGAAGAACGCTGCAAGCCTTCTAAGTAGGTAATAGTTCCCCATCCCACTCGATTATGATCATGAATAGGTATTGAATTTGCTGTTACCTTGTATGAACCGGATTTATATTTGCCATCTGGATTAAAAACGCCTTCTTCCACTGCTGCTGCAAGGGTAAAAATCTTCATCGTAGAACCTGGCTCAAAGGATGTTTCGATCGCTTCATTATGCCAGGTTTGATTGATTCCTTCCCTTGTAGCAGAATTAAAGGTTGGTCGTTGGCTCATTGCTAGAATTTCCCCTGTTTTCGGGTTGGCAACAATGGCGATTATTTTTTTGGGATTATATTCCTTATTTACTTTGGTCATTGTATTTTCTAAAAAGGATTGAATCTTTTTATCTAACGTTAAATACACATTATCCCCATTTTTGGCTGGAACTACATCTTCTTTGCTGTTAGGAAGAATATAGCCCCATATATCCCGTTTATAGGTCATATAGCCATCTGTGCCAGTCAATAATTTATTTAAGCTTTGTTCTACACCGAGCTTTCCTGTTTCAGTATACTTGCCGGTTTGTTCATCTTCTTTTTCTTCAACAAAGCCGATGACATGGGAAGCAAACGTTCCATTCGGATAATTGCGCTTTTGCCCTTCTACAATCGCAATGCCTGGAAGGTTTAAATTTTCTATTTTCTTTTTTGCTTCATAAGAAAGATCTCTTCCTGCACTGCCAAACTCTACTTGTTTCGCTCCCTTTTTTGTTAATATTCTAAAAATCTCCGACTCTTCTAAATCAATATACTTGGCCAGCTCTTTTGCCGTTTTTTCTGGATCTTTCACATGAACTGGGTGCTTTGGATCATTTTCACTTAAGCTGCTGTCTGTAATTGCAACAAGTTTGTACGAAGATGCATCTTCTGCAATCACCTCACCTTTGCGGTCAAGAATGCTTCCTCTTTTTGCTTCCAGACGTTTTTCCGAAGTATATTTTTTTTCTGCTTTTGCTGCAAGCACTGCTCCAGAAACCTCTCCTGTTGCCTGAATGGAGAAAAATCGGATAATCAAAACAAAAAAGAGCAGACAAAATAGTAAAAACAAAATGGCTGCTCCAAGATTAATATTTGGCTGTTTTCGAATCATTATTGCACAACCTTCACATTGTCTTTACTAAATGTCAATCCTAATTTTTCTGCTACCTGTCTAATTCTTTCATAGCTGCTTAAATCTTTTACCTCAATATCCAATTCTTTATTTGATTTTTCCATTTTATTTATCGAGCTTTGAGCAATTTGGATATCTTTATTCACTTGATAAATATCCGCTTGATTGCCGACCATTTTTACTGCACCAAAGCAGAGAAGCGCTGCAAAAGCTACACCAAGCACCTTTTCTCCAGGAGATAATAATGCGTTTGTCTGTTTAATTACCTTTTTAACCGTATGCTGCTGCTGTTCACTTTGATAATTTTCTTCTTGAAGCTTTCTAGCTAAATTGCTCATGTTATTACCTCCTAGATTCCCTATAATATTTTTTCTGCTATACGCAGTTTAGCGGATCTTGCTCGATTGTTCTCTTCTAATTCTTGTTGTGACGGAATAATCGGCTTTCTTGAAATAAGCTTTAGTTCCGGCTTAAACTCGTCTGGTATTACTGGCAGGCCAGGCGGTAAATTTGGCAGATCACTGGCTTTTTTAAACGTTGCTTTGCAAATTCTATCTTCTAGAGAGTGGAAAGTAATGACACTGATCCGTCCCCCTTTGTTTAACAAAGAAATTGCTTGCGTCAACGATGATTCGAATACTCCCAGCTCATCATTTACAGCGATGCGGATTGCCTGGAATACTCTTTTTGCCGGATGCCCCCCTTTGCGTCTTGCAGGTGCTGGAATGCCCTCTTTAATCAACTCCACCAGTTGACCTGTTGTTTCAATTGGATGAACACTTCTTGCTGCCTCAATTTTCCTCGCAATTTGTTTCGAGAATTTTTCTTCGCCGTAGCGGAAAAAGATTTTCACCAACTGCTCATAACTCCAAGAATTAACTACATCATATGCCGTTACGTCTCCATCATGATCCATCCGCATATCAAGCGGTGCATCGTGGTGGTAGCTGAAACCACGTTCTGGTGTATCTAATTGCGGTGAAGAAACGCCTAAATCGTACAAAATGCCATCAACATGAAAGATGCCCAGCTTGTGAAGCTCATCTTGCAAATGGACGAAATTGCTTTTTACAATCGTTAATTTTTCTTTTGACGCCTCCAGCCTTTTTTCTGCATTGGCAATCGCAATATCATCTTGATCAAAAGCGATTAATCTTCCTTTATCTGATAGTTTAGAAAGAATCAATTCACTATGACCTGCACCTCCAAGGGTACAATCAACATAAATTCCATCTGGCCGAATATTTAAAGCATCGACCGCTTCATTAAGTAATACAGTAGTATGATTAAACATGTTGTCCACCTGTCTATAGTTTTTTCATAAAATTATGTGTATGTATGGAATGTCTATAAAGTAAACTTCCATCATTGGGTTTTTTTTCCGCATCCCCCAATGATGGTTAGTTGAGTTCCACAGGATGTGGATCACACAAACGTTGCCACAGGAAGTGGCGTTCTTAGTTTGTGTACCTCTCACTCGGACCTTTCCGGGCAGTTATCCCCCACCTAGCTTCCTCGATTTCTCAGCATCTTGAGATGGGGGCCTTACTGCCCGTTAAGAGTGGGATAAAGATTTCCACCATTTTTGAGCAAATGATGCTTTTTCCCTAACACAAATTCCACTTTCCCTAATTTATCGGTGAAAGCACTCCAAAATGGGAAGATTGATTTGCAGTAAAAACTTTAAATATCAAACCCAATCATATTTTCTGCAATTTCGGCAAAAGAATCCTCTGATTCGGAAAAATAATCTTCCCATAGATTTTTGCTCCAAATTTCTATACGATTGGAAACCCCTAAAATAACACATTCTTTTTCTAATTTCGCATATTGAAATAACGGGGAGGCAATATTGATGCGCCCTTGTTTGTCTAGTTCGCATTCTGTTGCTCCCGAGAAGAAAAAACGGGTAAAAGCTCGAGCGTCTTTTTTCGTAAGAGGAAGTGCTTTTAATTTTTCTTCAATAATATTCCACTCATTTAATGGGTAGCCAAATAAACATTGATCCAGTCCGCGGGTTAAAATAAAGGTTTCTCCAAGGTCCTCCCTAAATTTTGCAGGCACAATCAAACGGCCTTTCGTATCAACATTATGATGATATTCGCCCATAAACATACCTGCTACCCCCACTTCCTAACCTCAATGTACCACATTCCCCCACTTTCCTCCACTTATATATTAGATTCTATCTATTTACATATTATCCTGCAAGAAAAATAGTATAATTTTTAAAAAGGAATCTTCTTCCTTTTCGTATTCTTTCTACTTTTAGCCTGTTTATTCGTTCTCCTCACACCATAAAAGTGATGGTGTTGGCTACTTCGGATTAAAAAGAAGGCTCTTTTTGTATAGATTTTTGTTATTTAACCCACACTTCACTTTCCAGGGGGAGAGCGCCGATCCTCCTCGTCGCTCGTCCCGCAGGAGTCTACGTATATTCAGGCTGCTCAGTAATTCTAAAGGATTTTTCAACTTAATAAAAAGAAACAAACTTTTAAAAAACAGCCAAAATAAAAATAATATATCCAATTGGATCTTTACAGGCAGTTATCCCCTCCTAGCTTCCTCAATTCTAGGCATCTTGAGGTGGGGGGTCTTACCGCCCGTTAAGAGTGAGATAAAGGATTCTTCTTTTTTCTGTTTATCCACCTATCCTTAAATAAAGGATGAGTAGAAGGAAAACATCCTTTCTCTTTTCTTCCCCAAAAAAAAGAAAGGCTCCCAAATAGAGAACCTTTCCCAAAAAGCTATAATTTTATGACCTTATGATTTCCATCAAACTCCATGGAAAACTTCATTAACTCATCTAAAAAATCCAAGCCATACTTATTGAGAAAATACGTAATATTCCATATACGTTCTTGTGGAGAATCGTCTGGCTTCATATTTCGTTCAATTCGATTAAATTTATTGACAATCACTTCATGTTTTTGTTTAACTGAATCGTCTACTTTCATTTCCATAAAATCCAATTGCTTTATTAAGAAGTTTTCATTCTTTTTTAAAAGTGGCAGCAGCCCTTTCACATCTTTTGCCACTTCCTCTTCTAACCGCGAATAATTCTCTTTGATATTTTCTTTTACAAGGTTTAATATCTCTCTGATTTTTTCATTCCCTACAGAATCTAAAAATTGATCGCATTTTTCTTTTGTTCCAGAGACAATGACCTCTGAAATATCTAACTGCAATTCTGCCATATCTGCTTCCACACAACGCTCCATCAGGGTAATATTCAATCTCGGTACGATTGGAGGCATTTTTATCCCTAGACACTCAAAAGCTTTTTTTAATTCAGCCCAATAGGCTATTTCGCCGGGCCCCCCGATAAAAGCTAAGGTTGGAAATAGTAAATCTTGTGTAATTGGCCTCGTAACAACATTGTTGCTTAATTTGTTGGGGAATTCGCTCGCGATTTCCTTTAATTGTTCTTTGCTGTATTGAACCGTTCCATCTTTTCCGATAAACATATTCTGCCGGGCATCAAACTGCAGCAGCACTCTTTCTTTTTTATCTTCATCATAATAAAAAAGATTGGCGGGATTTTCACTCATTTCAATGACAAGGGGATAACCAGCTTTTTTCACAATCTCCTGCTGTTCTATTACCCTTTCAGCAAGCATTTCTGCATGTTCGATTTGCTTTAAAAATATTTCTTTTTCTAATAAGCGTAAATTTTCATCTCCAGAATCAACTAACAGCAAGCCATATTCTTTGAAAAGCCCCATTGTTATATAGCTAAACAAATCCACGAATGTTTCCGATTGAGCCACTCCGTCTTTTAAAAAGCTCAACAAAGAATGAGAAAATTCCGTTTCGCCATAGCATTCGATAATACCTTCTATCCATTCGAAGCAAATTTTCTTATCCAATGGAATATCGGAAGCCATTCTCTTATCGATGACTTTTTGTGAATAAACCTTTTTTTCCATTTTTTCTTTACCAGGGGTATAAAGATGGTTTATTTCTAAATAATCATGATCCTCTCCAGCAATCCAAAATATCGGAACAACCGGGATACCCAATTCTTTTTCCTTTTCCTCTGCCAGCAAAGTAATGCTGATTACTTTATGGATGGAATAAAGCGGTCCAGTTAAAATCCCTGCCTGCTGACCACCTATCACAACAACACTATCTTTTTTTCGAAGTTTCTTTATTGATTGTTGAACAGATGGTGAAGAAGGAAATTTCTTCATATATTTCTCGATATAATCAGCTGCTTCAGTCCTCATAAACTGACGCGTTTTTAATTCCTTTATTCTTTCTTCGTAACTGCTGTTATCACGGAAAGAATAATGAAAAAAATTCATGATCCCCTTTGTTTGCAAACAATAATCTGTCACAAACTTATTCGCCGTCTGCAACGAGAGATTTATCATCTCCATTTATGTACTCCCCTTTTTAAACACTAGATTTCATTTATGTCAAATGATAATGCATACCCTTTAATAATTAATCATTCTTTATATATAATAGTAACCGCCTTTGGCTGCTTTGATTATGCACAAGATACCATTTATCCAATCTTTGCATACATAAAGAGTATATCATCCCCTAAATTAAAAGGAAAAAAACTTTGCTTGGGATTTCATGATTTTCTTTAAGAAAAGCGCAAGCGCCCTTGCTCATCGACGTAAAAAGCTGAGGTCCACAGGATGTGGATTACACAAACGAAGACATAAGGACGTGGCGGTTTTAGTTTTGTGTTCCTTGAAGAGATAAAGGAAACACGAAGAGCGCAAGCGTCGATGTTGACTATGCAAGCGAGGTGAGGGAAGCGTTGAAGTCGATAGGGCGCTTGCGCTAGACACCCGTCAGACTTCAGAAAACTTATACTTTCTTATATTATGAAAATTGGGATGGAACTACGCTTTTTTCCACAGGAAGAAATGACATCGGAAAGCCGTATTCTTTATATGTAGCCAACTGTTCACAGATGGTTTTATCGGCTCAACCACCTTTATTTAGTTCTGCTCTGCCTATCATCTCATTTGCATGTTTGCTATGGTGAACCTTTAGCTTCCTATGACGAGAAAGCAACCGATGTTAGCATAAAATAAATCAATCCATAGACCATTAAGAGTAAATACGTGCAAAAAAACAACAGAAAATTTACTCTCCAAAAGCCGCGGAAAACTTTTTTATAATTGATTTCTTCTTTTATTTTCCAATGTAAAAAAACGAGGATTATGCCAATCATTAAAATAGTGAGGATTATGTAGGATAAATAAGACTTTCCCCAGATTGATTCCATTAAAAAGTGAACAGAAATAATAAAAAAAATGGTACTGACATCTAAAGCGAGATGTACAGAAAGCCGATGTTTTCTTGTCCATTGTTTGCACACAATAAACACAAGGAAATAACAAATAATTGGAAACATAATAAAAAAGCTTATAATGGATGTTGTGATCGTAATCATTTCCCCAGTCCTTCCTGCTCCGTCTCCTTCCCTTTTATCATAAAATAATATGTTTTTGTTAAGGAAGCGTTTATCTTTTTTTTGTTTGCTTCTTCCAATAGATACCCTAAAATGCTATCAACTTCTGTACGTCTCTTTTCATCCAAATCTTTTAACATAGACGATTTGTTGTCTGCCGTCTGTTTTATTACATCCAGTACATAAGAAAAATATTGATCTTTTTCTTCCTTGTTTAATGAAAGTATTGCGGCTATTTCTGACATAAAAGCTTCCATCAAAGGAAAATAGAACTTGTTTTGCAAAAGCTCCCCATTTCTTGCCTGCAAAATACTAGTTAATGTATTCACAATACTATTAACAACCAGCTTCTTTTTCATCATAAATAAATAATTCTGTTCCTCTTTTATTAAAAAAGAAGCATCAGCCTCTTGTATAAGCTTTTTCAACATTGGTTCCATAACAGGATGCAGTGCAGATAGCTTTATCGCGCCAATTCCTAAATGGTGAACAGTATGTTCATTTATCTTTACCGCTCCATGCTCGACAACGCCAACCATCAGGCGATTTGTAGATAGCGTTTGCAAGATATTTAAATGACTCATGCCATTTTGAAGAAATAGCAGTCCTTTTATATGATCATGATGCTGCTTGATTTGTTTAAAGACAGGTTCTAATTGATACTGCTTTACTGTCACAATCGTTAAATCTTCGTTTGCTGACCAATTGTCTACTGACTCTGCACGGACAATTGTTTGTTCAATATCTACTCCTCTTTTATAGGCTACTCCCTTTTGCTGCAGCAGCTTCAGTTGTTTCTCTGATCGTACATATACGGTTACATCATGGCTTTTCTTTAGAAAAAAAGCACAGAGAAGTCCAATTGCTCCACCGCCAATAATTCCGATTTTCATTATTAAACCTCTACTCATTCATTTTATGTGAACATTTGATAGTTCCATATTACCATTAATCGAAGAAAATGTTTATCTTTAATATTAAACATAAAGTAAAATTTTGTAGATCTCAGAAAGGCAGTAATGGCAGAAACTTCATACTGATCAAATTAAGATGAGAACAACGAAGAAATTTGAAAGCCTCTCATATAAGAAAAATTCCCCCTTCTTCTATTTTTAAGCAATATGGTGTTTAAAAAGAGCAAAAAAGGAAAATGTATAATATAATAATTATGAAAACGTTTCCTTTTTTTCTTTTAAAATGGTTAGGAGGATTAGGATGAATACAATTGTAAAGAAACTGGCAATTAATTATAAAACATTGGAAGAGTTTCAAGACTTTAATAAGAAATCGAAAGACCCTTTATCTATTACAGCTGAATTACAAACAGATTTAGTGGAAAATTCCCTTTCTTCTTCTTTTTTTGGGATGTATGAACAAGATAGACTCATCGGCAGAATGGTGCTGGAACATCCTGCGCAGGAAGGATTCTTACAAGAAGATTGTGTGGAATTGCGCAAAGTAGAAATTTTGCCAGAATACCAGCAAAAAGGATTAGGAAAAGCGTTTATTTCATTTGCTAAACAATTTAATAAACCAATCAAAACATATCCTTTTAATCATTCTCATTCTTTTTGGGAAAAACTTCATTTTGCACCGATCAAAGATAATCCGGATACACCTTATATGTGGACACCTTAAGAAAAGATTTCTTTCTTCTTATGTTTTTCTCCTTTTCATAAACAGGAGAAGGAATAAAAAAGGAATCCGAGAGCAGACTTTGACCGCTTCGTGATTCCTTCGTCTTAATGAACAGCTATTGCTGGAACAAACATTTCTAAACCTTCTGCTGCTTATCCTCTTCCTTTAAAACAACCATCTGTCTTGCCTTCTCCATTAATTCCACTAACGCTTTATACGCTTCTTCTATTACATTTAGTTCTTTTTGCAGCTTTGTATTTTCTGCAGATAATTGAGTCACTTTTTCTTCTAACAGCAAAGTTTTTTCTTTAGATTCGCTATTATCATTCTGCTCTTCCCATTTTAATGATTTATAATATATTTCTTTTAAATAGATAAGTACTTCCTCAAAATCTTTTTTTGCTTCTATTTGTTCAGTATATACAGGAACAGGCGCTTCCTTTTCCTCTTCTTCTACCAGCATGCTGGCTTTTTTCAGCAATTTCCGCTGTTTTTTTGCTAATTCAATTCCAGATTTATATTGTTTTCTAACATAGGAATTCCAGCGAAACCCACATGCAGCGCTTGTTCTAGTTAATAATTTTCCAACCTCTTCAAAAGCTTGGAGCTGTGTTCCGCCTTCTCTAATTAAACGCAGCACTATCTCAGCCAGCAGTATATCTTCATCTTTTGACCAGGCATCTTGTCTTGTTGTCGACATCAGTAAATCCCTCCTAGTGTTTTTTATTCATACATATGCATCTACTAGAAAAGATAGACTGATATCATGCCGGAATATAAAAAAACATTTATTGCTATATCCTAAAAAGCTAGTCTTTATTCATTTATTTGAGGAGATAGGTAAGTTCCTCCTCTGAAATAACTTTTATGCCATTGCTTTGCAATAAAGCTGTCGTAACACCCATTCCTTCGATTTTCTTTCCCTCAAATGCACCGTTATAAATAAAGGAGCTCCCGCAGGATGGACTGCTTTCCTTTAAAACTACCATTGTTGCACCAAGCTCTTGTGCTATTTTTAATGTCTTATATGCCCCACCGATATAAAGAGCTGTTACATCCGCTCCACTTTGCTCCATCACTTGCGCTCTTCCATTTAGCACGTCTTGGCCATCTCCTCCTACTATTTCAGCTGGTTCTCTCGGAGTATGAAACCCTCCCAGCAATTCAGGACAAACTGCCATCGCTTTTTTTTCATGAATTAGCTGCTGTATTTTATGATTCAGGCTATGTGTTCCGTTATAACGCACCATTAGACCTGCTAAACAAGAGCTGACAATTATCATCTAAATTCCCCCATTTTATTTAAATAAATAAACGAAAAAAAGCACAGGAACATAGTCCATGTGCTTTTCATTCAAAAGGAAAATTAGTTGCTAACAACTTCTTTACCTTTGTAAGTTCCGCAAGCGCTGCAAACGCGGTGAGCAAGTTTCATTTCACCACAGTTAGGGCATTCTACCATACCAGGCACTTGTAATTTAAAATGTGTACGACGTTTTCTTTTCGCAGTTTTAGATGTTCTTCTAAAAGGTACAGCCATTCTTCCCACCTCCTTAAAGAGTATTAAGAAAGTAATGAGAGCAGAAAAATCTATTCTCAAATGTTTCTTTTGTCTGCCAACGATTAATCGGGCATTCGTTACTTGTTTTCAAAAAACTTAGCAAGCCCAGCAAGACGAGGATCCACTTTGTCCTTTTTCTCTTGCTCTTGGATAACTTCCCAATCATTTCCAGATTGAGGAGCTCCTTCTTCTTTGCTATCTTCACAGAAAACTTGCATAGGTACTTCAAGTAAAAGAATTTCCTCAATGACTGGCATTAAGTCAATCACATCTCCATTTACTTGATGAACTTCCTCTACATCTGTTTCGTAATCGGAAACCTTTAAGAGAAAAGTTTCTGTTGTTTCAACATTAATTGGATAATCCACGTCTACTAAAGTACGAGAGCAAGGCAATACGAGAGACCCTTCTATTTTCAAATGAAAAGTCACTTTTGTAGAATCAATATCTGTTCGACCAGTAATATGCATCGGTGATACATGTCTGATAGTCGGATCAACTGTTTTGATCCCCTCCGCATTTATTGTTTCATTAATAGGCATTTCCTTACTTCGGTATTTTTGCAACTGGCTTAACGTCCATTTCATATATATCACCCCAAGGCAACAAAGGTAATTATAGCTTTCATATAATTATTTGTCAATATTTTTTCTTTACAGCGTTTGAAGACAATCATCTGATCATATCCAGCATTTCTTATCTATTTTACTCTTATAAATAAGAAATGCAACCTTTGTGCAATTTAAACGTCATAGTATAGTAACATCATGTGTTCATCCCTTCTTCAACTTCAACAAACATCTGTACAAATACCATAGAAGTTTTTTTAAAAGCTATACAATTTAAGAAAAATACTTCCTTCGATAAATTATTTCTGCAAATTTTATAGGAGGGTGGCTTCTTCTGATTTGTTGTTGTATTCTTTTTTAAGTAGAATCTATTTTTATTATTTATCTAACCTCTCTTCCTGATTCTTTCCATTTTTCAGGAATGAAAAAAAGGAGAAAATTTATACATGAAAGCTGTTGGCATTATCGTTGAATATAACCCTTTCCATAATGGTCATATCTATCATATACAAAAGGCGAAAGAACAAACAAAAGCAGACATTGTCATTGCTGTAATGAGCGGTCCTTTTTTGCAAAGAGGCGAACCAGCCATTGTGTCAAAATGGCATAGAACAGAAATGGCAATTACAAATGGAGTAGATCTAGTATTGGAGCTTCCCTATGCTTTTGCCACACAGCATGCAGAATTATTTTCTAAGGGAGCTGTTTCTCTTCTTCACAGCATAAAGTGTGATTACCTATGCTTTGGAAGTGAATCTGGCGATATTCAAGCATTTATTGACTCATACAAGTTAATAGAAGAAAATAAAACTATTTATTCAGAACTGCTGAAAAAAAACTTAGAAAAAGGAAACAGCTTCCCAAAAGCTGCTTCTCTTTCTTTTCAAACGATTGGAAAAGAACACAATACATCCTATGTTGACCTAACAAAGCCAAATAATATTTTAGGCTTCCAATATGTAAAAACTGTTTGCTCCATGTCTTATCCTATGGAGCTACATACGATTTCCCGGAGTCAGGCAGATTACCATGACCAGCATTTTCATTCCGGTCATATTGCAAGTGCCACGAGCATCCGCAATGTGCTGTCAGAGGAAAAAGAGATGATGCAAAAGATTCTTCCATTTGTACCTGAAGCAACCGCGAAAATTTTGACAGAGTATCGAGAAGAATATAACTGCTTTCATCATTGGGAAAACTACTGGACTTATCTAAAATTTCGTTTATTGCAAATTTCAAAAGAAGATTTGTCTCAAATATACGAAGTAGAGGAAGGCTTGGAAAATAGACTGCTAGCTGCTGTAAAAAAATCAACATCTTTTCATCAGTTTCTAACAGAGCTAAAGACAAAACGCTATACATGGACTAGACTCCAGCGAGTATGTTTGCATATTCTGACGAATACGAAAAAAAACGAAATGAAAAATCCTGAACCTGCTTTTATTCGTTTATTAGGGAGTACAAAAGCTGGCAGATCCTATTTAAAAGAAAAAAAACAAGAGTTCCTATTGCCTGTTGTCAGCAAACTTTCTGCTTTTCAACATAACCAAATGGACTTGGATATTAAAGCCTCTTCTATTTATGCTCTCGGAGCTCCGCTTTCCAATCAGTATAAACTAGGTGAATTAGAATACAAACAACCCCCCATCATGAAATAACGGCTCCCAGAGTTCATTTGCTTTTTTATTTTTCTCCATCCAACTATTTTCGGATGGAGAAAATAGCATTACTCTCTGAATAGAAATGTACGACTACTGCTGTTTATCAACTTGCCATGTACGGATTAATTCTTTTATATCATCCAGATGCTTTTTGGTTTCTTCTTCCCCCAGCTCAATTATTTTTTTCAAATTGGTAAATGCTTTACTATTAAATATTTCTACCTGTGGGCGTATCATACAATCACTGGCAATTTCCCTGTTGTTAACTAATTCCATCTGCATAATATCAAGGCTTCTCATAATCACATCATATATTGACGTGATTTCAGTTGTTATTTTCACATTGGCAACATCTACTCCTATAATGAGATCAGCTCCCATATCCTTTACTACCGACACTGGTATTCGATCAATCACTCCACCATCCACTAATAAACGTCCTTTAATTTTCTCTGGTACAAAAATGCCCGGAATAGAGATGCTGGCTCGAACCGCTTCCGCAATAGGTCCTTCTGTAAAAACCACTTTTTCTCCTGACAATAAATCAGCAGCTACAATGGCAACGGGTATATCCAAATCCTCAATATTTTTCCCAAATGTAAATAAACGAATAAGTTCTTTCACTTTATTCCCTGCGATAAACCCCATTCTAGGAACGGTAAAATCCAAAAAAAATTTTCGTTTAAAAAACTTCGATAAATCATATAGCCTTTCTACATCTAATCCCGCCCCGTATAGACTGGCCACAATTGCACCGATGCTGCTTCCTGCAATGTAGTCAATTGGAATATCTGCTTCTCTTAGCACCTTAATTACGCCAATATGAGCAAATCCTCTTGCACCACCCGAACCTAAGGCCAACCCTATCCTTGGAGGCTGCATCCTAAACCCTCCATTCATTTTCTTCGTTCTATTAATCTTATGGTCTTTTTTTTTCTGGTATGAGTATATTGAATGATAGGGGGATAAGTAGGACGAGATAATCGATTTTACGATAAAGTGAACCTTTCCATCAGTGGGGGTTTTCTTCATCCCCCACTGATGGTTAGTTAAACTTATCGGATCTTTACGGGCGAGTTTCAACACCTAGCTTCTTCGATTCCTCAGCATCTTGAGGTGGGGATCTTACTGCCCGTTAAGAGTGGGATAAAGTGAACCTTCCATTATTTTTTTACCCAACGTCTTAAATAAATTTTTTCGGCTGTTTATTATCTGCAGTTATCGTTGCAGATTCAGGATTTTTGCCACATAAAAGGAGGGAATCATTTTTTGAATCGTGCAAAAGTAAAAACCGTCATGTTAGCATTGGCTGCATCTCTCCTAGCATTAGCCTTAATATCCTTTCCCGCAGTTGCTGTCGATGCTTCCAAAAATGGTCTCAATACATGGTGGACTATTGTATTTCCGTCATTGCTTCCTTTTTTAATTTTATCTGAAGTGTTAATCGGCTTTGGGGTTGTTCGTTTTTTAGGGGTTTTATTGGAGCCTGTCATGCGTCCGCTTTTCCGAGTCCCTGGTGTTGGCGGATTTGTTTGGGCAATGGGCATGGTATCTGGTTTTCCAACTGGAGCGAAACTGACCGCTCGTCTACGAGAGGAAAAGCAGCTTACGAAAATAGAAGCGGAACGACTCGTTTCTTTTTCCAATGCTTCTAATCCAATGTTTATTATCGGAGCAGTTTCTGCTTCCTTTTTTCATAATCCGAAATTAGGATTTTTATTGGCCATTGCTCATTACTTAGCGAATTTCACTGTTGGACTATGCATGCGATTTTACGGGAAAGCAGAACAGACAAATAAAAAAGAAACTAAAATAAAAAGACCTTCCATTCGCAGAGCGCTGCATGAACTCCATGAAACAAGAATAAATGATAAACGCCCACTTGGTAAACTACTTGGAGATGCCGTTTCTTCATCCATTCAATCCTTATTAATGGTTGGCGGATTTATCATCCTTTTTTCAGTCATTAATCGTCTTTTGTTCCATTTACATGTTACCTCTTTTTTAGGAAAATTCATTGAGATGATTTTGCATGTCTTTCAGTTTTCAAGTGATTTAAGCATCCCGTTCATTGCCGGTGTTTTTGAAATTACTCTTGGCAGCAAGTTAACGAGTGATGTGGAAACTGCTGCATTTATGCATCAGGCCATTCTGACTAGCATTATTTTAGGTTTCAGCGGATTAAGTGTACAAGCACAAGTTGCCAGCATTCTTGCACAAACAGATATTCGTTTTAAACCTTTTTTCTTTGCGAGAATTTTACAAGCAAGTTTTGCCGGCTTGTATACTTTTTTAGGCTGGAATACGTTTACTACTCATTTCTTGGGTGATGAAAAGCCAACTATCGCCGTTCCTGATTTTATCCATATAAAAATCTCTTGGGTAGAGGAAGTATTTTACATGTCAACAAATGTTGGACCAATGATAACTATTATCTTTTTATGCCTTTATATTCTAATTCTTTTTAGCCGGCTTCCCCGCAGAAAAAAACCTGTCTAGGAATATAAACCATTCTCCTAAGCAAGACAAAAAGGGTGTCGACGACTTTATCCATTATTTATGATTAATATCGCGTCGACACCCTCTCACTATGTAATTATTTACGATTGTTTAACGAGTCATATTTCTTTTTTAATGCCTGTTCGACAACAGAAGGAACCAATTCTGAAATATCACCATTGTATTTACTTACTTCTTTTACAATACTGGAGCTTAAAAAAGAATACTGATTGTTGGTCATAATAAAAAAGGTTTCGATTTCATCACTTAATACACGGTTTACTGATGTTATCTGCATTTCATATTCAAAATCAGAAACCGCTCTTAACCCACGGATGATCGCATTTGCTTGAATACTTTTTGCATAATCGATTAATAATCCTTCATAAGATGTAATCTTTACATTTGGAATATCCTTTGTTACTTCCTTAATTAAAGCTAATCTCTCTTCCACAGAAAAAAATGGCTTTTTGCTTGAATTATTCAAAACACAAATAAAAACTTGATCAAAAACCTTCGCGCCTCTTTTAATAATATCGATGTGGCCGTATGTAATTGGATCAAAACTTCCAGGGCATACTGCAATACTTGCCATCCTTCTTATTCCTCCAAACCCATTGACAATGTATAAATTGAAACTGCTATTATTCCATATTTCTCATGCTTTTTTTGGCAAAGTCGACCAATGGATTCAGGCAATGCTACCTCTGAACCATGCTCACATACAATCACACCATCTTGTTCTAATAAATTTTCTTTATCAATGGTTGTAAGTATACGCTCCAATTGCTGTTTTTTGTATGGAGGATCTAAAAATATATAATCAAAGCTGCGTTCTCTTTTTATTAATGCTTTCATCGCTCTGTCTGCATCATTGCGGTAAACTTCCGCATTTTCTTCTAAATTGCATGCTGCCAGATTGCTTTTTATAGTCGAAATTGCTTTTCCGTCACGATCCACAAAAACAACCTTTGATAAACCTCTGCTTAATCCCTCAATCCCAAGTCCGCCGCTGCCTGCAAACAGATCTAACCCAACTTCTCCATCAAAGTAAGGGCCGATCATATTAAAAATGGCTTCCTTCACTTTATCCGTTGTGGGCCTGGTGGAATTCCCAGGTACAGCTTTTAAAGAAATTCCTTTATTTATTCCAGAAACTACTCTCATTTTTATCACCACTGAATCCTTAATGAACTTGAACTTTACCTTCCCTATCCTACCATAAACAAAAAGGGGAGCCAACTTTCTTTCCCATTTGTTATCAGAATAATCATTTTATCATCATTGCAACAAGCTTTCTTTAAATAAAACAGCATGATTATTTCTTTTTTAAGAAAAAATTCAGCTCCAACCTTTTTCCAATTAAAAAAATTAGGAGTGTTTTTATTGTTCCTTTCGAAAGATAAAAAATGAATTTCATGTATAAGGGAAATAAATGCTGGAGATACTTCTATTAACAACATCTATTCGAGGATGTTGTTGCCAACCGCGGAGAAGACTTACGTTTCCCCATAAGTTCTTCCTCCGGTTTCTCCTCTCCCTTTTCCTTCTTTCCTTATAGAGGATGTAGAAGGACCCTGTGAGCATTTGCTTACAGGTTTTTTTATTATTAAAATTTTTTCATATTGATAAATCTTGAACGAAAGATTCTTATTGTTCCCCCATCTTTTCGAGCTAAAGCCTTAAAAAAGATAAAAAGCCGGATTATCTCCAGCTTTATATACCCATCTTATAATCATATTCCTTTGCTTTATCTGGTTTTGAATTTTCAAATTCCAATTTCAGAAAAGGTTTATAAGACGGATCTACCTTTTTCACAAAAGAATAGGAACTTATTTTTTCCATAATTTGTTCTACTTCCACTTGGTTTGTATACAATACAACATACTTTAATCTTTTTGATATATAATGTACATTTCCAAATCTTCTTAACATTTTTGTTTGCTTTAAGGAATACATCCAAACAATAATACCTTGTCGCTGCCCTAACATGATTAACTCCTTCTACATATCTTTATTTTTTCCTGATGGAATCGTTATATGTTTCATTTCTGCATCAGGGACTTAAAAAAGAAAATTCAAAGCTACTACTAGAAAAATAGAAAGAATAATAGTTCCAAAAATAAAATAGCCAATATATTTAATTCCTTTAGGCAATGAATCGATCTTTATGTTTTTATGTTTGATTCCTCCACCTCCCATATCATTTAATTTCTCAATATCCGGTGGAAAAAATATTCTATTTTCATCTGTGCTCGTATTGTCTTCTATTTTCTGTGTTTCATGAAGCTTTTTCAATCTATCCACCAACTTTCCTTTGGTTCATCAAACCATACTGATTGGCAAATTCTTATGGCATTTTTATCATTAATAATGTATATGTAATAGTCGGCTGAGGCTTTTATGACTAGCCTGCCTGCGATGAAACAAACATTCACTATATACTACTTCATTATTCATTTATATAAAAATGGTGACGAAAGCCTTTTATTTTGCTAGATGCTTTCGCCACCTCTCTTATTTACGCATTACGCAGAACAGCTGCAGCTGCCTCCACTACCGCATCCGCCAGAACTGCATCCTGAAAGTTCGTCAAAAAAAGGATTTCCAGTTGGCACTTTAATGAATTCGGATACTGAACGCCCAATTATGACACTTACTTCATCCAGCAGCTTCTGGAAATTATTTTCTGCTAATTTAAATGCTGCAACATGTGTATCGAGATCCATTTCGCGTTTTAACTGTCTGATCTCCATCATAACCTTTTTATAGTCTGGATGGTATCGTCCAAAACGCTGAACCTCTTCATATTGCACTTTCATTGTATTAAAAGCAAAAATCTTTTGCTTTGTCTCTTTGTTTGTATTTAAATTGGACAAACAAATACGATATTGTTCTGCAACGTCTGACGCTATAATCATCTCAGCAATTGCCTTTGCCTCTTCCTCAATTAGCAGGATTTCTGTTGTAGCAAGCACGTATTCGCTCACCTCCACCTTTATTTTACTTGAAAAGGCTTGGAAAGAAAAGGGTTGTGTTTGTAATGGCACTCCTTATTATATGGTGACCATGAATTCTTTGCCTAAATGATAGGATTCATTTGCTTCATTTACAACCTCAAGAGAGATTTTATGATTCCCTGGCTTTAAATTTCGCACAACAAATGCAGCAGAACGATATTCATTTACTAACCTATGATCCACTTTAAGTATAATTTTCGCCTGTTTTTTTTCACTATTTTTACGGAATGAAACAGAAGTTGTTTTACACTCTATATAAACAGCGTTTCCCTTTACTATATGCTTAACCGAAAACTCCCTATTGTTTGAAGCTGAGGATGCTTGTACAGCCTGTAAAGGAATTCTATGCTCATGCGCCGACTCTGTTTTAGGCTTTACTTTTGGATCTGGAATATCATCGCTGCAGGCAAATAAAAGAAACACGACAGGAATACTAGTAATCAGTATTTTCTTCAATAGAAACACTCCTGATAATTTTTTCTTAGTATTCGCTGCAATGTTTCTTTTTACTCCATGATTTACATTTTTTATCCATTAACTATACACATTTAAAGAAAGGATTTCTATTTAAAGATTTTAAGACTGTGAATTCATTGCTTGAAACATACTAACCATCATGGATGCCATTTGCACTCCATTTGAAAATTTCTCTACATGATGAGGGATTGTTTTTTTATAATAATGCAAAGAAGCTGCTTCAAATGATTGCAAATCATTTGGATTTCTAGTTAATTTCCGATACCAATAGGGCTGCTCCCGAATAAATTGTTGCAATTCATGATTTTGCGAAATAAATTCTTTTATTTCAGCTCTCATCGAAAAGCCCCTTTCTTAATCTTTTCGAAACGAAAAAGGTCCAGTTGGCTGTTTCTCCCCACTGCTTTGCTTTGTACTTGTACTGCTAGTTCCATTTGGAGCTAATTGAGAAATAACTCCTTGAATCGTTCCTAAGGCCTGGCTTAAATTAGCAATATACCCTTGGAGCTGATTTTGATCCATGTTTTTTAATGAGTTCATTACAGAGGACATCGAGACCGTTTTCGTTGAATCTGACTGTTGCTCATTAGATGCTTTGCTTTCACGAAATGGATCCCATCTGGCATCTTCTTCTCCTAATAAGTACCAGTCCTCATATAATTCTTGCCATGTCGTTTTTCTACTTCTCACTTCTTGAATAATTTTTGGATTTCCTTTCACAAAGGTCTTAAACTCTTCTACGGAAGGATGAAGTTTTTTCTTTTCCATTTTTGTTCACCTCTATGTGTTACAGCTGCCTATATTACCATATGACGACTGGGTAAAATATGTGTATATAAAGTGAACCTTTCCATCAATGAGGGTTTTCTTCATCCTCCACTGATGGAAAGCTTGCGGTCCACAGGAAGTGGCGACCTTAGTTTGTGTACCTCCTTTGGTACTTTACGGGCAGTTATCCTCCACCTACATCCTCGATTTCTCAGCATCTTGAGGTGGGGGTCTTACTGCCCGTTAAGAGTGGGATAAAATAACCATTCCATACTTTAACCCAAATAGATCATAGTAAAAAACTGCCTGAAAAAATTTTAACCTTCCGTTCTATATTTTCTATAAAAAACAGAACAGATTAAAGCTTCAGACAGCTCTTTTACCATTTCTCTATAAAATTTTGTGTATAATATTTTTTATAAACCCCTACACCTAAGTAGGTAAAATCTTTATTAAGCAAACATTCCCGATGACCTTTGCTATTAAGCCATCCTTCTATTACAGCACCAGCATCTGTATAGCCGGCTGCAATATTTTCTCCAGCAGCTTTATAAAAAACTTGTCCCTTTTTTAATCTTTCAGCTAAATCTCCATATTTTTCGGAGGTATGAGAAAACGATTTTGTATCATACATATCTTCACTATGCCCTAATGCTACTTTTGCAGTAGGTTCGTCCCATTGAACTTCTTTTAAGTTAAATCTTTTGCGGAGCACATTTGTCATATCCAAAATCTGCTTTTCGCTTCCTTTTTCCACTTCCTCTGAATCTTCTACTGTTGAAGCAGTTTCCACTAGTTCCCCTCTGTACACAAGTTCATATGGACGCAGCTGCAATAAAGTTTTGGCATCCATATATCTGATACTAGATAACGTTCCTGTAAATTTATCAAAGTAAAATTGCGCATAAAAATCGCCAATACGAACAAGCGGGCGATTATTCATTTCGTCCTCTGAGAGTTCAAAGCGATAGGAAGACCCTTCATAATTAAAGCTAATATTTGTTTCAATCGGTGTTTTTGTATAAATATCTCCTACTTCTTGTCCAATTTTATATGGAGAAATATCCGCATTTTCACCGATTGCAAAGATTGTAACAACCTTATTTCTCTGTACTCCAACCTGGAAATATTCCGTATCTTTTTTATTGTATATCCACCAGTCATAGTCATAGGAAGATGGATCTATTCTAGTGGGTTTTCCATACTCTTTTACTAATTTTTCAGCATCACTGCCAATGAAGCTTCCTAAACCCTTCGATGGTACAGGAAGACTATTATTTTGACTGTCTGACTTCCCTGCCATATTATCGGTTATTTTAGGATCTTTCCCATCCTCTACCAATGCATCTGAATCTTTGTTTTTATCTGATATATTCAAATAAAAACCAATAGCAATTAATATAGAAATAATAACTAAAATTCTGATAAGGGTTTTCAGAGGTTGTCCTCCTCTCTAGTATTATTTCTATCATTATATGTCCATCATTTACTAAATAGTATACATTTATTAATAGATATGCTAAAAGCCCAAAATTGCTTTAATGACAGAAGTTGTTTCTCCTCCACGATAGAATACATATAATAATAAATATACTGCAACACCCGTGATCGCAGTGAAAAACCAAATCAAACTTGTAGTTGGTCCTAATTTCCGGTGTTTTGCATACTGTTTTTTATAGCCAGTATATAGCATGATAATCCCCAACACTGCTCCAACCGTAGCAAGTGTAATATGAAAAATAAGAAATATCGTATAATATATTTTTATGTCCTCAGGACCTCCAAATGAGGTGTTTCCTATAAAAATGGTTCTAGATGCGTAAATGACAAAAAAGATTACTGCAAAAACAGCAGCAAAAAACATAACCTTTTGATGTGCATCTATTTTTCTTTTTAATATTAAGTTCCATCCTATCGCAACAAAAACAGCACTTAGAACAATAAAAAATGTACTTATTGTTGGTAAAACCGGCAAAGTAAATTCCATAATCAAAACCTCACTACATCGTATAATTTTAAAAGTAAAAGCAAGCGCCTGATTAGTGACAGCTTACAATAGAAATTAATGTCAATCAGGATAATAAAACGGAAGGAATGACAGCCTAGCGCTATCATTCCTACTTATTGTATCGTTTCTATATCAAAGTAACAATAACCATTGCAACAAACAAAATGGTCATATATTGAAGAGAATAAACAAACATTGCTGTAGCCCACTTTATTTCATCCTTTTTTTTGCTTGCATACATGCCAGTTGCAATCCAGCCGATGTTTAATAGAGTAGCTAGGATTAAAAAAGGAACGCCTAATGATGTTAATAAAAACGGCAGCGGCAAAAGAGCAATGATCCATGCATACGTATGTTTTTTTGTCGTATTAAACCCTTTTACTACAGGAAGCATCGGGATGCCTGCTGCTCTATACTCTTCCACTCTTCTGATTGCTAAAGCATAAAAATGCGGAGGCTGCCAAAAAAACATAATTAAGAATAAACTCCATGCCATTACATCCAAACTTGGATCTACGGCTGCCCAGCCAATTAACGGTGGAACTGCACCTGAAAAGCTGCCTATAACAGTATTGGAAACAAGCTTTCGTTTAGACCACATTGTATAAACAACAACATAACTGAAAGCACCTATTAAAGCAATAACAGCTGCTGTAATGGTTGTTAATAATAAAAACACCGTTCCTGCTGCAATAAAACCAAACCCTAAAAGTGCTACTTTTTTTAAATTCACTCTTCCTGTTACGGTTGGTCTTAATTTTGTACGTTCCATTAATGGATCTATGTCACGATCAATATAATTATTTAATGCACAAGAGCCAGCAATAATCAAGGCTGATCCTATTAGTGTAAATAGAATACTATCAATATTTGCCAAGAACTTCTCTCCAGAGAAATGAAGCGCTAGCCACAATCCAGTAAAAATGGTAATTAAATTGCTGTTAACAATGCCAATTTTTATCAATGCTAAAAAATCTTTCCATACAGATGTTTCTTGGAGATTTTCCCCATTTATTTGAGCTTCTGAATAAGCCCTTGAATTCGCCATATGTTTTTTCCTCCCTTTTATATAAAAACATGGCAACTAATCATTGATTACCAAATGTAAATGAAATCATTCATAATATTTTCCTTTTGTGCCGATTTTCACAATTTACAATATAAAAATGATGAAAAACAGCCCTTCTGTTATTAAACCATATTTTCTACTATTTTTCTGCATCTTTTTGCAAAAAGTTATCCTTAAGATCACAATGAAGCTGCATAAGAATATACGGTTAATCTTTTTCCAGTCTTTAAGAACTAAAGTTTATTATCCATTAAAATTCAAATATCGACACATTTCTTCCTTTTTATTATATAAGTTTTTTGCTTAACAGCAAAATATATTTAACCATTTGACTAATAATCATAAACAGCCTATTATGCTCTATTAATAATACAGCAAGAAAAGCGCAAGCGCCCTTGCTCATCGACAGAATAAGCTGGACTGAATCGAGTGAGATAAAGGAAATACGAAGAGCATAGCGCATTCGTGCTTGACTTATCGTAGACGAGGTGAGGGAAGCGTTGAAGTCGATAGGGCGCTGGAGCTAGACACTTCTCTGACTTCCAAAAAATTATACTTTCTGGTGTATGAAATAATGTAATTACCATTAATAAACACAAAAAATCCCCAGCGACTTCAAGTAAGATAAAAGTACCTGACGGGGAACTTCAATCTAACCACCCACACACTATATATCGGAGGTTGAAGTCACATGGGGACTACAAAACAGTATCATATTCAAGGTAAAAAAGGAAGTCGTTTTCGTGATCAACTAAGAGGAGTAAATCTCGAACAAGTATTAATTGTAGCCATAGATGCAGCGAAACTGCATCAAAAAGCCTTAATCTGTAACTATTTTGGGATGTAATTGAAACACCCTTTTTCTTTTCAGTAAATGCAGATGGTATATCTTGCTTGTGTTCAAAGGTTAATAAAGCAATTAAAGATCATAACGCCCAACGTATTTTTCTTGGGGTTGAGGCAACTGGTCATTATTACGAAGATATTGTTCGTCTTCTAGGCGACAAAGGCTTTGGTGTTCAAATCTTAAATGCCTATACCACTTTTGAAGAACGTGCCAGTGCTTTAAACTGGTGTAAAACAGACGACATAGACCTTGTCGCCATAGCTCACGCTATTATGAATAATAAGGGTACAGAATTCACCTTAGCCAAGGGCATTCAATGACAACTTCTTACGCTCACACGGGCAAGGAGACAGGAAATTCGAAAACGTTCTACTCTTCAAATGGAAATTAGGGTACTCATGGACCATATTTGGCGTGAGTACCAGGGATATGCTGTTGAAGAGGGGAATAAGCGAAAAAAGGTTAAAATCTTTAGTGACTTTTGGGGGAAGTCTTCCCTGTATTTTATGAATCATTACCCGCATCCCTCTTATATTCTTGAATTAGGAGAATTGGGGCTGAGAAAACTTTCAAAAGAACACAATTTAAAATTGCGTAAAGAAGCCATCCAAAAACTTTTATACGCGGCTAATCAAGCGCTTTCCCAATCTCTTCAAGCGTTAAACTCAGAGAGATTAATCCTGAAAATGAAACTCCAAGACCTAGAAAGATTGAACAAAAACATAAGTGCTTTGGAAAGGGAGATTGAACCTCTCCTTCTTGAAACGGATGGGAAATTCCTTCTTACTGTTCCGGGTATTGGCCTTGTTTCAGCGGCTGAACTTTATAGCGAAATGGGGGATGTTTCTCATTACGATAATCCAAACCAAATCATAAAAAAGGCTGGAACGAATCCGATTATGAAACAATCAGGTGGAGGACAAGGCTATTTTGGACGTATCTCCAAACAAGGTAACCCACATTTACGCTATATTATATACAACGTTGGACGATGCCTTTCTATGCATAATAAAGACCTATTACCGTTTGTACAGCGCTTGAAAGAAAAAGGTAAACACGCAAGAAAAGTGTTTATTGCATTAGGAAATAAGTTTCTTAAAATTGCTTTTGCCATGTTACGCGACAAAAAACCGTTTATTTCTAAGCAACCAGATTTTAATATCATGCATGAAATAAACAAAAAACTAAGCTACACTTGCTTATTAACTCCTAAAATACAAACGTTAGCTGCTTAAAAAAAATCTAAATAAAGCTACCACTACTTCTGAGGTCGAGGGGAGATCGGAACAACTTTCTGGAGGCTCTAAGACCTAGGAGATCAGCATTATCCGCCTCGTCCTGTAAATGCGAATTGTACGTTAATGTAATAAAAAGATTGTACTCATGCCAGATTGCATCCCTACAGTATTGAAGCGAGGTTCACTACTTCAGACTTGAGAAGTGGTGGTTAGCTTTCATAGAATTTCCTGTCAGTTGCTTTCATTATTATCCATTAATTGGTAATATAATAAGATAGGTGTATTTGTCTTACCCAAAAAATAAAAAAAGTATTTGACATAGTACGCTGATCTTACAAAAAAAGAAGACATAAAACATACACTTAATCGTATGATATGTCTCCCTTTAATATAAGAATTTGTACCTCTATTTAGATAATTGTCTAGCATTAGCGCCGATCGACTCAACTAACCATCAAAGGATAGAACATCTCCTAATGGAAGGTTCACCTTATCTGGGTCAAAAGTCCTTCCGAGGTACAAGATATACAAAAGCAAGCGATGCTGCAGGCTCGAAGGATTCGAGTCAATCGACGTTGCAACAGGATATTGCGCAGTTAGTCGAATTTCCTTCACTGCGTACTTAGCATGTCAGTTCGTACGCCTTTCAGCAAGACGCTTTCGCTTTTCTTATTATTTAGACAGCTCTATTAATAAATCTCCTGTTTGAATCGCCTCTCCATTTTGCGTAAAAATATCTTTCACATAACCAGAGTAAGGAGATTGGACTGTTGTTTCCATCTTCATAGCTTCGGTAATCATTAAATGATCGCCTTTTTCCACCTTTTCTCCTTTTTCTACCAATACTTTCACAACTGTACCAGGCATGGAAGCAGCAATATGACGAGGGTTTTTCATATCCGCTTTCACTTTCGACTGAACGGTGGCTTTAATACTCTCATCTTTTATCACCACTTCACGAGGCTGCCCATTTAGTTCAAAATAAACCACTCTCGTTCCATCTGCTTGAGGGTGTCCGATCGAAACAAGCTTCACAATCAATGTTTTTCCTTTTTCAATTTCTACTTCTATTTCTTCCCCGAGTCTTAATCCATATAGAAAAGTTGGGGTATCTAAGACAGAAATATCACCAAACAATTGCACTGTTTTTTCATATTCTAAAAATACTTGAGGATATAAAGCATATGCAATGGCATCAAAAATAGTAATTGGTCGGTTGATTTCTTTATATAATGTTTCTTTTATATGGGTAAAATCAACAGGTTCTAGCAGTTCTCCAGGACGGACATCTATTTGCTTTTTGCCTTTTAAGATGATTTTCTGCAGCTGTTTTGGAAAACCGCCGACCGGCTTCCCTAAATACCCGCTGAAAAATTCTACAACGGAATCAGGAAAATCCATATTTGCTCCTTTATTCAACACATCTTCTTCTGTCAATTCATTCTGCACCATATATAAAGCCATGTCGCCAACCACTTTTGAAGATGGGGTTACTTTCACAATATCGCCAAACATTTTATTTACAATGGTATACATTCTCTTTACTGCATCCCATTTCTCACTTAAACCAACTGCTTTTGCCTGCTGCTGCAGATTACTGTATTGACCACCTGGCATTTCATGTTTATATACTTCCGTATGCGGGGCCAATATGCCGCTCTCAAAATCATGATAATATTTGCGGACATCTTCCCAGTAATGCGAAATTTGCTCCAAATGATCAATATTAAGATTTGGCTGTCTGTCTGTGTTTTCCAAACTGTAAAATAAAGAATTTGCGCTAGGCTGAGAAGTTAATCCAGACATGGAACTGACAGCTACATCCACGATATCAACACCTGCTTTTATAGCATTTGCATATGTAAATATACCATTGCCGCTCGTATCATGTGTATGCAGATGAATCGGCAATTCAACCGTTTCTTTTAAGGCTGAAATCAATGTATAGGCAGATTGCGGTTTTAAAAGCCCTGCCATATCCTTTATACATAAAATATGAGCTCCTTGACTCTCCAGTTCTTTTGCCATCGTTTTATAATAGTCTAAATTGTATTTTGTTCGTTGCGGATCTGAAATATCACCTGTATAACAAATCGCTGCTTCAGCAATTTTCCCCGATTGTCTCACTGCATCAATCGCTACTTCCATGCCTTTTACCCAGTTTAAGCTATCAAAAATTCGAAATACATCAATACCTGCATGCGCTGATTTCTCCACAAATTCTCGAATAACATTATCAGGATAATTTTTATATCCAACCGCATTGGAAGATCGCAGGAGCATTTGCAGCAATACATTTGGCATTTGTTTTCTAAGCGTTAATAACCGATCCCACGGATCTTCTTTTAAAAAACGATAAGCAACATCAAATGTTGCGCCTCCCCACATTTCATAAGAAAACATTTCAGGCAAAAGCTTTACTGTATGCTCCGCAATATGGTGCAAATCTTTTGTTCGTACCCTTGTAGCTAATAAGGATTGGTGGGCATCACGAAAAGTAGTATCTGTCAGAAGCACTTCTTTTTGATTTTTCACCCATTGCACTAATCCTTCTGCACCATGGTTTGTTAAAATTTGTTTTGTCCCGTCTTTATAAATTAAATCAGAAGAAATGGAAGGAACTCTCGGCGATTCAAATACTGGTCTTTTTTTTGCCTCAATGCCTGGAAAACCGTTGATTGTAACATTTCCAATATACTGAAGCAATTTTGTTCCTCTATCTTTCCTTTTCGGAAACAAAAACAATTCTTGTGTCGTATCAATAAAAGAAGTATCATATTCTCCACTTAAAAATTTCGGATGTTTTACTACATTTTCCAAAAAAGGGATGTTGGTTTTTATTCCTCTAATTCTAAACTCCTTTAAATTTCTTCTCATTTTAGCTGCTGCTTGCTCGAATGTTAAAGCCCATGTAGATACTTTTACAAGCAAGGAATCATAATAGGGAGTGATTACAGAGCCATTAAATGCATTTCCCGCATCCAATCGAACACCAAAACCGCCGCCGGAACGATATGCCACGATTTTACCCGTGTCTGGCATAAAATTTTGCAGTGGATCTTCTGTTGTAACACGAGACTGTATGGCAAAACCATTTAAAATAATACTGTCTTGTTCTGGAATGCCAATTTCTTTTGAATGAATATCGTATCCTTCTGCTACTAAAAGCTGGGTTTGCACAATATCAATGCCAGTAACCATTTCTGTGATGGTATGCTCCACTTGTACACGTGGATTTACTTCAATAAAATAAAACTGATTGTCGGCAACTAAAAATTCTACAGTACCTGCATTTACATAGGACACATTTTTCATTAAGTTTATCGCAGCCTCACAAATCCGCTCTCTTAATTCATTTGAAATCGAAACACTTGGAGCCACTTCGACTACCTTTTGGTGGCGACGTTGAACCGAGCAGTCTCTTTCATACAAATGAATAAGATTCCCATGTTTATCACCAATAATCTGTACTTCAATATGCTTTGGATTTTCAATGAATCTTTCCGCATACACTTCATCGTTTCCGAATGCAGCTTTCGCTTCCGACTTTGCACGCTCGTATGCTTCCTTTAACTCTTTTTGCTCACGAACAATTCTCATCCCTCTTCCGCCTCCACCGAGAGACGCTTTAATGATAATAGGGAAGCCATGCTGCTTAGAAAACATTTCTACCTCTTCTACCTTACCGATTGGTCCGTCAGAACCAGGAATTATTGGTATATTAGCGATCACAGCTTGTGTTCTTGCCTTCACTTTATCTCCAAACATATCTAAATGCCGAGTTTCAGGTCCAATGAAAATAATCCCTTCTTCTTCACACCTTTTCGCAAATTGAATATTTTCTGAAAGAAAACCATAACCTGGATGAATAGCATCTACGTCGCTGTTTTTTGCAATATCGATTATGCCTTCTATATCCAAGTAAGAATCAATTGGTTTTTTTCCTTCTCCAACCAAATAAGCCTCATCTGCTTTATACCGATGGTAGGAGCCCGAATCTTCCTTCGAATAGATCGCAACAGTTCTTATATTGACTTCACTGCATGCTCGAAAAATACGAATTGCAATTTCCCCTCTGTTTGCTACAAGTACCTTTTTAATTTGCTGCACCATTCAAAACACCCCATCTACTTAATAAAAATATAGCTATCTTTCGGTTAAAATAGTTCATACTTTTTATTTGGCTGTAGACATATGTTCGCTTCTTTGGTTGTTGTTAGCCATATTCAACTGTTCATTATGCAATCATGATAAAACGAACCTTTCAATCAGTGGGGTTTTCTTCATCCCCCACTGATTGAAAGCTTGCGGTCCACAGGATGTGGATCACACAAACGTTGCCACAGGAAGTGGCGACCTTAGTTTGTGTACCTCTTATCAGACCTTTACGGGCAGTAATCCCCCACCTTGCTTCTTCGATTCCTCAGCATCCCCGAGGTGGGGGTCTTACTGCCCGTTAAGAGTGGGATAAATTCCCTTCATCCAAGTCTTTACACGGTAATACGAAAATATTGTCGATAAGCTTCCAATAGTTGAAAAATATTGACATCACAACCAAATGACAGACATCTAATATCTGTTTTGCAAAAATCTATTCTTTGGCTGTTCTGGTATTTCTGATGCTACTTTCTCCGCGCTGTTTTTATATACCTTTTCATATTTAACAAACATGGAAATATTGACCAACATCCCCATGCTGATGGCTAAAATTACAAGGGACGACCCTCCATAGCTGACAAACGGCAGGGGAACTCCTGTTAAAGGAATAACTCCTGAGACACCTCCAATATTAATAAATGATTGAATGCCGATCATGCTTGAAATCCCTATTGCCAGCAAGCTGCCAAACGAATCTTTACATCGCAAACCGATGTAAATCCCTCTTAATACAATATAGCTTAAACATCCAATAACAAAAACAACTCCATAAATTCCAAGTTCTTCTGCAATTACCGCCATGATAAAGTCGGTATGACCATCGGTTAAATAACCTAATTTTTGAATACCTTGTCCAAGCCCTACTCCTTTTAATCCTCCCCCTCCGATTGCAATCAGCGAGTTGCTCATTTGATATCCGGAAGCTGTTTCATGAGCAAAAGGAGAATCTAAAAACACAAAAATTCGATCCAGTTTTTTAGCTGAAAATATCTCTTTGCTGAAAATCAATAGAAAAGGAACCAATGTTGCAGCTCCAATAACTGCTAATCTTAATAGATTGCGAAGATTCATTCCAGAACAAATAATAACAGTTGATCCGATAAGGAAAATAATCGCTGCTGTTCCAAAATCAGGCTGAATAGCAACAAGCCCGCAAACAAACAGTAAATATACGATAGGTGGTGCTACTCCTTTGTTAAACTCATTAATATAAGACTGTTTTTTCGCATAAACCGCCGACAAATAAATAATAACTCCGAGCTTTACAAATTCTGCTGGCTGCAGACTAGAGCTTCCTATTTGGTACCAGCTTTGTGCATTTCCTGCAACATGTCCTAAAACAAATAATCCAAATAATCCAATTAACGACATAAACACCATTGGAACAAGCAGCCTGTTGCTAAGAAATGCTTTATATGGAAAAAGCGCTGCTATTATAAACACAAATCCCGCCACAATTAAATGGTATAACTGCTTTTTATAATAAAAATCACTGCTGTCATGTTCATAATATTGCACTGCACTTACCATACTGGCACTGTAAACCATAATTAATCCGAAAATAGATAATACTATCATCACAATAATTAAGGAATAATCATATGATTTTAAAATTTTTTTAAACATAAAACCGCTTCCCTTTTAATTTCTACGTTGCTTTATACATTCTCTATTGTTATGTAATTTCCTGCCAAACAAAAGAAGAAAAATAGGCTGCAGGCTGCCGACAAACGTTCGATTTCTTCGTTATTCGCCTTGCTCGGATGCTCATTTTCTAATACACTCTATAACATAGACTGTTCCTTCCTCTTTTCATGAAAAAACATTTCATCTCTTTATTATAGTCAATCTTCTTTTGTCTGTCTCTTCTAAACCGTTTTTTGCATTGCTACTAAAAAAAACTCAAACAAGACTGGCATTTGTTTGAGTTTACTTTTTATTTTCTTATAGAAGCTTCATGTAAAGCAGACAGCTCTTTTTCCAACTCGTCTAATATTTTTTTGCCAATAGTTTCTTCCACTAAACCAAGACGAATGGCAAAATCTATTTCTTTGGATAAGCCGAACATTTGCGTATCCAGAACTTCTTCATATAAAGGACATTGTGGCATTGTTAAATTTTCCATCTGTACTTTAATAAGCTTCAATATTTTGTTTGCATCTGCTTTTAATAATGCATTTGCTTTTTCTTTATGATTAATAATCATTTCAGAAGTCAACCTTATCCCCCCGTTTCCGAGCGATTATCCTTTCTATAAAGTTTAAACTCAACCTAGAAAAAATGCAAGAACAATAAATGAATAAGCTTTATTCGTTCTTACTTTCTGCTACACAAAAACAATGACAGGACAAATGCTTAAAGCTATACTAAATATATTCCAAGCTCTTTAAAGGAACAATTATTTTTATTTCGCAATCAAATGAAAGCGTTTCTTTTTTTCATTTGAACTATTTTAATCAACAAATGTTATAGGAGGAAAAAATGGAACCTATTATTCCAATAAAAGGCGCTGTTGCATTTCACATTACCATAGATCCAAGCGTTTGGATCTTTGATGCACGAAAAATAACCGAAAATCAACTATTTGCTTCATCACCAAACGAAGATGCCCTGGTGACTTATACAAAAGAAATCTCACGTCATTGGGACAAAGAAATAACAGAAGGAGCCGCAATCCCTCCGGTAAGAGCGAATAAAATAACAGATAAAAAAGAAGACTTGCTAAAAGGAACCTATTTTATGCCGCTTGCTCCTTTTATATCTCATGCTGAACCATTTCCCGATGCAGAAGAGATCATTATACATACAAAGAATGATGAAGTAGCTTTTCCTCTATTATTATTGGATGAAATATACTTATTGTTCTGCAGGCAAGGCAAAGCCATTCAAGAAGATGGACCAGTCCACTTATATGTACGCAATAAAGGAATAGAGCAAAGGCCAGTTAAATATATTCAAGGCATCCAAGTAAGGTAAATCCCACAGCGGGAGTTTTCTGCATTTATAAACATCATCTGCATTTAAATGCATATCTCCCACTGATATTTTTTTGCTGTAAATTAATTTTCAAAGAAGATCTGCAGCAAGCTGCGCCAAACCTGAACGTTCCCCTTTTACCAGTTTAACATGACCCGCAATTTGCTGATCTTTAAATCGTTCCACCACATAAGATAAACCATTATTAAATGCATCCAAGTAAGGATGATCAATTTGTTCAGGATCTCCCATCAATACAATTTTACTGCCGTCCCCAACCCTTGTTAAAATGGTCTTCACTTCATGCTTTGTTAAATTTTGCGCCTCGTCAATAATAATAAATTGATCCGGAATACTTCTCCCGCGGATATATGTTAATGCTTCAACCTCAATTGATCCCATCCCAGCAAGAATGGCTTCTAGTTCACCAGGTTTTTTTGTATTAAACAAAAATTCCAGATTATCAAATATTGGCTGCATCCATGGTCTCAATTTCTCTTCCTTCTCTCCTGGGAGAAACCCTAAATCCTTGCCCATAGGTACAATCGGCCTTGCAACTAACAACTTTTTATAATCTCCAAAATCTTCTGTTTGCATTAGTCCAGATGCTAATGCCAACAATGTTTTGCCAGTTCCGGCTTTTCCAATCAGCGTAACCAAAGGCAAATCTTTTTTTAAGAGTAATTCCATTGCCATCGTTTGTTGGACATTTCGCGGTCTAATTCCCCAAATATGTTCGTGGTCAAAGACAAGTTTTTTTACATACTTTCGAGATGAATCTACCATTCCTAATGCGGATGAGGAAGAGCCTAAAACATCTTTTAAAATTAAAAACTGATTAGGATAATACATTCCATTTCCTATTTCTGAAATAGCCAATTTCCCTTTTTCGTAAAATTTATTTAGTAAATCCAGCGTTACTTGTATATCTGCAAAGCCGGTATATAGATGATCATTTTCTACGACTCTATCGCTTAAAAAATCTTCTGATATTAACCCGATTGCATCTGCCTTTACACGGACCAATGTATCTTTACTGACTAAAATAACAGTTCGTCCATTTTCTTTTTTCTTTTCTTCTGTCGATAAATTTTTGGCAACTGCTAATATTCGATTGTCATTTGTTTTTTCCACAAATATTTCCTGCAGCTGATGAAAAGAACGATGGTTTAATTCGATTCTCAGTGTTCCACCATTTTCAAGCGGGATTTTATCATGTAATTTTCCTACTTCTCTTAGCTTATCAATTAATCTGGATATTTGTCTTGCGTTCCTCCCAATTTCATCCATATATCGTTTTTTACTGTCAACTTCTTCCAAAGCTACTGCTGGAATCACTACATCATTGTCTTCAAAGGAAAAAATGGAATAGGGATCTTGTAACAAGACATTCGTATCTAAAACGTATATTTTACTCAAACCGATGCCTCCTGCTTCAACGTCATATATTGCTTGCATTATCCGCTTAACGGAAAGAAACCTTGGTTAAATATATGTTTTACCGCATAAAGATAGAAGATATTTTGCACAATAAACAGAGGAAGTGTAAAAAAAGCGTGAAAAAGAACTATTTTTGGAGGTATCCATATGAAAAAAGCTGCCTTAACCCTGATTTTTATGCTGCTTCTTGTTGGGTGTGCCAACGTGAATAATCATAATGAGTCTCAATCTAATCGATCAGAACAGCATTTAATGAATGTTAAAAACACCAATATTACAGAAGTAGACCGAAAAACCGGACAAGATATCTCGGAAAGGCTTGTCTCCCTTGCAACAAGCATTCCAAATGTTAATGATGCAACAGCAATCGTACTTGGAAAATATGCCATTGTTGGAATTGATATAAAATCGAATCTTGATCGATCAGAAGTAGGATCCATTAAATATTCCGTTGCAGAAAGTTTAAAAAATGATCCAAATGGAGCTTATGCTATGATTGTAGCAGACCCCGATGTAACAGCAAGACTAAAAGAAATTTCAGAAGATATTAAGAACGGAAAACCAATTCAAGGAATCTTTAATGAACTGGCTGATATTACAGGCAGGTTGATGCCTGAGGTTCCTGCAGATATGATAAACCCAAATCCTAAAACGAATGTAAAAAATCCTGATGAAAAATTAAATCGTAAAGAAGAAAAAGATTTACAAAAAGATCAAAACGAACAATCCAATAATCGCTTGCGGGATTAAACTCGTTTTCTTTACGTAATTATATTATAATAGCCTATAATCAGTTTTGATATTTTTTTGATTAGAGGTGGCAAGAATTGAAAGTAAAATGTGTAATCTGCGATACAATTGAAGATATAGATGAAAACTCTTTTCAAGCAAAAAGACTTAGAAATCGGCCAATCCATACGTATATGTGTAAAAAATGCGATACAAGAATAACTGAAAATACACAAAAACGGGTAGACTCAGGCAATTTCGTCCTATACCGCAGCAAAATAACAGAAGAAGAATGGTGACAACAAGAAAAGCGGAAGCTCCTTGGTCAGCTTGCACCATACAAAAAGATGTTTGGCTATATAGATAAGTAGTTCAAATAACGTTTGAGAGAATCAAAAATTCACATTATTTTATCTTAGTAAAAATGCACCTCCAATTGAATGAATTGTGGCTAACAATTGGAGGTGCAGTTTATATCCAAGCATTTTTCATTACATTTAAAAATCTTGCTTCAACTAACCCCCACCTAGCTTCCTCGATTTCTCTGCATCTTGAGGTGGAGGTTTTAATGCCCGTTAAGAGTGGGATAAATATTCTGTTCCTTTTTCTTAAAGGTACCTACCAATAATAGAATAAGTCCAATGATACAAATAATTGGAAATAAATACTACATAATCAGTGCTGCCTAATTATTTTCAACAATAAATGCATATGTTAAACCTATTGAAAAAGATAAGAATGGTGCGATTGCTACCATAGTAGTGTTGTGATGCCCCATACAATATACTTCCTTTTTTTCGCTTGCCTTTCTTAATTGGTATGCTGTAGAAGAACCTAGTATTACAATCGCTATTGGAGGAGCGTAGCTACCGTTTTTGGGTAATGAGCACCGCAAAAAACGGGGGGTGACGAAGAGAGCGAACTTTTTTTAAGAGCCTGTAAACTTATACAAGTTCTTTTTTTCATCCCTTCTTTGCCCTACCCCTATCCACTAAATCCTTTATTCACTTATTCAATTGTTATAGCAACAAAAGCAAAAGACCAAATCACTATTCGATTTGGTCTAAAATTATGCTGTTTCTATTGTATCTTAACAAAAACTGAACTACTTAATATATGAAGCCAGCTTCTATTTTATCTTATTCTGCTAATTTTTTCTTTTTCGTTACACGTTCACGTTCTGATTTATTCAGAATTTTTTTGCGCAGACGAATGGACTCAGGAGTTACTTCACAATACTCATCTTCATTTAAGTATTCTAAAGATTCTTCCAATGTCATAATTCTTGGTTTCTTCATTGTTGCAGTTTGGTCTTTGTTTGCAGAGCGGATATTTGTTGCTTGTTTCACTTTTGTAATATTTACCGTAATGTCGTTTTCACGAGTATGTTCGCCGACAATCATTCCTTCGTAAATCTCTGTTCCTGCTTCAACAAAGATAATTCCGCGGTCTTCAACTTGCATAATGCCGTAGGTAGATGATTTCCCAGATTCCATACTTACTAGCACCCCTTGACGACGTCCGCCGACTTGACCAGAAGCCATTGGCTGGTAGCTGTCAAATGTATGGTTAATGATGCCATATCCGCGTGTTAATGTTAGGAATTCTGTTGTATAACCAATCAGTCCACGGGCTGGTACGTTAAAAATTAATCGTACTTGTCCATTTCCGTTATTGATCATATCCAGCATTTCCCCTTTACGAGCACCAATTGACTCCATAACAGAACCAGTATGTTCTTCTGGGACATCAATTTGTACACGTTCAACTGGTTCACTGCGAACACCATCAATTGTTTTAACGATAACTTCTGGTTTCGATACTTGCAGCTCATAACCTTCACGGCGCATGTTTTCAATTAGGATGGATAAATGAAGTTCACCGCGGCCAGATACTGTCCAAGCATCCGGTGAATCTGTATTTTCAACACGTAAGCTTACATCAGTTTCTAATTGTGCACGTAATCTTTCTTCAATTTTTCTTGAAGTTAAATACTTACCTTCTTTTCCTGCAAACGGACTGTTGTTTACTAAAAATGTCATTTGCAATGTTGGCTCATCAATACGAAGGACTGGAAGTGCATCTTGATGATCAAATGGACATACTGTTTCTCCAACGTTGATATCTTCCATTCCAGATACTGCAATTAAATCACCAGCGTATGCCTCTTCTATCTCTTGTCTTTTTAATCCAAAGAAACCGAAGATTTTTGTTACACGGAATTGTTTTACCGTTCCGTCAAGCTTCATTAATGCAACTTGCTGTCCAACTTTCATTGTTCCACGGAATACGCGGCCAATCCCAATTCTTCCAACATAATCATTGTAGTCCAGAAGTGCTACTTGGAATTGTAATGGTTCTTCACGGTTGTCAACTGGCGCAGGAATATGATCAACAACTGCATCATATAATGATTGCATGTTTTCATCTTGTTTTTCCGGATTCACACTTGCAGTACCATTAATTGCAGATGCATAAATAACAGGGAATTCTAATTGTTCTTCCGATGCATCTAATTCAATAAATAAATCAATTACTTCATCCACTACTTCTGCAGGACGTGCAAAGTCACGGTCAATTTTGTTCACAACAACAATCGGCGTTAACTTTTGCTCTAATGCCTTTTTCAGCACAAAACGAGTTTGTGGCATACAGCCTTCATATGCATCCACAACAAGCAATACTCCATCAACCATTTTCATGATACGTTCTACTTCTCCGCCAAAGTCAGCGTGTCCAGGTGTATCCAAAATGTTAATGCGCTTATCTTTATATTGAATCGCCGTATTTTTTGCTAAAATGGTAATACCGCGTTCTCTTTCTAGATCATTTGAATCCATTGCACGCTCTTCTACATGCTCATTTGTACGGAAAGTACCAGACTGTTTTAACAGCTGATCCACTAACGTTGTTTTCCCGTGGTCAACGTGGGCAATAATAGCAATATTACGAATATCTTCTCTAATTTTCAAAAATTTCACTCCTACCTAAATGGTCTATCTATTTTTCACTATTTTACACATTATAACTGAGTCATTATACCATATAATATAGTAGAAACCTAAAGTGTTTTTATTGTAAAATAAAAAAAGATGCATTGGAACCGTTATTTTTACCAACATCCGCTATTTTTTACCAATAAACGGAAAGGAAGCAATTTATGGAGAAAGAAATTGGCCCATTTTATTATTATATCATTTTTACTGTATCTTCTTTTCTGAGCACAGGAATATGCATTGTAGAGCGCAGCTATAGAGGAGCTGCTATTTTCTTTATTTTATTTTCAGCTACTCTTTTATTAGCCCTGCGAAAGAAACGAAAGCTAAGGAAAAAAGAACTGCTGCAAAAATCCCCTTGATTTAACAAAAACGAAAATGCCTTGATTTATTTGCGTACATATTGCCTTATTAACTACTCGCCAGCCTTTGACTAACTTGCATCTTTTAAATCTATTGAAACAACTGCAATCATATATTCCACACTTCGGAAGGGCTAGACAGAGTTAAGGCCCACTCTTCCATCAGGGGAATGCTTGCCTCCCTGATGGTTAGCTGCGGTTCACAGAACATGGCGATTTTCATTTGTATACCTCATTCTAACTTTCATAGTCAGCTTACTTTTATTAAGACTTAGTTTCATTCTTTGATACTGATCTACTACATTTGATGCTACCAATAAGTCCAGAAATTTCATTATTTCCTAGATGGCAAAAAAGCAATAGTAGGGAGCTGAACTAGCTCAACGCACTATTGCCTGAAAAAATATTTTTACCATTTACCATTATTTAAATATTTTTCCAATATTTCTTGATGCAGCCCTGGTTTACTAGCAAAAAATGAATTTTGTGTCAGCATATTTAACTTTTCATTTCGCAAAGAAGTTACCATTCCGCCAAGCTCTTCTATCATAATTTTTCCTGCAGCATAATCCCAAGGAGAAAGTCTCAAGGTAATATAGGCATCCATTCTACCAGATGCTATATAAGCAAGTTCTAAACATGCTGACCCAAATGACCTTGTCCCTCTCGCATCTCTAGCCAAAGGTGCAAGGATGGTTGGATCAATCCGCTTATTTTCTGTTACCCATGTTGAATTTAAACCAATTATTCCTTTTTCAACACTAGTTTCTTTTAAAGGCGCTAATGGAATATCATTCATATATACACCATTTCCTTTTATTACATGATAAAGTTCATCAGCCACTACATCATATATTAATCCTATTTTCCCCACACCGTCTTCATATATGCCAATTGAGATGGCAAAATCCCGCTGCATATGGACAAAATTCATCGTGCCGTCAATAGGATCAATAATCCACACGACTCCTTTTAAATCTTCCACAGCTTCCGATAATCCTTCTTCGCCTAAAATTCGATGATTTGGAAATGTTTGATTAATGTTTTTTATAAGAAAATCTTCTGTTGCTTTATCTATTTCTGTAACTAAATCATTTTTATTTGATTTTGTTTCTATCAAAAGCTCTTTTGAAAAAGATTGTTTAATTCTTTCTCCAGCTTCTTTAATCCATTCTTTTGCAATTGCATCCACTTCACGCCAATTAGTCATATTCCCCATCCTTAATTCGTTTTTTCTATGTAAGACTCCTGCCTGCCTTTTTATAAATTCTTCATTTATAGTTTAGCTTACTGTAATGATTATCATGCATCAAGTAATTTTTCTCCAACATTATCCATTATAGACAAGAAACTCACTATCAGATGAAAGTAAAAATCATAAATACTCCCGGCAAATTCCTGCCGATTGCATTTATGATTATCCACGATTATTACATTATAACGCTTTAAGTCTCAGAAGCTCCTGTCTAATTTTTTCAAGCTTTTGCTTACTTTCCTTTTTTTGCATTTCATTCTTTTCGTTCATAGCATCAAATAAAGTAGCCAACTCATAGTCCATTTCTAATCGAAGAACAGCTCTTTTTTCTCTTTCCACGTCTTTCGTCTTCGCTAAATTCATTAATTGTTTCACTGACAGTACACCCCTTCCATCGACTTATGTTTCTAATGATTTCTTTTATCATATGTTGAAATCACATTCCTTGCAACAAATATGTGTTATAACCTAAAAGTCCACTTTCATTTTATAAAGTGAACCTTTCCATCAGTGGGGTTTTCTTCCTCCCCACCTAGCTTCCTCCGAGTTCTCAGCATCTTGAGATGGAGGTCTTGCTGCCTTTTAATAGTGGGATAAAACTTCTATATATGGTAAACTATTGAACAACAAGCTTGAACATAAATTACTGCTTATTCACTGGTAAATCATAAAGATACCTCTTCGATGCCTAAATGGGAAAAAACAAGCTGAAAAGCGGCGGGTACAATTCATCTAACTCCCCCATGCAAAAGCAAACATACCTTCCTATGTATTAGGGTTAGATCGATAAAGGCAATGAGGAAAAAGCAAACTATTCATGGTTGCCTGCTTGTTCTGCTTGTTATTTTATACCCATTCTTACCATATATAAACTTACTAAAGGAGCTTAAATCATGCAGTTTGAAGGATTTAATTCACAAGATTTCAATACTTTTACCATAGATGGCCTCGATGAAAGAATGCGTGCAATACAAGAGCGGATACAGCCTAAATTTCAGGAAATCGGCCGAAAAGCTGCCGCCGATCTTTCTGTAAAATTAGGAAATGAAATATTTTTACATATAGCAAGACATGCACGAAGAACCGTGAATCCTCCTAAAGATACTTGGCTGGCGCTTGCAGCTAATAAACGGGGGTACAAACAGCATCCGCATTTTCAAATCGGATTATTTGATGATCATGTATTTATCTGGCTGGCTTATATTTATGAATTGCCGCATAAAAAAGAAATCGCAGAAACATTTTTAAAAAATATGCAAACATTGAAAACAACCATACCAAATGATTTCGTCATTTCCCTTGATCATATGAAAAAAGGAGCTGTCAGCTTAAAAGAGATAGATCTGGAAAATTCATTGGCTCGATTCAGAGATGTTAAAAAAGCCGAATTTTTAGTAGGGAGGCATATTGAGGCAGATGATGCTATTTTAGCGGATGGAAAAGCATTTATGCAGGTTGTTGAAAGTACATTCGACACGCTTCTTCCTCTCTATCAATTATCGATAAAACAATTGGAGCACTGTTAAAAGCTGCAGCGCACCTTAAGCTGTTGAAAAACATTTGTTCTTTTCGCAACTTCCCATTTATTGAGGTGCTCATCAGCAAAAAATCCGCACCTCAATGAGGGTCGTTCCGTTCCTTGATGGACGAATGGTTTTCATTCAGCCTGTAAATTCCTTTATATATTTTTTCGACACTCTTTATGAGATATAGTATTCTTAACCCAAACTTCACCACAGAATAAACAGAAGCATCAGGGAAGTCAATTGTAATTATGGCATTTTGATGATTGCATCTATTTCTGTCTCTTTAGCTTTTTTAATCGTTCTATAGGAAGAATAGCCACTGCTTTCCTCAAATTCGTCACAAACGTTTTTTTCTTGAGATTTACCAGGAACTATGACTTTAAAAAGTCGATAATGATCCATTAATACATTTCTTTTGATTCCTTTCTCATATGCTTGTTCAACACATTCAAAAAATTTAATAACAGCTACTATTTCTTCCGTTGTCCAATCGATATCAATCGGATATTGATATTCCATTTTAACACCCTTTTCTTAAAGCTTTAAATTATATACTTAATATTGTAGAGGATGAATCTTTTTATGTAAAACATGTTCTGGTTTTCTTTGCAAAATGAAATGTTTTCTCCTCAACAAGATAGGGTAAAATAATTCTTTCACAGATAGTAAAAACTAATTGTATGCAAAGAAAATAAAAAATGCTATAATTCATTTGTTTTATGGATTCATTATGTTAAATGGAGCAATGAAAAATAACTATTTAAAATATAAAGAGGTGTGTAAATAAATTGTCACAACACGAAACACCGTTATATCACGGTTTATTGGAGCATGCAAAAAAAGACCCTGTTCAATTCCATATTCCTGGACATAAAAAAGGAAATGGAATGGATCCAGAATTTCGAAATTTTATCGGGGAAAACGCCCTTTCAATCGATTTAATTAACATCGGACCACTTGATGATCTTCACCAGCCAAAAGGAATTATTAAGCAAGCGCAAATTTTGGCGGCAGAAGCATTCGGAGCAGATCATACATTTTTTTCTGTTCAAGGTACAAGTGGCGCCATTATGACGATGATTATGAGTGTTTGTGGACCAGGAGATAAAATTATAGTCCCAAGAAATGTGCATAAATCTATTATGTCTGCAATTATTTTTGCAGGTGCCATTCCTGTTTTTATACATCCTGAAATAGATAAAAATTTAGGTATTTCACATGGAATTACAATAGAGTCTGTACAGCATGCCTTAGAGCTGCATCCAGATGCAAAAGGTTTATTAGTTATTAATCCAACTTACTTTGGCATCTCTGCTGATTTAAAAAAGATTGTTGAACTTGCACATTCTTATGAGATTCCGGTGCTTGTTGACGAGGCGCACGGAGTTCACATCCATTTTCACGATGAATTGCCCTTATCTGCCATGCAGGCAGGCGCTGACATTGCTGCTACAAGCGTACATAAGCTTGGCGGCTCCATGACTCAAAGCTCTATTCTTAATGTAAGAGGGAAACTTGTAAATTATAAAAGAGTACAAACGATTCTTAGTATGCTGACAACAACTAGTACTTCCTATTTATTGCTTGCTTCACTAGATGTAGCTAGAAAGCGTTTAGCAACAGAAGGAAAACAACTGCTTGATAAAACCATTGTGCTTGCACAAAGCATTCGTCAACAAATTAATGAAATCGACCACTTATATTGTGTTGGCTCAGAAATAGTAGAATCACATATTGCTTGTGATTATGATCCAACAAAATTGATCATTTCCGTAAAGGATTTAGGATTATCTGGACATGATGCTGAAGAATGGCTGCGGAAAAATTATAATATTGAAGTGGAAATGTCTGATTTATATAATGTTTTATGTATTATTACACCTGGTGATACAGAAAAAGAAGCTGAAATTTTAATTCATGCATTACAAGAGCTTTCTAAACAATATTATAATCAAGGCGGAAAAGTGGAAGCGAAAGTCATGCTGCCAAAGATTCCTGTATTAGCATTAACGCCAAGAGATGCCTTTTATTCAGAAACAGAATTGATCGATTTTAATGATTCTGTCGGAAGAGTAATCGCTGAATTTATCATGGTATATCCACCAGGCATCCCTATCTTTATTCCTGGTGAAATCATCACAGAAGATAATTTGCAATATATAAAAAGAAATATGGAAGCTGGATTACCTGTACAAGGACCAGAAGATTATGATTTCAAAAAGCTTCGGGTCATTAAAGAACATCGCGCCATTCGATAAGGAACTCAAGCACCCAGAAACACCCTTGCTCATTGACGCAGGGGCTTGAATCATTTCAAATAGTTCGAAACTGCGGACAGACTGCCTAATAAAGAAAACTCCCTTCAGTGGGGGTTTTTCCTCATCCCCCACTGATGGTTAGTTGCACTTATCGGACCTTTATGGGCAGTTCCCCCCCACCTAGCTTTCTCGATTTCTCGGCATCCCCGAGGTGGGGGTCTTACTGCCCGTTAAGAGTGGGATAAAGTTAATTCATTCGTTAGGTAGTTCTTCCCTATGTTTTAATCATTTTCACACTAACTTTAAAGGGCTGTGCAGCAAGGAAGTTTAACGATAATGCATAGCCTTTTGTTCTTTCATTAATAAAGTGCCTTAATTATTTGATTGGAGTTTTTTCAATGAAGAAAGTATTTATAATTGCTGTGATAAGTCTTATTATTAGTTTTATTTCTCCATTTTTATTTAAACAATATATAGAAAAAAAACCACTAGATCAAAAAAACACATTAGTGTTTGGTGGTCCTATCCCTTTCGCTGAGCAAAAAGTAGCTTTGCCACAGGATGATTATCAATATCCAGCAGTAATTCGCTTTCAATCTCCTTTAAAACAAGAGACAATCTTTCATCCAATCCCTTTGTTATTTACATTTATTTGCATTTTCGTCTTTCTTTTTGCGGTATCTACTATTGTTGCAAGTTATTTTACGAAGATTCCAAAAAAGAAGAAGCGTAAAATAGAATAGTCCATTTTTCACAATAGAAAAAGATTTATCTACCTAAAAAATAAGTATAGGCATGACCAATACAAGTCTTCCTAATAATCGAGTAAAAATAGATGATTTTGGAAAGTCTAGCTATTGAGACATGCCTAATTTGATTGCAGTTTCGTTTTATGTGTACGTCATTATATTCATAATCATTTGAAAAGAACCATAGATGGCAAGACTAACAAAGGTAGCAAACATCGTTTTCCTTGGTGATTTTATAATATAATTGCCAACCGTTACAGCTAAATATAAAAAGACTCCAAACATTAAAATTTTATATATAACTAAATCATGCTTTGACAGCCATTCAATAACGGAATATCCGCTCCATAAAATTAACTGTAAAAGAATTGCCGTATAAATCTTCAAGGAACTTCACCACCTTTTAAACTTAGCATTGCACCTTTTTTCTACCGCAAGAAGATATATAATATAGTATATGACGAACAACCTTTTAATATTTTTGCCTTTTAAAAAAGGTCGGTCTTTAACAAACGCTTTCAATTCTAAAAATACAATAATTTGTAAAATAATTGATTATCCTACTAATACCCAAATTAGTCTACCATTAATCCTGTTTCAAGACTCAAGGATAATTCCATAAAGTCCTCCTTCCATCAGTAGGGGTTTTGATGGTTAGTTGCACTATCGGATCTTTACTGGCAGTTATCCCCCACCTAGCTTCCTCGATTTCTCTGCATCTTGAGGTGGGGGTTTTACTCCCGTTAAGAGTGGGATAAACAGCTCATATAAGACTAAAATCTGCACTCACTCGAAAAAATACCCTCACGGATTAAGCGGCTCAGCCTACGACCTTAAAAGGCTTTAAAAATACAAATTCTAAACACCTCTTTATTCTTTTTCCAACAATAAAAAACCCACTAATATTAGTGGGTTTTTCAACTACATTATTTAATGATGTGAATTGGGCTTCCGATTGCAACTTCAGCTGCTTCCATTGTAATCTCTCCAAGTGTTGGATGAGCATGGATTGTCATAGCTAAATCTTCTGCTGTCATTCCTGATTCAATTGCTAAACCTAACTCAGCAATCATATCAGATGCACTAGGGCCCGCAATTTGTGCTCCTATTACAAGACCATCTTCTTTACGAGTTATTAGCTTCATAAAGCCTTCTGCTTGGTTAAGGGCTAATGCACGGCCATTCGCAGCAAATGGGAATTTAGAAGCAATGATTTCAATTCCAGCTTCTTTTGCTGATTTTTCTGTATGACCAACTGTAGCTAATTCCGGTTCAGAGAATACAACTGCAGGAATTCCAAGATAATCAATTTCTGCAGGATGTCCAGCGATTGCTTCTGCAGCAATTTTGCCTTCATATGAAGCTTTATGTGCAAGCGGCGGTCCTTCAATAATGTCGCCAATCGCATAAATATTGCTTACAGATGTTCTGCATTGTTTATCTGTTTTAATAAGTCCGCGTTCAGCTAATTCAACGCCAACTTGTTCTAGACCTAATTCGTCTGTATTTGGTTTTCTACCAACCATTACGAATACATAATCAGCTTCAATTTTTTCTTCTTTGCCTTTTGCTTCATATGTTACAACAACACCAGTGTCAGACTCTTCTACACCTTTAGCCATAGCTTTCGTAATAATATCTGCGCCTTTTTTCTTTAAGTTACGTTTAACCAATGCAGACATTTGCTTTTCAAATCCACCAAGGATTTCGTCAGCACCTTCTAAGATTGTAACTTGTGTTCCGAAGCTAGCATAAGCACCACCTAATTCAGTACCTACATAACCTCCGCCAATTACAACGATTTTCCCTGGAATTTCTTGTAATGCAAGAGCACCAGTAGAATCAAGAACACGTTTTGAATATTTAAATGCTGGAATTTCAATTGGAGTAGATCCAGTTGCAATAATAGCATTTTTAAATGTATACGTTTGAGAGGATTTTTCATCCATAACTTTTAAAGTGTTTGCATCGACAAAATACGCTTCGCCTTTTACAATATCCACTTTATTCCCTTTTAAAAGTCCTTCAACTCCGCCAGTAAGCTTTTTAACAACTCCAGCTTTCCAAGCTTGAACTTTTGAAAAGTCCACTTTTACATTTTCCGCTGTAATTCCAATGTCATCAGAATGTTTAGCTGTTTCATAGCGATGTCCAGCAGCAATTAATGCTTTAGAAGGAATACATCCAACATTTAAGCAAACTCCGCCAAGAACGTTTTTTTCTACAATGGTTACTTTTTGTCCTAATTGAGCTGCACGAATAGCTGCAACATATCCACCAGGACCTGCACCAATGACTATAGTATCTGTTTCAATAGGAAAATCTCCAACTACCATGTTTTTACGCCTCCATTAACAATAGTTCTGGATCGTTCAATAAACGTTTAATATGATTCATTGCATTTTGAGCTGTAGCTCCATCAATCATTCTGTGGTCAAAGCTTAAAGAAAGTGCCAGTACAGGTGCAGCAACAATTTCTCCGTCTTTAACGATTGCTTTTTCAGCAATGCGGCCAATTCCTAAAATAGCCACTTCAGGATGGTTGATTACAGGAGTAAACCATTGTCCACCAGCAGATCCAATGTTTGAAATTGTGCAAGAAGCACCTTTCATTTCAGCTGGAGCCAATTTTCCATCTCTAGCTTTTACTGCAAGTTCGTTGATTTCATTTGAAATATTAAAGATGCCTTTACGATCAGCATTTTTAACAACAGGAACTAATAGTCCTTTTTCAGTATCAGCAGCAATTCCGATGTTGTAATAATGTTTATGAACGATTTCACTAGCAGCATCATCAAGAGATGTATTTAGTGCTGGGAATTCTTTTAACGCGCTTGTTAATGCTTTAACGACATATGGCAAGAAAGTTAATTTGATTCCTTTTGCAGCTGCAACCTCTTTGAATTTTTTACGATGTGAAACTAATTTGGATACTTCTACTTCATCCATTAATGTTACGTGTGGAGCAGTATGTTTAGAGTTAACCATTGCTTTAGCAATAGCTTTTCTGATTCCGCTCATTTTCTCGCGAGTTTCTGGGAAGTCTCCTTCTGGAATTGAAACTGCTGCTGGTGCTTCCGGTGCAGGAGCTGCAGTTTCAGCAGGAGCCGCTTCCGGTGCAGGAGCTGCTGCTTTTGCACCACCGCTTAAGAATGCATCAATATCTTCTTTTGTAATTCTTCCATTTTTGCCTGATCCTGAAACAGTGCGAATTTCCACTCCTTTTTCACGAGCATATTTGCGTACGGATGGCATCGCAATTATTCTTTTGTTTGGATCTACTTCAACAGCTTCAGCAGCTGGTGCTTCAACTGGTTCTTTGCTTACATCTTGACCAGCTTCAGCACTTGATTGAACTTGCGCTTCTGTTTTTGCATCCGCTTTTGGAGCTTCTTCTCCATCACCGTGATCACCTTTAAATTGAAGGTTTTCATATCCAGGAGCATCAAATGTAATTAACACATCGCCAACTACCGCTACAGTTCCTTCATCTACAAGTACTTCTTCTACAGTACCCTCAACTGGAGATGGGATTTCTACTACTGCTTTATCGTTTTGTACTTCACAAAGTACATCATCTTCTTGAACCTTATCGCCTGGTTTTACAAACCATTTTACAATTTCGCCTTCGTGAATTCCTTCACCGATATCCGGCAATCTAAATTGAAAAGCCAATGTAATTCAACCTCCTACAGTTATTACGATTTTGTTATCGAATTTTTCATGTTATCCAAAAATACAAGACATATTAGAAAGTTAAAACTTTTTTAGCTGTTTCAATAATATCTTTAAAGTTTGGAAGCCATACTGTTTCCGCTTGAGTGAATGCAAATACTGTATCAGGTGCAGCAACACGAAGCACTGGCGCTTCTAAGCTAAGAATCGCACGATCATTGATTTCAGCTACAACATTAGCTGCAATACCAGCTTGTTTTTGGGCTTCTTGAACAACAACCGCTCTTCCTGTTTTTTCAACAGATGCAATAATTGCCTCGATATCAAGTGGGCTGATTGTTCGTAAATCAACTACCTCTACAGAAAAACCTTCTTTTTCCAACTCTTCAGCAGCTTTAATGGATTCTTGAACCATTGCTCCGTAGGTAATAATAGATAAGTCGTTTCCTTCACGTTTTACATCCGCTTTTCCTAAAGGAATTGTGTACTCTTCTTCTGGTACATCTTGACGGAAAGAACGATACAATTTCATATGCTCTAAGAAGATAACTGGATCGTTATCGCGAATAGCGGAAATCAATAATCCTTTTGCATCATAAGGTGTAGATGGAATAACAACTTTTAAACCAGGTTGTTGTGCCATTAATCCTTCTAAGCTGTCCGCATGAAGTTCTGGCGTATGAACTCCACCGCCAAATGGGGAGCGAATTGTAACAGGTGAATTATAACGTCCTCCTGAACGATAGCGCATACGTGCCATTTGACCAGAAATACTATCCATTACTTCATAAACGAATCCAAAGAATTGAATTTCAGGTACTGGACGGAAGCCTTGTAAACCAAGACCAACAGCTAAACCACCAATTCCAGATTCAGCTAATGGAGTATCAAATACACGGTCTTCACCGAATTCAGTTTGCAGACCTTCTGTCGCACGGAATACACCGCCGTTTACACCAACGTCTTCCCCGAATACTAATACGTTCGGATCGTTACGTAGTTCTGTGCGTAACGCATCAGTGATTGCTTGAATCATTGTCATTTGCGCCATGGCTTACTTCGACTCCTTTGCAGCATAAATTTCATATTGTTCTTTTAAGTTCGCTGGTAGCTCTTCATACATGATATTCATTAAATCTGTAACTTTTTGTTTTGGAGCATCGTCAGCAAGTTTGATTGCTTCTTTAATTTCATCTTTCGCACGTTCAATTACTTCATTTTCTTTTTCTTCATTCCAAATGCCTTTATTTTCAAGGAATTTACGGAAACGCACTAATGGGTCTTTCTTTTCCCATTCGCTGTCAAGATCTGCTGTACGGTAGCGAGTTGGGTCATCCCCAGCCATTGTATGTGGACCATAACGGTAAGTTAATGTTTCAATTAATGTAGGTCCTTCGCCGTTTACTGCTCTTTCACGCGCTTCACGAGTAGCAACATAAACTGCTAATGGATCCATACCGTCTACTTGAATTCCAGGAATACCTGCAGCAACTGCTTTTTGTGCAATTGTTTTTGCAGCAGATTGTTTTTCAACAGGTGTAGAAATAGCAAAACGGTTGTTTTGAACGATAAAAATTGCAGGAGCTTTAAATGCACCAGCAAAGTTAATTCCTTCATAGAAATCCCCTTGAGAAGCACCACCATCACCTGTATAAGTAATAGCAACTGCTTGTGCACCACGTTTTTTCATTCCTAAAGCAACACCAGCTGTTTGAACATATTGTGCACCAATAATAATCTGTGGTGAAATAACGTTTACTCCTTCTGGCATTTTGTTTCCTAAGAAATGTCCGCGAGAGAATAAAAATGCTTGATGCAGCGGAAGTCCATGCCAGATTAACTGAGGAACATCACGATATCCTGGAAGAATAAAATCTTCTTTTTCCAACGCAAATTGTGAAGCCAATTGTGAAGCTTCTTGACCTGCTGTTGGTGCATAGAACCCTAGGCGACCTTGTCTGTTTAAAGAGATCGAACGTTGATCAAGAATACGTGTATATACCATGCGAGTCATAAGCTCTTGTAATTGCTCATCACTTAGGTCAGGCATTGCAGATTCATTAACAACTTCGCCCTCTTCATTTAAAATCTGAAGTGTTTGGAATTGATTTTCCACTTGTTCAAGCTGTGCTTTCACATCTAACTGTGCCTTCTTTGTTTTAGAAGCCATTTAAGCCACCCTTTCCTTTCTTTTTAAAAGACTAATTCCATCTCTAACTTAAAATTATTGTGTCGTGTCATACTAACCAAGCAATAGAGAACGCTTTCTCAATCCTCTTAACCACTTAAATCAATATAATTTAACCATACCTATACAGTTTTCCACAAAAGTTGCTAGAAAAAACGTCTTATAAATAATTCGGTATCCGTATATTCTGTATCAATAAACCAATATAAATTATTAATACAACTTTTAATACATGTATAAGTTTAATATAGATAATTATTATCCGTCAATCTTAAAGTACTATGTTTTTTTCGTTAAATTTCTTGTTTTATTTTTCCTATTTTGCTATCTGTACTAATAATTAATCCGCATCTGTATTATACAGTTGTTACTATTGTTAACTGTGTTATAATAAAAATAATCATTTGAATTTTTTTACATATCATGTCGAATGCTGTTATATCGGGATTTTCACCCTATTCCATATTATGTACCCGCTAGAATATGTTATTTCTCGCGAACAAATAGGCTTCATTTATATCCTCCCTGTTTAATAATTCTCTTTCAAAAAATGAAACAAAATACGTTAAAATTTTACAAGCAAAAAAAAGGCACTCTATTAGAGTCTGACACAAGAAAATTAAGACTAGAGGAAGCATCTGTCTTTTTCCTTTCTCCACTTCATACTTTACAGTGTCGATTCTATTTGAATACCTGCTTTATTTCATTATTTTTTATTTTTGTCTTGAACCTTAATTTCTATCCCTGCCTCTTTATAGAAATCTATTTTTAAGTTATTGTATTCCTTTGTAATTGCGTTAAATTCTTTATTATTTTGAAGTACCTTCTCATATATTTCATTTATTTTTTTGATTTGTGCTTCTAATTCATCTATATTCAACTCTTTATTTTTAAACATTTTGTATAATTGTTCATCATCCTGAAGGCCTGTTGAATAATTTTTATACAGCTCCTCGTGGATTTCATATCGGGTCATCATTTTTTTATAGAGTTCGTTTGCTTTTGTTTTTAATTGCTTATCTTTTAAATCTTCTATATCTACCTTAACTGTTTCAAAAGTCTCTTTTGATTTTTTTATACTTTCTACTTCATTTTCCATATATTCTTTTCTTTTTTGAATAGAAGCAAGTGCTTGATTCGAAAGCTTCGTAATCTCATCCATTTTATCTAAATCAAGAGAAACAATTTGCGTATATAATACTTGCTCCTTTTTCTCTAAAGCTACTAATGGCTCTTGCTGCTGCTCAAATTCTTTTTCAGCAGAAACTACTTTTTCTAGTTTTTTATAAATTTTTTCACTAGGGGTTTGAAAATTAAAACAGCCTGATAAAAACATGGTTAACATCATCATCCCAAAGACTGGAATCACTTTCACTTTTTTCAACCTTTCTCCTCCTCACTCTCTATCCAACTATATATATTCTATTGTATTTTTACAAATACATTTCATTACACTGATTTATTTACTCACTAAAAATGCTGAGAGAATTCCTTGCAGGTTTTATTCAAACCAGCCAAATAAAATCTCCTTTCTCTTTCTATCAACTGCTGTTCAATTTCTTATTTCAATTTATGAACTTGTCCTCTTTTATATTACTTATTCTAGCAATTGTCGTTTATTTTCTATAAAAATACTTGCGACTTTTTTCATTAACTTTTTAGCATTTGTCTGTTAGACTTAAACTGTATGGAATGTTTGTATAAAGGAAGTGATAAGTTTGTTAACGATGAAGGATATTATTCGTGACGGACACCCCACATTAAGAAAAATAGCGGAAGAAGTATCTCTTCCAGCAAGTGAAGAAGATAAAAAAACGCTTGAAAGCATGATGGAATTTCTCATTAACAGCCAAAATCCCGAAACAGCAGAGAAATATGGACTTCGAGGAGGAGTTGGCCTAGCTGCTCCACAAATAAATGTTTCCAAAAGAATGATTGCTGTTCATGTAAAAGATGAAACTGGAAAACAATATAGCTACAGTCTATTTAATCCGAAGATTATCAGCCATTCTGTAGAAAAATCGTATTTAACATCTGGAGAGGGTTGTTTGTCTGTTGACGAGTCAATTCCAGGTTTCGTTCCCCGCTACGCAAGAATTGCTATTAAAGGAACAGATTTGCAAAATAACGAAGTAAAACTGCGACTTAAAGGATTGCCAGCCATTGTTTTTCAACATGAAATTGACCATTTGAACGGCGTTATGTTTTATGACCATATCAATCAACAATTTCCTTTAAACCCTATAGAAGACGCTATAGCGATTGAAAGATAAAATCCCTAAGAAAATAGATAGTAAACACTCTTGTCTGCGGATGAACGGAAACAAAGCTAGACAAATAACCACGCTATTTTGGTATTTGTTTAGCTTATCCCCGCCTATTTTCTTTCTTCTAAATTTTCCCATGATAATTTTTTCTATTTTTTCATATACTAATTATATAAAATATTCCATTAGCAGCATAGATTATGAACAGTATTTTATTATCTATACACTTTAAGCAAAGACAGCATAGACTCTAACAATTATTCCTTTATTCTTTCGAGATGAATCACAGCATACTATTCTATAAAGGCATCCGATTTGATAATAAAGCTGTTATTTCGTTGGTTTAATTTTCATTTATCCACTCGTTAAATCATCCATTTTATTATTGTGAATAAACTATTTTTGGACAAATTATGTGATTATTTAAGGGAGAACTCTTTACATTGGACAAGAATGGTTTAAAATATAAGTAAGGAGATGATCCACTATGTTGAAAAAGCTAAGAAAAAAGCTCTTAAAACAGTGGAAAGACTTATTAAGAAAAAAAACAATTGCCTAAACATTTCGGAAGTTATCCATTAAGGTCAGGCCCCACATGCCACCATGAAGATAATAATGAATGATAGAGTTCATTATTATTATTGTATTTGTGGCTGGGGGTCCGACCTTTTGTTTTTAATATAAAAGCGATTACTTTCACCTATACTTCTCTTTGCATCCAAATAGAATATAGGTTTATTATTGTAAAATACATATTCCCTATTTGAGATATCCACAATGCTCCCATCTTTTCTTGAGAGCGTCTTATAAGGCATGTGGGAAGTACAAGAGCCCTTGGCTATCGACAAAAAAGCGGGGTTCTACTGTATGAGAATCATACAAACAAGTGTACCATGCAAAAATAAAGGCAACACAAATAGCGTTATCGAGTTAGTGCTTGACTTATCCTAGTCGAGATGAGGAGTTCTTTAAAATCGATAGGTCGCTGTACGGCTTAATGAGCGGTTACAGGAAAATCGTCTAAATACGTAAATACAAAACATCCGATTGACTTACATCCTTCGGCCATGAAGCAAAGCAGGCACTAGGACATTCTGTACGTCAGAGCTAAAGAGAGTTATCTGTCTAAAGATATTTTCTGATATTATAATGATAAAGTTACTAAATAATTTACTTGCCACCAGCCTCCTTGTTATGGATTGTTGGCAAATTGTCCATCTTAATAAAGAACTCTGTGAATGGGATCTAAACGAGCACTCTCCTTAACAACGACAATAATTTTTGATTCTATTTTTATCCTTGTTTTGCTATTAAAAGAAAAAACATGAAAAACATGTTAACTTTTTATATAATATAATTAGATAATACTATTAAGGAGCGATTTTTTATGATTTTTAAAGTATATTACCAAGTTTCAAAAATGGAAGTGCCTGTAAGAGAAAAAACAAAAACGATTTATGTAGAAGGCATTTCGGAAAGAGATGTTAGAACCAAATTAGGAGATAAACCTTATAATATTGAATTTGTAACAAAAGTTGACGGTGCATTTTTAGAATATGAACAATTAAATGAAGACTTTACAGTATTGGAGATTGAATAAATGAAATTTGTAAAAAACGATCAAACAGCTGTATTTGCTCTAGGAGGTCTAGGGGAAATCGGTAAGAACACATATGGTGTTCAGTTTCAGGATGAAATTATTCTTATTGATGCAGGGATAAAATTTCCAGAAGACGAGCTTTTAGGAATTGATTATGTTATTCCAGATTATAGTTTTCTTGTGAAGAACGTAGACAAAATTAAAGGCTTATTTATCACACATGGTCACGAAGATCATATTGGTGGTATTCCTTATCTTCTCAGACAAGTAAATATCCCCATTTACGGCGGAAAGCTTGCTCTTGCATTAGTTAGGAATAAATTAGAAGAACATGGACTATTAAGACAAACAACATTGCATGAAATACAGGAAGAGGATATTATTAAGTTCCGCAAAACTTCAGTCTCCTTTTTCCGAACTACACATAGTATTCCGGACTCTTACGGGATTGTTGTAAAAACACCGCCTGGACAAATTGTTCACACTGGTGATTTTAAATTTGACTTCACCCCTGTTGGAGAGCCTGCAAACTTAACGAAAATGGCAGAAATAGGTAAAGAGGGCGTCCTTTGTCTTTTATCAGACAGTACTAACAGTGAAGTGCCGAACTTTACAATATCTGAAAGACTGGTAGGCGACAGCATTCAAGATATTTTTAGAAAAGCAGATGGCAGACTCATATTTGCTACTTTCGCATCTAATATTTATCGATTACAGCAAGTAACAGATGCTGCTGTAGCACACGGAAGAAAAGTTGCAGTATTTGGACGAAGCATGGAAGCTGCAATCAACATTGGGTTGGAATTAGGTTTTATACAAGCACCTAAAGAAACGTTTATTGAACCACAGCAAATTAATCGCCTGCCGGCAAATCAAGTAACAATTCTTTGTACAGGTAGCCAAGGAGAGCCTATGGCAGCTATGTCACGTATAGCCAATGGAACACACCGTCAAATTCAAATTATTCCTGGCGATACGGTTATATTCTCTTCATCCCCAATTCCAGGAAACACGATTAGTGTAAATAGAACCATCAATATGCTTTATCGTGCAGGGGCAGAAGTTATCCATGGACCATTAAATAATATTCATACATCTGGACATGGTGGACAACAGGAACAAAAATTAATGCTTCGTTTAATGAAGCCAAAATTCTTTATGCCAATCCACGGGGAGTTCCGAATGCAAAAAATGCATTCACAGCTTGCTATTGATTGCGGTGTAAAAGAAGAAGACTGCTTTATTATGGATAACGGAGAAGTTCTTGCTCTTTCCAATGATACGGCACATGTAGCCGGCAAGATTCCTTCTGGCAATGTTTATATAGATGGAAGCGGAATTGGAGATATTGGAAATATTGTATTGCGCGACCGCCGCATCCTTTCAGAAGAAGGCTTAGTTGTTGTTGTTGTCAGCATCAACATGAAAGATTTTAAAATTGCAGCAGGTCCTGATCTTATTTCAAGAGGATTTGTTTATATGCGTGAATCAGGTGATTTAATAAATGATGCCCAAAGCCTGATTAATAAGCATTTAAATAAAGTAATGGAACGCAAAACAACACAATGGTCTGAAATTAAAAATGAAATTATCGAGACACTGTCACCTTTCTTATATGAAAAAACAAAACGCAGACCGATGATACTTCCAATTATTATGGAAGTATAACAAAAAGAAAAACACAATCTGAAAGCACGCAGCTGCGTGCTTTTTTCCTTTCATTCACATCATCACTTTTTTCTCAAAACGGTTAATATCAGAATCTGCTCCAATTACTATTAATACATCCTTTTCTTTGATTGGCTCAGAAGCCTGTGGAGAAACAATAATTTCGTTATCTCTTTTAATAGCAACAATGGTAATTCCGTATCTTGCTCGGATATCTAAATCAAGCATTGTAAATCCATCTAATTTATTGCTTGCTTTTATTTCTACAATACTATGTTCATCTGATAGCTCCAAATAGTCTAACACATTATTAGAAACAATATTATGGGCAATTCTAATCCCCATATCTCTCTCTGGATGTACAATAGAATCTGCTCCAATTTTTTTTAACACTTTTTCATGATAGTCATTTTGGGCTTTAACCGTTATATTGCTCACACCTAGCTCTTTTAAGATAAGTGTGGTAAGAATACTTGCTTGTATATCCTCTCCTATTGCTACAATAACATGTTCAAAGTTTCGAATACCCAAGCTTTTTAAAACATTTTCATCAACAGAATTGCCCATAACAGCATGGGAAACAATATTTGCATATTCATTTATTCTTTCTTCGTTTTTATCAATTGCCATTACTTCCATACCAAGTTCGACTAATTCTCGGCAAATGCTGCCGCCAAATCTTCCTAAACCAATTACTGCAAATTCTTTCTTCAAAAGTAAAATCCTCCATACAATCGTTCGCTTAGTATATGTACTTTTTGTTTAAAGATACTTTTTAATAGTAACATATTCCCTTCATCCTAGAGAACTGTTTACTATTGCTTATCTCCAAGAATGAAAAGAATAGGTGATCTTTGAATGATTACAGCTAGTAATGCAAAAAAACACACCGTTTATATCAAAGCAGTGTGTTAAGACTGGCGAAAAACGCTCAATTTCTTCTTTGTTCGCCTAGATTAACCAAAATCCCCATATTTTACATCACCTGCAGCATTTTGAATTGCGCTTCCACTAAATGATAATAAATCCCCTTTTTATCCATTAATTCCGTATGGGAGCCTTCTTCCATTATGCTTCCATGATCCAATACAATAATTTTATCAGCTTCCCGTATAGTGGAAAGTCGATGGGCAATCATAATAGCAGTTCTTCCTTTTAATAATGTTTTTAATGCTTTTTGTATTTTTACTTCTGTTTCTGTATCGATACTCGCAGTTGCTTCATCCAAAATTAATATTCTTGGGTTTGCCAACAATGCTCTTGAAAAAGACAATAGCTGCCTTTGCCCAACGGAAAGTATATTCCCACGTTCTTCTACTTCCGTAAAATATTTATTCGGAAGCCTATCAATAAAGCTATGTGCTCCGATTGCTTTTGCTGCCTCCATTACTTCATCGTCTGTAGCATCAGGTTTTCCAAAACGGATATTTTCCATTATCGTTCCTGAAAAAATAAAAGTATCTTGTAGCACAATACTAATTTGACTGCGCAAAGACTGTAAAGAAATAGATTTTATTTCTATTCCATCCACTGTAATAAAACCGCTAGTCGGATCATAAAATCTGCTGACTAAATTGGCGATGGTTGTTTTCCCAGATCCTGTATGCCCAACTAATGCTGCTGTTTGACCTGCTTTTATCTCCAGGTCAATCCCATTCAATGCTTTACGCTTTGCATTGTACGCAAACTCGACATGGTGAAACTGAATATCCCCTTTCATTTCCTGCAGCTCGATTGGATTTTCTATTTCTGACACATTCGGACGCTCATCTAAAAATTCAAAAATTCGTTCAGACGATGCCATCCCCATTAATAATTGATTATATACTACACCAAGCCGGGAAATAGGCTCCCAAAACATACCTAAATAAAAGGCAAAGGAAACAAAAACACCAATACTCATATCTGTTTTCAGCAAGTAGGCACCATACCATATTAACACAGCAGTTCCTACTGCATTGGTTAATTCAACAAGGGGGCGAAACATGGCATTTTGTTTAGATGCATGTCGCCAACTTTCAAAGTTTTCATTATTTATTCCATCAAAAAACATCATATTTGCTTTTTCCTGGGTGGATGACTGTGTAACCCTTATTCCCTGAATACTTTCGTTTAAATGGGAATTTAACTTTGCTTGCTTTAACCGAACAGCTTGCCAAGACCTTCTTATTTTTCTTCGTAAAGCAGTAGAAATAAAAAACATAATCGGAATAATAATCAGAACAGCAAGAGATAATTCCGGACTTAATGTAAGTAGTATACAAAATATCCCAACTAATAATATAATGTCCATTAAAAGATTAATAACGCCATTTGTAAACAGTTCTTGCAGCGAATTAATGTCATTCATAATTCTTACGAGTATGGACCCAGCTGAACGTTCATCAAAAAATCGATGGGACAATTTTTGTACATGTGTGAATAAATGCTTTCGAATATCATAGATAACATTTTGGCCTAATGCATTCATCCATTTTATTCGAAAGTAGTTCGCAATATAAGAAATGATATATAATGCGGCAATAAGTATTACTAAACTCAATAGCTGGCTGCCATTCTTATTTTTTATTGCCATGTCTAAAACATATATGCCAATTAAAATAGGAATAATTAATCGTACAAATGTTGTAATTAAAACTGTGGCAAATGATAGTGGCAATAGTTTTTTTTGATACGGCTTCATATAGCTTAATAAACGCCACATTTGCTTCCAGTTAAAGGGTTTTTCAATTACGTCATCCGTTGAGTAGTTAAATCGATTCATCACATGATCCTGCAGCTTTTCTTTCTTTAATGCCATCAGCGCATTCCCCCTATTGTGCTTGAATCTCAGCAACTTTTTGCTGATCTTGGAATTGAATATTATAAATTCTTTTGTATGAGCCATGCTGTGTAATCAATTCTGTGTGCAGACCTCTTTCTACTATTCTTCCATCTTCTAAAACTAGTATTTCATCCGCATGCTTGATCGAAGAAATACGGTGTGCAATAATAAATGTTGTTTTATTTTTCATCACTTCTTTTAATTCTTTTTGAATAATAAACTCTGTTTCCATATCTACAGCACTTGTGGCGTCATCTAGAATCAAGATACTCGGATTAACACAAATCGCTCTTGCAATAGCGATTCTTTGCTTCTGACCTCCGGAAAGTCCCATACCTCTCTCACCAAGCATCGTATCATATCCATCAGGTAGCTCCATTATAAAGTCATGTGCTTGCGCTCTTTTGCTCGCAGCTATAATTTCTTCCATTGTAGCATCTGGTTTTCCATAAGCAATATTGCTCTTAATAGTAGAAGAAAATAAAAAAGATTCTTGCGAAACTACGCCTATATTACTCCTTAACGCATGGATATCATACTGTTCGACATTAATACCATCAACTTTCACTTCGCCCTCTGTAGCTTCATAAAACCTTGTTAATAGCTGTGTAATACTTGTTTTGCCAGAACCTGTACCACCAATTAATCCAACTACTTTTCCTTTAGATACTTTAAAATTAATATGCGAAAGCGCATCCTCTTCTTTCATTGCATATTTTAATGACACATTTTTAAATTCCACTGTTCCATTTAAACGTTTTGTAAAAACAGCTTTTTTTCGATTTTCAATAATATTATCTTCTTCTAAAATTTCCAGCAGTCTTTCTCCAGAAGCTTTTGCTTGGGAAAATTGGTTTATAACAAACCCTAAATTCATAATTGGCCATATAATATAGCCTAGTAGACTATAAAAAGCAACAAGCTCTCCTAATTGAAGATTATTATTTATTACTAAAAAACCACCATACGAAATCAGGAAAACAACGCTGCAATTTCCCAAAAACTCCATAAGAGGAAAATATTTTGACCATATATCCGAAGTAAATAAATACTGCTCTTTATAATCTCCATTAAAGTCATTAAATGTCTTCACTTCAAAGTCTTCCCTCGAAAGAGACTTGACTGTGTTGATTCCACTTATATTTTCCTGTACTTTCGTATTTAATTTACCAAAGGACTTTCGTATAAGCCGAAAAGCTGGATGGACTGCCTTATCAAATTTAAATGTTACAAAAACTAAAAAGGGCAAGGTAATCAACGAAGCAATTGTTAAAGGGACTGAATAATAACACATAATCGTAATACTTACTGCAATTAGTAGGATAAATCGAAGCAATTCAGAAAAGCCATAAGATAAAAAAAAGCGGAATCCCTCAACGTCTGCTGTTAATCTAGACATTAAATCTCCAGTTTTCGCATTATCATAGTAGCTAAAAGGAAGGTATTGAAGTTTTTCATATAAAGAATTTCTTAATTGATATACGGAGCTGATTCCAAATAAATCACCAGTATACTGTTGTATATATGTAGCTATTCCTTTCAAAATCATAATCAGTATAAATCCAATTGCTAAATAGGGTATCCAATGATATTTTCCTTCTCTCACTACATCATCAATTGTTAATTGTAAAATAATTGGATATACTACTGTAATACATGTTACGATTACTAAAAAGAATAAAGAGCAGATAAAATATTGTTTAAATGGCAAATAAAAACTTTTTAATTTTTTAAAAGTGTTCAAACGTACGTTCCCCCTCTTCTGTCTAAAATATACATTAACACTTCCAATTATATGACAAAAAATCCGCATTTTTAATATAACGGTTTTCGAAATATTTTTCCACTTATTTTTTAAGAAACTTTTTAAATTAGTTTATAAAAGCAAAAAAAGCAAGGAATCATCTCCTCGCTTTTGCATATTAAGCTTATTCAGCTGCTTCTGCTGCTTTAGCTGTCTCATCCAAAACGCGGTTCACACGTTTTTCCAGCATTTTCATTCCGCTTCCACCAGCTTGGAAATGTCGCAGCTTTCCTTCTTTGTCAAAAACATAATAAGCAGGAACATACTGATTTTCAAATGCTTCTGTTAATTTATGACCACTATCAACAAAAATTGGCTGTGTAATCCCATGCTCTTCTGCCGTTTTTTTGATTTGCTCTAAATTTAAATCTTCTTCGGATCTCGGCATATGAACAGCTACGACATTTAATTTATCGCTGTAATTATCTCTAAATTCATTAACTTGCGGCATAGCTTCTTTACATAAGTAGCAGCTTACAGACCAAAAGTGAATTAAAGTTGGCTTCTCTCCAACTAAGTCAGCTTTAGAAAGTTCTCCATTTAACCATTCTGTTGCTCCAGCAAGTTCTGGCATCTGTTCACGTAATTTCATATCTATTGACCCCCAAGTTTTTCATTTCAGCTATAGCTTGTAATCAAACATTTTAAAGAGAATTTAGCCAAAATATACTGCTTTTATACTGTAACGCCTAAAAATCCTTTAATACCCTACTTTGATTGAAAGAAAGACCTAACAGCAAATCGTTAGGTCCCCCTTTTTTATGATTCTTATAATGTTGCTTGACCTGGTTTCCAGTTTGCTGGGCAAAGTCCACCAGTTTGAAGTGCTTGAAGAACACGTAATGTTTCATCAACATCACGGCCAATATTATTATGGTTTACAACAGAGTACATTAATTCGCCTTCTGGACTGATAATGAATAATCCGCGAAGTGCAATACCTTCCTCTTCAATCAACACACCGTATTCACGTGAAACAACATGATTTGTATCAGCAGCTAATGGATATTTTAAATCTCCTAGACCATTTTCTTTACGATCTGTTTTAATCCAAGCAAGATGTGTATGAATTGTATCAGTTGAAACACCAATTACTTCTGCATCAAGGTCTTCAAACTCATCATAACGGTCAGATAATGCAGTAATTTCCGTTGGACAAACGAAAGTGAAATCCATTGGATAAAAGAATAATACTGTCCATTTATCGTTTTTTATATTTTCTTCTAAACTTACTTTTCCAAATTCTTTATTTGCAAATACTGCTTCCATTTCAAATCTTGGTGCTTGTTTACCTACCATACGTTCTGGCATTGATAATCCCTCCATGTAATTGTATTTAAATGAGAATATGTATGAACTCATTTGTTGTTATCTCTCAATGAATATCATTATAAAACGTTTAGTATTTATAGTCAACATTAAATAATAATTAATTTAAAAAACTAGTCATTATCAACTGTTTAAAGAAAATATTTTATTTTTGTTTTATTAAAGTAAACAAAAATTTTTTCTCTATCGTCTATTCTTATTCAAGTCTTTCTTAGTATAAACGATAAAAGGATTTTTCAATCATAAGTTTATCAAAACGAAGAAGGGGAATAAAATAATATGACTTGCACATCAAAAATTTTTCAATTTATATACAACAAGGAAGTGAAAAAATGGATGAATTTAACACATATGGAAAAGACTTAATTAATTTAGACTGGGAAGGCCTCCTTATAAAAGCAGGCGTTACCTTTTTAAAAATCGTTGTAATTATTCTCATTTACATAATGATTAAAAAACTGGCCTCTGCATTCATTACAAGATTATTTTTATCTTTTCAAGAAAAAAACTCCATATCAAAGGGCAGAGCTTTTACTTTAGAAAGTTTAACCAAAAATCTAGTTTCTTATCTGCTAATTTTTGTATTAGTTGTCACGATTCTTCAAACCTTTGGCATACAAGCAACTGCAATTTTGGCTGGAGCAGGAATAGTCGGATTGGCAGTCGGGTTTGGTGCACAAGGTCTTGTAAGTGATGTTGTAACTGGTTTTTTTCTTTTATTGGAAAAACAGTTGGATGTTGGCGACAATGTTATTGTAGGAAATTATTCCGGGACAGTTGAACAAGTAGGCTTGCGAACAACCCAAATCCGGTCAGGTGATGGCACCCTAAACTATATACCAAATCGTGAAATTACTACCCTAAGCAACCAGTCGAGAGGGGACATGCAGGCTCTTGTAGATGTAATGATTTCTACTGAAAATGATATCCCACAAACACTTAATGTATTGCAAAAAGTCTGTGATTCTATAAAAAAGCAAAATCCTCTTATAACAGACGGCCCAAATGTAGCTGGTATTCAAACATTAGGAACAGGAACTATTACTATTCGAATTATTGCAAAAACCGTTAATAATGAACAAGTAGGAATCGAACGATTACTTCGGAAAGAGATAAAAGAAGAACTTGACCGCACTAACATCAAATTTGCACCTTCCCAGCTTATTTTAGCACCAAAATAACATGTCTATTTTTTGTTTGAGGAAATAAATCAATACCTTCGATAAGAATTATTTAACTTATCGAAGGCTTTTTTCTTTTAGTTTCCTTTATACTGTATATATTTCGTTATCATAGAAATAGCGGTTCCAATTGCCTCTTCGTTCGCATTTAGCTTATTATGATGCAAACCATATGGTGAATCCACTCCAAGCCAGAACATGAACCCAGGAATATCTTTTAGCATATAGCCGAAGTCTTCCCCTGTCATTGCTTCGGTACACTCAATTACACTTGTCTCTGTATGATCTGCAACAAACTTCATAAACTCTTCTGTTAGCAGTTCTTCATTATAAACTTGATAATAGCCGCAGCCAAAATCAATGGTGCATTCGCAGTTATAGCCCACTTCTATTCCTTTAACAAGCGACTGAACCCGCTGTTTAACCAATTCCATTGATTCACTAGAAAGAGTGCGCATTGTCCCTTCCAATCTTGCAGTTTCCGCAATAACATTTTGAACAGATCCGCCCGTAATTTTACCTATTGTTACTACAGCACTGTCAAGCGGATTAATATTTCTTGCTACAATCGTTTGAAGCTGGCTCACCAGACTGCATGCGGCAACGACCATATCATTTGTTTGATGAGGATAAGCCGCATGTCCTCCTTTTCCTTTTAGATCAATAAAGAGCTCCGATGTATTTGCAAACAGCAGGCCAGGCTTTAATGCAATCTTTCCAACAGGATACTCTGGCGCAATATGCAATGCCATGATCATATCTGGCTTCCACTCTTGCATAATATCGCTTTTAAGCATTGGCTCTGCTCCGCCAGGACCTTCCTCTGCCGGTTGAAAGATAAAGAGTACATCATCTTTAATAGGATTGTTCATAAGCTCTGTTAATACACCTAACGCAATGCTCATATGAAAATCATGGCCACATGCATGCATTTTGTTTGGATGAGTGGATTCAAATGGCAGCCCAGTTTCTTCTGTCATAGGCAATCCATCCATATCAGCTCGGTATCCAATAAGTTTAGAAGAATTGAATCCCGCTACTTTAACAAAAATGCCTGTTTTCCATGTTTTTATTTCCATTCTGTCAGCAGGTAATGTTTGGATATAATCAAGTAAATACGCTTGCGTTTTTACTTCTTGAAATCCAAGCTCCGGAATTTGATGTAAGTCTCTCCGAATTTTTATAAAGCTGGCACTCTCTCCCATAACTGCCTCCTTTTTTGTAACGCTTTTCTTTGTTTTGCAATATTTCTTCGTTTCATGCAAAACAAAAGCGCGGACTTTTATCCACGCTCCAGACTCAATCTTCCCACTACTTTCTTTGATTACTTCTTCGAATCATTATTCTTGATAGAAGTCACGTCCCGAAAGTAAAGTTCTCTTATTCCGCCTGGACGATTCATTTCATACTTTTTTATCACATGTTCGAAATGCTGCTTTATCCACGCTTTTGTTTCCTTTTTATAGCTGACGAAGTTCTTGCATAATTTCTGTTTTTGATTTTGTTTTTTCGTCAATTTCTTTAATAACTCGAGCTGGTGCTCCAGCCACTAATGTATTTGCTGGTACATCTTCTAGTACAATCGCTCCAGCAGCTACAACAGAGCCTTTTCCAATCGTAACGCCTTCTACTACCACAGCATTTGCTCCAATTAGTACATCGTCTTCCACGATTACAGGTTTTGCAGATGGAGGCTCGATAACTCCTGCTAACACAGCTCCTGCTCCAATATGACAATTTTTTCCAACAGTAGCTCGACCACCAAGAATCGCTCCCATATCAATCATAGAACCTTCTCCGATTACAGCTCCGATATTAATAACTGCACCCATCATAATAACTGCATTATTTCCGATTTCTACCTGATCGCGAATAAAAGCACCTGGCTCAATACGAGCATTGATATTTTTCATATCTAAAAGTGGAATTGCCGAATTTCTACGGTCATTTTCTACAACAAAATCTGCAATTTTTCCTTTATTCGCTTCAATTGCTGCGTTAATTTCTGTCCATTCGCCAAAAACAACTCCTGAATCTCCGCTAATAAAAGCTTGTACGTTTTCTCCAAAGTTTACATCAGCTAAATCACCTTTTACATAAACTTTTACAGGTGTTGATTTTTTACTATTTTGAATAAATGAAATTATTTCATTTGCATCCATCATTTTCATTGTTTCTACCTCCATTATGTATATACTCGAAATTACTTTACCAAACAAAAGAAATGAAAACAAGCAAAAATTCAATCGAACTTCTATATCAGCGCAAGATTCTTCCTTTTATTTTTTTAAAAGACATCTCCCTTCATAAATTCCCATTATTTCTCTTTTAATAAGCTGTGATTAAATGGCTGGTCTGAAATATATTCATTGACAATTTCTAAAAATGCTTGTACTTGCTTTAATTGGAAAGAAGCTTCATATCCAATAAGCCATGTCTCTCTTTTTATCGGCTCCTTATTCTCATTGTACAATGGTATTTTAAATAAGTTTTGATCTGCATCCTTTATTGCGATGGATGGTAAAATACTATAGCCAATTCCGTTGAAGGATAATTGTTTGCATGTTTCAATTTGGTCGACAACAATTGTTTTTTTAGGTGGTGTTTGAAACTGACGATGCCACCATACTTGGATTTCCTCGTAATAATTTGAATCACTTTTAAACTGGATAAAGGGCCTATCTGTTTGTAATAATTGATCAAGGCTTGAGATTTCGGTATCAACAAGATACAGAGGATCATCAAATAAATACATTTTTGCACCTTTCCAGTCTGAAGATCCTCGAATGATTCCGATGTGAATATTATCGTCATAAATGGATTTTAATATTTCACTGCTCCATCCTGTGACAAGTGATACTTTTGCTTGAGGATATTTGGCGACAAATCTTTTTAATACGGATGGAAGCCAATTCTGACCAACAATGCTGGCAACAGCAATTTTAAGCGTTCCATGTACTTCCTCTTCTAAAGCAAACATCGCTTCCCTTACTTCTTCTTCTTTCTCTATTGTTTCAGCAGCAAATTTAGTGACTAATTCACCAGCAGCCGTTAATGACAAGCCTCGTTGTGAACGAATAAACAATTTAGCCCCCCATTCTTTTTCAATTGTCTGCAGGCGCTGGGACAAAGCTGGCTGTGTGACAAAAAGCCTTTCTGCAGCTTTTCTCATATTCATTTCTTGAGCTAACACAGTTAATAACTGCAGTTCTGTAATTGTTGACATCTTTGATTTCCTCTTTACTTTTTTTAATTAGTATATCTTAATACATCTATTGATGCCTGCATATTTATAGAAAAATAAAAAGACTCCTCTTAAAAGGAATCTTCTATCAAGCATAATACAACAAACAACAAAAGGAAGCGATTTCAAAAGAAAAAAAGCACGAAAGAAATGATTTTTCCTATTGATGATTTAATTTTTGTAAATGACCATTCAATCGCTGCAAAATAGTGCTTCTAGTTAAAATCCCTTCAAAAAACCCTTCATTGTCTTCTAAACAAACAAAAGGATGATCCACTAAAAATTTTATTGTCTCCAAAACGGAGGTATTACTATTCACTCTCGGTAGATCTGTTTTCATAACTTCCTGTACTTTGGTCGTTTCTAATTTTTCAAACTCAATTCTTTCCAACCCGAGAATTTTCTCTGTAATGATGGTTGTGCTAATTAATCCATGCAGTTTATAGAATGGATCAAGTACAGGCACTGCCGAATATCCACTTTTTGTTAGTACTAATAATGCATGTTCTAAATTATTTCCAATTTGCACATGGGCAACACACTCTGACGGGATCATCAATTCCTTTAATGAGCTGCCTAAAAATTCTCCGCTGTGAATGCTGATCATAGCCGAAAACCCCTCAATTCATTTATTTTTACATAAATATCTTAACATAGTTTTCGGCAAGATGCTTTTTTTAACCTTTACTTGTTTCAATATTCCTTTTTATATAGTCACAATTTGGGCAATGGTAAATTATATTTTGATTAGATTGTGCTGTTAATACATGCTCTAGAGATTCCTGTTTAAAGCATTGGGGGCATGTTACAAAAGGGACCATTTTCTCACCTCAACTATTAGCATTTTCAGCCAAGCTTTATTTTATGTATTTTATATAAGAAAAGCGCAAGCGCCCTTGCTTATCGACGAAAAAAGCTGGACTGAATCGAGTGAGATAAAGGAAACACGAAGAGCGTAAGCGTCGATGTTGACTACGCAAGCGAGGTGAGGGAAGCGTTGAAGTCGATAGGGCGCTTGCGCTAGACACTTCTCTGACTTCCAAAAACTTATACTTTCTTATCTCATAAAAAAATGGAGCTTTTCAGCTCCATTACACATTTATTGAATTAGATCAAAAATTTCGATCGTAATCATATCAATATTGTCAAATTGATATCTTTTCGGTTTTTCCTTATCATTGTATACTTCCAATTCAAATGTAACGGTTTTTGGATGGAAGGTTACTTGACATTTTCTTTCACCATTCACCTCAAAAAAACGTTGAGTTGGTTCTCCCCCAGTGGATTGTTCTTGTAAATTTTTCAAACGTGTCAAAATACCTTGAAGTTGTGACATGCTCTCTCTCCTTTCAAAAAAACCTATATATTACCATTAGGTTTCACTATTAGCATGTTTCTATACACTTTCCTTTTTTAAATTTAAAGTTAAAGTTCAATATGTGTAAATGCCAATAATAACAGAATAAAAGATTGTTAGTAGTTTGTCCAAGTAAAAGTGTAAAATTTACTAATCTTTTTTTATTTATTTTTTACTGTGAATATTCAAACTCTTTAGAGGATGATTGAAATAAAGAAAGGAAATGAGTATGATGATACTATCATACTCAAGAGGGGAATTTAACCAAAATGAAAAAAATTACGATCTATACGCAGCCCGATTGTCCTCCTTGTGAATATGCAAAGCTATTTTTGCAAGACAAAGGATTTTCATTTGAAGTAAAGAATATTCAACAAGATACGAAAGCAAAAAATGAACTAATAAAAAAATACCAGTCTTATTCCACGCCAACTTTCGTTATTGAGGATAAAGTCATCACTGGATTTGATTTAGAGCAGCTTCAGCAAGTCTTAGGTTTTTCTGATTAAAAAGAATAGTAATGTTCCGATAAAGGCAAAAGCTTCCCTTTTTTCAAATTTAACGTAATACACAAATAGGAATTTTTAGGAAACGCCAATATTCGGGACATATTTCCCATTAAAAGAGGGCAGGATTTGGCATCTTGCGTTGGTATTGATTGTCCTGAAAACCAACCTGGTTATTTAGTTTCGTTAAATCCGTAGCATTAAAGTTTGAAAAAAACACCACATCATTATAAAAAACTAACGTTGTTAAATAACTTTCCCAATAAAATGTAGATAAGCTTGTATTTTGTATAGGATTTTTCGCTAAATAAGTGGAAATCTCTTCATCATTCAATAATTTTGAAACTTTCCATTTGCTATTTATTTTTTCTATTAATATTCCTTCATAATGACTATCATAAGCCACTGGTCCATCTTTAGATGCATTAAAATGCTCGTACACATACACTTTATCTTTTCCCACATTCACTTGCGTATGCTCTGAAAATTGAAAATACGGAATAGAGTAAGCAGCAAAATCACTGCCAAACGTAAAATATTTGTTATTTTCTTTTATTAAATTTTCCTTTAAAAATAATACTTGATATTCTTTTGTAAAGAAAGGGTTTAATACTCTATGGACGTCATGTAAGCTTCTTTTCTTTTCACTTAAGGAAACTTGTGCATAAAATGCATCTTCTAAAAAGCTCATTACATCTTCTCTGGTTGATAAAGTATCGTTTGCAAACGAGTGAGTTGGCTTGAGGATAATAATTGCCATTACAACTATTTTTACAACTAGTTTTCCCATTTTACTCTCCCTTTCCCATTTATCCCACTCTTTACTGGCAGTAAGACCTCACCTCAAGATGCTGAGAAATCGAGAAAGCTAGGTGGGGGATAACAACTGCCCGTAAAGGTCCGAGGGAGGTACACAAACGTCGCCACTTCCTGTAGCAACGTTTGTGTGATCCTCATCCTGTGGACCGCAAGCTTTCCATCATTGGGGGATGAAGAAAACCCCCAATGATGGAAAGGTTCAAGTTATCTCCTTCTATAGTATCAATATTTTCCTTCATTTTAATTGACCATTCGTTCGAAAAATTACTCTATAAACTGACAAAATAATTAGTACTATTTATTTTCCCCTATTTATAAGAAGTAAAACGTTAAATTAAGTACAAAAACTCCCTCTCATAAAATTCTGACTTCTCAGAAGCTTTACAGAGCGAGTTTAAGATACTAATTTAATAATACATCCATTTTGTCTAAGAAATTATACGATAAATCAATAAATAAATAATCATGACTATTTAACGGAAAGGAATAAGTTCTAACCGTTTCTCCTGTTTCAATATCACTGTATAAATCGGAAAGAATCCCCTTTTTTTCATTTCGCATCCGAATAATATTTTCTAGGAAATATGGACGCCAACTCCAGTTTTTATTTTTATAGTGGGATTGTAAGATCCAATCGGAATCTTCTTTAAAAATGTTCTCCGATTTTTGAAAGCCATCTTCATCACAAACATACATTCTAAAAGCGACATCTGATAACTCAATTGTTAAGAATTCAAGCAATTCTTCATATGTGCTGTATTTCCGATACTTCCCCAATAGTTCCTGTATATGTGACTGGAAGGATTCGGTTAATTGAAAAATCCCTGTTAATTTCTTTTTTTCATACGAAATAAATTCATGAAATTCATTTCGTAAAGTTGTTTTTCGAATATGTCGATCAACAAACTGTTCTTCTGGGTAATGCAAATAGTAGCCTTGATAAAACCTTCCGCCATTTTTCCAAGCAAACTGCAGTTGATAAACCATTTCAATGTTTTCAAATAATAATGTTGCACCTATTTTACGTGCTAACATCGAAAGAGAATATAATACATTTTGATAAGTATGGGAAGTAGATGTAGAACGAAGCGCCAATAAATCAATTTTTAATATATCTGGCGCCAATTCGCCAATTCGATCCAAATAGCTGCTATCACTTCCCATCTTATCAATGGCAACTTTAATTCCATATGTTCGATAATAAATAAGAAGATGATCTAAATGATCAGACTGCCCTTTATAATTTCTCTCGGAGATTTCCAACACTATACGGTTTAATGAAATCCCTTTTTCCTCATAGGATAACAGCATTTGCAAAAAAACTTCTCCATCATCCTGCATGAGCAAATCCGCATCCCTATTTATAAAAAGCAAAACATCTTTATCAAGCTCCACTGCTTTATCCAAAGCTTTCGTCAGAACTACATGATCCACTTCTTGTTTATATTCTTCTGGAATTCCTTCGTCCATAAAAAAAGGGCCTAAACTTTCAATGGAATTATGTGTTCTATATCGTCCTAATATTTCATATCCAATCACCTTATGTTCATCTGCACTAAATATCGCTTGAAAAAAAGGGATGACATTATCTAAATCTGTCAAAATATCCAAAGCATCCATATTTTGAAGGCCTCCCTCTAAATAATGACTTATTATAACATAAAAATCCTCCTAAATATGTGATATTAATGTTTTATCTGCTTTATTTATACAAGATTTGCTTATTTTTGAGCCAACTGAAAAAACACAGTTTTTTTAATTTGGTTTCCTATCAAAAAAGTCCTTTCTAATAAATGTTACTTCTCAAAGGATGGAAATAATGTTATATCATATTGCTCTCTTTATAGAAGACACTAATAACAGGAGTCAGCATATGAAGGAAGGAAATATATGCATCCATTAAAGTTAGTTTTTTTTACTATTTTCATCTACCCATTATTTTCAGTATATTTAATGGAAAAAATACAGTCATTTGACAATTTAATGCATTCTTCTCAAATGGATGGAGAACAAGTACAACCAGTACTCACTCCTAATCAAACAATTTTATTAGATGTTCCATTGATTAAACAAAACCCTGAATTAAAGTATGGCTGTGAAGTTACAAGCTTAACCATGGTTTTACATTATGCAGGATTAACTATTTCAAAAATGGATTTATACAAACAAATCAAAAAAGATAATGATCCCCTTTTAAAAAAACATGGAAATATTTTAAAATGGGGAGACCCTTCTATTGGATTTGTTGGAGATATGACTGGAAAAAATGCAGGATATGCCGTTTTTGATAAACCGATGGAGGAATTAGTTAACCATTATCTTCCTAATCGCGAAATTAATTTAACAAATCAGCCTTTCTCGGCCCTTGAAAATCATGTGAAAAAGGGGTTTCCAATTGTTGTATGGACAACTGGTGATTACCGTCTCCCAGATAGATGGGAGTCCTGGGAGCATAAAGGAAAAATAATCAATACACCTTTAGATTTACATGCAGTAGTAATGGTTGGATTTAATGCAAATTATGTGTTTTTAAATGATCCTTTATCAGGAAAAAAAAATGTGAAAGTAAATAAAAAGAGATTTATTCAATCATGGATTGCTTTAAAATCAAGAGCAATCAGCATTAAATAAGAATCACCTTTATGTAGTGGTGGGGGCCTCTCCCCACTCTGGTTATCGGCTGACACTTGTTACTCGAATACATTTACATAAAGACAACTCTCTTTCAAAAAAGGGGATTTTAACCAAAAAGGGATGTTAAATTAGCATATAAGTATACGAATACAAACTTACCTAATTTTAATGTGAAGATGTGATGACAGCAGTGATTATTATTCGCTCTATTGTCCCCATCTGCCATTACATTCATAAAAAGTTCTTTAGTTAATCTTTATGCATCTAAATGATAAAAAATACGGATACTTATTGGAAATTTTTATCTTATTTATCTATTTCTTTGACTGTTTTCTAAAAGATTGTTGCTTTTTAATAAGTTGAACAACCTTTAGAAGTACTGTGCAGCCTGAATTCACGTAGACTCTCAGCATAGATTAGCGCGAGACAGGCGAGAAGAAAACAGAAGTGAAACGACGAAGCGGTTCGGCGCTCGGCTCGCGGAAAGCGAAGTGTATTCAGGCTGTGGGTTAAATAACAACAATCTTTACGAAAAGAGTCATTTCTTTTGATGAAGTTAAGCAATTTATTCAATTAATTACATAATCAAAGGTTGAAGCAAATATAACGGATTGATCAAAAACTTTATTTTCCGATCCATTTTATCCCCTCTGTTCTTAAGACAAGTAAAAAATAATTCTGCCATTTCATTTCTTCCGTAAAAATAGTATAATAGCTTGTATTCTACATACTATTTGAAAGGAGTATAAAGCTAATGAATAGGTATCCTCAATACCAAACCCATTTAAACCCGACTGTTGACAACCTTTCACAAGCAATTTTTGTCGTAAATCGTCATGCTAAAACAGCAACAGATCCAAAATTTCTATATAAATTAAAACATGATAGTCTAAAAAAACTTATGAATGAAGGTAAAGCAAAAAAACTTGGACTGCATTTTTCCAGTAATCCTAAAAACAGTCAACAGCAATCCGATATTTTAATCGAATGCGGTAAGTATATGTTCCATTTGCCTCCTACAAAAAAAGATTTTGAAGAACTACCTCATTTAGGGTCATTGAGCAATGACGTTCGCAATCCTAAATCAACCATTTCGTTAAATCAAGCAAAAAAACTCCTAATCCAATACACTGGAATTAAAGAGCCAGAGCAAGACAATCAAATAAGAAAAAAGAAGTATGTAAAGCCAGTATTCAAAAAACTAGGGGAAAGCTACTAGATCTTCCTCATAATAGGTTATATTATATAAGGGTCAAACCCACAAAAAATGTATATTAACTAAGTTTGTAATATACTTTCATTTGTGAGATCAGGCCCTTTAACTATCTATTTCTATGATTATCCAATTAGACCATCGATCAATTGAATTAATTCAGCTATTTCCGGCTTGCTTGCTTGTGCATCAGCTCCAACTCTCTGCCCCTTATGTCTTAAATCATCTGTTATTAAAGAAGAAAAAATTACAACCGGCAAATGAGCTAGTGCTGCATCTTCTTTTATTCTTTTGGTGAAATGGTGGCCATCCATTTGCGGCATTTCAATATCTGTAATAATTAAATCTACTACATCCTCCACCCTTCTTCCTTCTATTGTCGTTTTTTGTAAGAAGTTGAGTGCCTCAAGGCCATTTTCAAAAAGTTCTATTTGATTAAATCCAGCTTCTGTTAGCGTATCAAGCAATAATTTTCTTAATAATGGCGAATCTTCAACCACAACTAATCGTTTATAACTTCTTTCTCTTCTCCCTAATTTTTTCACTTGCTGTATGTTAATGCCTGAATTCGGATTAATCTCTACCACTATTTTTTCAAAATCCAATAATAGTATCATTTCTCCATTTAGTTTTATAACACCAATAATTTGGCTGTCAGAACCTTGATACATATCTGAAGGTTTTTCAATATCTTCCCATGAAATACGATGTATTTGTGAAACATTATGAACATGAAAAATAATTTTCATTTTATTAAACTCAGAAACGATAAATTTATCTTTTTCGGGGGTGTAGGATGGTGCAAAACCAAGCGATTTTGCTAAATTTACTACTGGTAGCACTTCTCCCCTCAATTCCATAATGCCCTCCACGTTGGGGTGGGAGTGGGGAATTTGAATAATAGAAACTGGATTAATAATTTCTTTTACTTTAATGACATTAATCCCAAACTTATTATCTCCAATCGAAAATTCAACAATTTCCAGTTCATTTGTACCGCTTTCTAATAAGATCCCTTTATCATTTTTCATATTTTTTCGCTTTCTCCTTCATATATATGATACAAGATTGCCAAATTTATAGGCAGACGGCAAACTGACTTGCTTTACTCGGATGCTTTTACCCATCAGCATTAATTTTCATGATTTAAAAGAATTTGACAATTTACGTATTCCAAATGAACAGCTTCAAGAACCCAGAATCAACTACGAAAGACGAGAAAAAGCTGACATTCTCTTTACATGCATGCTGCCTCCATTATAATCTTTTTATCGGCCATTCCTATTTAAACTAAAGAGAAACTAGTTATTTTTAAAAAAAATAAGCAGGAGCATCCTGCTTTTAAATTTCACAAGCTTCAAGCTTTTATGAGATTTCTTACTTCTTGAAAAACCGAACAATGATAGGAAGAAATAAGAATTGATTATTCTGCTTTTATCTTAGGAATAATGGCGTGAATAGCAAGTCCTGCAACCGTTAGAATAATTAAAGACCCTAAAGCCATTCTACTAGCTAAATCCCCTAAATCTGCAAATATTAATGTAATGCTTCCATATAAAAGCGGCCCTATAATAGAGGAAACCTTCCCTGAAAAAGCAAACAACCCAAAAAATTGTCCTCTTTTATCTTCTGGGGTTATTTCTACAATATAAGTTCTTGTCGTTACCCACATACTCCCTAATGCTATACCGAACATGCTTCCAGCAACCCAAAATAAGATCTCATTCCAAGCAAATGTTGCGATCAGCAATGCAGTCACCAATAATATGCCCACATATCTAATAGCATTATATGCCCCTTTTGCTTTTGTTATATAACCAAATACTAAGGAGCCTAAAATGCTTGAAACAGTCGACACTAAATAAAGAAGGATAAACTTTCCAGTACTGAATCCGACGATTGCTTTTGCATATACAGCCATCATTGCTATAGTTGTAGCGATTGCATCATTAAGGAAGAAATAGGCAAGCATAAAGATAAAAATATTGCGATATGTTTTAATTTGTAAAAATGTATCGTATATTTCTTTATATCCAGAAAGGAAAGATTGCTTTGCTGCCATTTCCTTTGGTGAATCTTTTATAAATAAAAACAATGGAAAAGAAAAAAGCAAAAATAAAAAGGCAGTAGGCATAAAAGCTTGAGAATAAACTTTACCCTCTATAAATAAATAAACAAGCAGCCCAATAAGCGTCCCTACATATCCTACTGCAACACCAAATCCAGAAATAACAGGCAATTGCTCTTTTGTTCCCAAATCAGAAATCATATTATCATAAAATACGAGGCTAGAATGATAGGAAAATTTCGCCAAAACAAATAAAATAATCACGAATACTAAAGATAGCGGTATAGACGCAATCGTTTTATTAAAGACCGTTTGTGCAAAAATTCCCATGGCTGCTGTACAAACAACGGTTAATAAGGTAAATACTACGATATATTTCTTTTTCTTTCCTGATCTATCCATCATTACACCAAATAACGGAGAAAAAATGACTAATAAAAAACTAGCGAAGGCATTCGCATAAGAAATAAATGTACTGGCAATTTGACTTTGAACTTCATTTGATCCAACTGCTTCTTGTAAATACAATGGAAAAAAAATCGTATTTATATTCGAAGAAAAGATTGTATTAGCTGCATCATATAAAGCCCAAGATAATACAGGTAGTGAAAAAAACAGGGCAAAACCTTTCTTTTTCAGTGTATGATTGTTATTTGGATGCTCCATTCAGCATCTCCCTTCCGCCTTTTTGAATTATTTCGTTTTCATCACAACTGTACCTGCTATCAAATCATGTAGAGCCTGTTTTTTTTCAGTAAATGCTGCCATTAAATATCCAATAAATAATATCCCAGATAAAAAGCTTAATAGTAAATATCTCCCTAGACTTCTCCAAAAGGAAATTTTATCTCCACTTACTGTCATAACCTTTAATCCTAGTATTTTTTTCCCAATTGTCGCCTGCCATTTAGATGATTGGAATATCACAAAATACAGAGCATTGACAACAAGGCAAATAATTGCTGTTCCACAGAAAGCTAAAAGCATCGGTACTACTAAAGCCATCAGTTGTTCTTCTGTTAATTCTTGTTCAAAATTATTAGGATTATTAAAAAAAGATATAGTTTCGGAAGACGGTCCTAAAAATAAGGAAAAGAAAAAACTTCCTAAAAAAAACAATGGAATGGCAAGAATAATGGTGTCAATGACACTCGCTCCAAACCTTATCCAAAACCCTGCATAATTTTTCTCTTCTATCTCTGTTTCTTTTATTACATTTACATCCATTTTATTCCCCTCCTGTTGTACATAATAAATGGAAAAGAATAATCAAACAACCCTTACTTGCACAAAATAACCACTTAAATAGCATCTTTTTACATACGATACTTATTTCCTTTAGAACTATTTCTCTTCATTTAATATTTAATTATTACTATTTAGTGAATAATGTAACAAACAACTAGACCTTTTATAAAAGAAAGAATACTATAATTATGGAAAGACGCTTTAAAAAATAACAAAGCAGTTAAAAGAAGAGGTGCAAAAAACAAATGTTGAGAGGCACAGGAATCCTTATTAAAAAAGATTTATCTGTTTCTTTTTTCGAAAATATTGATGCAGCTACTTTTCAAAATTTACAGACGAAAAAAAATACAGATAAAGAAAATAACAATCATAACAATACATGTAAATCTTATTCAAACGAACCAGCTTTTTGGCTGAATAAAGAAATTGATTGGGAATACGGCTATTAACACTTGATAAGAAGCATAATTAGCTACTTTACAGGAATAACTGGAGTACAAGTAAGGAGACATCTCTTTATTTTGTACTCTTTTTTCTTTCTACCTGCATTTTCATGCTACTACTTATTTGATATGATAAAGTAAAGTCATTTTTCGTAAAACTTTTGAATATCACTGGATTTACTAAATGCAGAATACTGCTTGTTCTCCTGGAATTTTGTTAGGAGAGCTGCCTGAAAATACACTTTTTCTGCCCTATCAACAATAATGACTGTATTATTTGATCCAATAATCATGTTAAACGAAATTTAATAAGTTAGACTTTTCAGGAGGATACTATGGAACACTTGGTAAATAAACGGGTTAAAAATATTGAAATATCAGGAATAAGAAAATTTTCTAATATGGTTGCTGGAAATAAAGATATTCTTTCCTTAACGGTGGGACAACCAGATTTTCCAACACCTGATCATATAAAAGAAGCTGCAAAAGCCGCCATTGATGAAAATTTTACTACTTATACGCATAATGCTGGAGATATTACTCTTCGAAAAGCTGCTGCTGATTTTGTTGAAAAAAAATATAATCTTCATTATCAACCGGAAACAGAAGTGATCGTAACGACTGGTGCCAGTGAAGCGATCGATATAGCTTTTCGAACAATATTAGAGCATGGTGCAGAGGTTATTCTTCCTGGACCTGTATATCCTGGATATGAGCCTATCATAAAGTTATGCGGAGCTACACCTGTTTATGTAGATATACGAGATAATGCTTTTCGCTTTACTGCCGATTTAATAAAAGATTATATTACCGATAAAACAAGATGCATCGTTTTGCCGTACCCTTCCAATCCAACAGGTGTAAGCTTAAACGAATCAGAGTTGCAGGATATAGCAAAATTATTGACAGACAAAGATATTTTTATTTTAGCGGATGAAATATACAGTGAATTAGTATATGATCAAAAACATATTTCGATTGCAAGCATGCTTAGAGAAAAAACAATCGTAATCAACGGTCTTTCTAAATCACACAGCATGACAGGATGGCGAATAGGGCTGCTATACGCTCCTGAATCAATATGCAAAGAAATACTCAAGGTGCACCAATATAACGTGACATGCGCTTCCTCCATATCACAAATGGGGGCATTACAGGCACTCACAGTGGGAATAAACGATGCTTTACCCATGAATGAGGAGTATAAAAAAAGAAGGAATTATATTTTCAATCGACTAGAAAGCATGGGACTTCATGTAATCATGCCAGACGGTGCATTTTATTTTCTTATCCAAATTCCTTTTGGTCATATGAACTCCTTTGAATTTTGTTTAGATTTAGTAGATAAAGTAAAGGTTGCAACTGTCCCAGGGAGTGCTTTCTCGTCCCTAGGCGAAGGGTTCTTTCGCATCTCATTTGCTTATTCAATGGATACTTTAGAAGAAGCATGCAACAGATTAGAAAAATACTTAAAAGAATACAACGCATAAGTTTTACTAAAGAAGCTGCAAGCAAAATGATTAAAAAATTTTTGCTTGCAGCTTTTATTTTCCCATTCTTATGTGCAGGAAGCCTCCCCCACCTCAAGTACACAAACTAAGATCTCCACACTTCATATAGACCACAACTAAACATCTGTAGGGGGAGGAAGAAGCCCCATTGATGGAAGGTTCACTTTATAGCGTATTGCTGTATTGTTGATAATATTTATACAGAGCCTGTGTTCCACTTTCATCTTCACCTAGTGCGGATAAACGGCTATACAGGCTTTCTGCAAGCTGTAGGCCAGGCGTTTCCATTTCCATTGCTTTGGCCTCTTCTAGGGCAATCTTCATATCTTTAATAAAATGTTTGATATAAAAGCCTGGTGCAAAATCTCCTTTTATCATTCTTGGTGCTAGATTACTTAATGAGAAGCTTCCTGCTGCTCCAGTGGATATGCTTTTTAAAACAGTATCAGGATTTAACCCTGCTTTTTCTGCATAGACTATTGCTTCACAAACCCCAATCATATTAGAGGCAATAGCGATTTGATTGCACATTTTCGTATGTTGCCCTGCTCCTGCAGCACCTTGATACACAATATTTGTTCCTAACATTTCAAACACAGGTTTTAGTTCTGTAAATGCATCCGTATCTCCGCCGACCATAATAGAGAGCTTTGCTTCTTTCGCTCCAACATCACCGCCAGACACTGGTGCATCTAAAACATGAATTTGCTGTTTTTTTCCTTCTTCATACAATTTTTTAGCTAAACTAGGGGTAGATGTTGTCATATCAATGGTATAACTGTTTGGTTTTGCATTTGCAATTATTCCATTTTCTCCTAGATATACTTCTTCAACATCTGCAGGGTAGCCAACAATTGTAATAATAATATTGGCTTTTTGCGCCACTTCTTTTGGAGTGCTTCCCCATTCTGCTCCTAATGCAAGCAGCTCGTCTGCCTTATGTTTTGTTCGGTTATATACAATAACAGGGTAGCCGCTATTCAATAGATTTTTCGCCATACTTTTGCCCATAACGCCTGTTCCAATAAAGCCAATCGTACTATTTTCCTGTGATAACATATAAAACGCACACTCCAATCTAATAGTATAAAGTGAACCTTCCATCATTGTGGGGCCTTTATCCCCCACTTATTGTTAGTTGAACTTATCGGACCTTTACGGGCGAGTTTCAACACCTAGCTTCCTTGATTTCTCAGCATCTTGAGGTGGTGGTCTTACTGCCCGTTAAGAGTGGGATAAATGTCAATTTATGTAGTTCTATTTTATCATAGCATGAATAACCGATGATTACACAAACTTTACGCTCATTTATGAACATAACTTAGCATAATTTAAAGTTTAAAATAAGAAGAATTTATTTTATGAAGACAAAAAAAAGGGGCAATCCCAATTGGTTTGAACTTGCTGCTTTTAGTCATAAAACAAAAGCGAGCATTCTGACCTTTTTTAGGACTGCCTCTTAAAATAAGGGGAAAATGAGAATAGCTTGAGCAACTTAACAACTTAAGCGCCTGTGCTTACTTTATTTTTACCCATTATTCTTTTTATTAAACATTTTATTTAAGAAAGTTTTGCAGCAGCTTTTACTGCTTCCATTACTTCATCCGTTGTGGACATTTGCAATGCCTTGGCTGCTAATTCTTCCATTTCTGCTTTAGAAAGATTTAAGATTTGTGATCTAGCTTTTAATATCGATGTTGCACTCATAGAGAACTCATCTAGACCTAGCCCTAACAATAAAGGAATTGCCGTTTCATCTCCAGCCATTTCTCCACACATACCAGCCCATTTGCCTTCTTTGTGTGCTGCATCAATCACCATTTTAATCAGGCGCAAAATAGATGGATTATATGGTTGGTATAAGTAGGACACTCTTTCATTCATTCTGTCTGCAGCCATTGTGTATTGAATTAAATCATTTGTTCCAATACTAAAGAAGTCAACTTCTTTTGCGAATTGATCTGCAAGAACAGCTGTAGATGGGATCTCAACCATAATTCCAAGTTCAATTTCATCTGCAACTTTTGTACCGCTTGCAAGCAAGTTTGCTTTTTCTTCTTCAAGTAGCGCTTTTGCACCACGGAATTCATTTAATGTTGCAATCATTGGGAACATTATTTTCAAGTTTCCGTATGAACTTGCACGAAGCAGCGCTCTTAATTGTGTACGGAAAATATCCTGCTCTTCTAAACATAAACGAATAGCACGGAAACCAAGGAATGGGTTCATTTCTTTTGGAAGATCTAAATATGGCAGTTCTTTGTCTCCACCAATATCCAAAGTACGAACAACAACTGGCTTGCCTTGCATTCCTTCTAGAACGGCTTTATAGGATTCGAACTGTTCTTCTTCTGTTGGAAGCTGATCTCTTCCCATATATAAGAATTCAGTACGGTATAACCCAACAGCTTCACCACCATTGTTAACCACACCTTCTAAATCATTAGGTGTTCCAATATTTGCTGCTAATTCAACATGAACCCCATCAGCGCTGACTGTTTTTTCATTTACCAATTTAGCCCATTCTGCTTTTTGCTGTTCGTATTGTTCAGCTGTTTTTTCGTAGCTAGCTACGACTTCAGGAGTTGGATTAATATGGATTTCCCCATTTAATCCATCCACTATCACTAAATCACCGTTATTAATTTCTTCTGTTGCTTTTTTCGTTCCAACAACAGCAGGAATTTCTAAAGAACGAGCCATGATGGCAGAATGGGAGGTTCTTCCTCCAATATCTGTTGTAAACCCTTTAACAAATTGGCGATTTAATTGAGCAGTATCAGAAGGTGTTAAGTCTTCTGCAACTACAACTACTTCTTCAGAAATCATGCTTGGGTTAGCCAAGTGTACACCCAGTAAATGAGAAAGAACACGCTTCGTTACATCTCGAATGTCAGCTGCACGTTCTTGCATATATTCATTATCCATTGATTCAAACATAGTAATAAACATATCCGTTGTTTCTTTTAATGCAAATTCAGCATTGACTGCTTCAGTCTTAATTTTATCTTCGATAGGTGCGATTAATTCAGGATCACTTAAAACTAATAAATGCGCTTCAAAAATAGCTGCTTTGTCAGCACCAAGCTCTTGATTTGCTTTATCGCGAATAGCCCCTAATTCTTCTTTTGAAACTGCTAATGCAGATTGAAAACGATTAATTTCATTTTCAGCATTATCTATGGAAGTTTTTTCAAAAGAAAGATCTGGTTCAACTAAACGATATGCTTTTGCGATGGCAATTCCGCTGGATGCTGCAATTCCCTTTAAAAAACTCATTATTCTGCCAAGCCTTCTTTGCTTAAAGTATCTGCTAAACCATTAATAGCATCCTGTTCATCGCTGCCTTCAGCACTAATTTTAATATCTGCACCTTGACCAATACCTAAAGACATAACACCCATAATAGATTTAAGATTTACTTTTTTCTCTTTGTATTCTAAATGAATTTCAGAATCAAACTTGCTTGCTGCTTGTACTAAAAGTGTAGCAGGACGAGCATGAATACCTGTATCAGCTGTAACTTTAAATTGTTTTTCTACCATTGAAAAATCAAACTCCTTTATAAATAATTAAATAAGATGTACTGCTTTATATTATTTTTGAAACTTAAACAACCTTATATAATAGTCAAGAATTGTTTAACCCATAACTAATATATAATTTAATAGTTACAATTGTAAACCATTAGATAAAAAGATGTTAAGTTTATAGAAAATTATCTTGTCACATCTTTTGTTCGACTATTATATTTTCTTCAAAAAAAGCAAAAAAATGTAAGAGAATTATAATAAGTATGTAGGTATTTAAGTTTTGCAAAATGACATCTCAAAAAAAGAATAGCATTTCTTCTTTACGGAAACAATGAAAAATTGTTTATATACAGAAAATATTCCATGAAAATTAACGAAGTTGTCATATATTATGTTAATCGGCCAGTCAGCAAACATCTAATCGAAAAAAACACTTTGTTAACCGATGACAAAGGTATATCCATCCTAAAATCCATACAAGTGACAAAACGAAGGTCGACAACCTGCCAGTAATATCCTATTATAAGGTAAAAAGATTGGTGAAAAAGATGCATTATAAAAGACACGAACCATTCCGTTTTCAATTTAAAGAGCCAATTACGGCCACACTCTCCTTCCAAAATAGGGAAGGTGAAATATCGAAAATAGGTAAAGCAACAATCATTGATGTTAGCCCAAACGGTTTAAAATTTACATCTGAATTGGATTTACCTATTAAGAATGAAAACCTCTTATTCTTTATTTCTTTTATATTAAACGATAAAGAATTTTCTATACCTGGAAATATTAGCTGGAAAAAAATAAGGTCTGATTACTTTCTATATGGATATAAAGGGAAAAATGATGAAGAAACAAAAAAAGGAATTACAAAAGCATTAAAAGAATATGCAAAATCTACTAACTAAACTTAGCAAATAGAAGTTTATCCGGAGAATCAGCTTATTTAAAGACAAGGTCTATCCAGCACAGCAGCAACCTATCCTTACAAAGCATGAAGAAGACTTTATGCTAAACATACCGGTAAGGTGGAATAGAAAACCATTGCACTGTTCTACATGTTTCTTATAGCTGGAGAAAAAACGGTTATCAGCAGTCTGAAAGGTCAGACAAGCACGATCTAATAAACTTTCAGGCTGATTGATCATGTTTGGGTTAATATAAAGAGAAGAGTTGCAGGAGCGGGGGAATGAGCATCTGAGCGAGAAAAGCCTATTGTCCGCAGTCTAAACGCTTAATTAATAGGCTAATTTTGTTTAACTTCTTGGCTTTTGTAAATAGCGGTATGTGACATCTCCACCTCGTTCCGCTACTCCACGGTAATGTTTAAAATCCTCCCTTTTTACAAGATGTTCACGAAAGGATAAGAATTCTTCTTTTTTAATGATTACTTCTTCTATTTCTCCACTTTTTAGTTGTTCTAGAATCTTTTTAACAGTATCTTTTTCCATTTTTATCTCCTTTAATTAATATGCAAAACTTCCAAAAAAAATAGGAATTCAACTAAAGATATTCGATTTCATTTTTATCCGTCTAAAGCTCCGTTTTATCATACATAAAAATATTATGCTATAATATTTTTCAATTTAACTAGTTTGTATTGATAACACAAAAAACTCACGCCATGTCATCTCACTTTCGTAAACAGACACTCTTAGTATGCTAATATTTATTGATGCAAATTAAAAGAAAAAGCAGCTAGAATTGCCTATAGCGGGTATTAATATGTTATACTATTTTCCAATATCATAAGCACTTTCATTTAATTACTAGATTATTCAGACAAGAAAAACACCTTTTATCTTTTATTATCATATTATACATATATTATATTGTTATTAAAACACATACAAGCATAAGAGTGAAAGCAAGTAGTACAAACTGCATGCTGACCAATACGTCTATATTTCAAAGCATGTATCCTTAGATAAAGCTAATGTTTGTGAATGTGTAAATTGCAGCAATGCAAAAAAATAGTGTAGCGCACGTATGCTGCAACCAGGCACCATATTTCTTTACGAATAAATTCTTTTAGTGCAAACTATAACTACAGAATTTATATAATATTTGGAATTTAAGGAGTGGATGTTAGTGAAAAGAGCCGAGGTTGGGAATATAATTGAGTTTAGAGGATTACAAGGCATAGTCGAAAAAGTAAATGAGAACTCCGTAATTGTCGATTTAACCTATATGAACAATTATCGTGATCTTGAATTAGAACAAAGAACTGTTGTGAATCATAAAAACTATAAAATTATTAAATAAGTGTCTATTTCTATATTTAAACGTAAACAATTTACTATCTTCGGGGACTCTCCACTCTGTGGACTGTCCCCTTCCAAATCTAATGTTCTTTCTTTCTTTAATTATTGGCGTTTTGGCAAATACTATTCCCAAAATCAGTAAAAATACGGAAGACACTCTTTTCAACTCTTTATGATTTATTTCTCTTTATTCAGCAAGTTCTTTTTTTGTTTTTACTTTCCCGTGCGGTTTTTGTTTTTGCTTTCGAACTGTCCATTCTCTTTCTTGTTCTCGTTGTGACTTAGACATATAATCCCTCCTTTCTCATTAAGTAGGTTAATCTTTTTTTCTGTTTTTATCCTCCCTCCTTTTTGATTCTGTTATTTCATACTAGATAAGCAACAACAGCAAAATGGCCACTTTTGAAATTGTACTTTTTTTGTTGTTGACCAATAAGGCAAAAACTGTTAACATCACAATATATTTCATATACAAATGGCACGCGATGAACGTTATGGATTAAACTATAACGGGAGCAGCTTCTGGAGAGACCGTACATTACGGCACCGAAGGATTCACAATCTCAGGTAAAAGGACAGGAGAGTAACTAATACATACATTACGTAATGATTCGTTATTCTAGCTGATAACTGACCGAAAAGATTGGAGAAATCCAGTCTTTTTTTCATTTCCTTATACAATAGAACTGGCCTGCTTTTTAAATGATGCGTGTCGATCATAAGCAATTTACTATATGAAAATAAATTTCTAATGAAAACCATCTATTTTGTTAAAGATATTGTTGTCTTATGTATCAGTAAAAGTACAGCAAATACTTTTAACAAAGCAATATTAAAAATGAGGTGAAAGTATGCAGCAGCGACGTGCAGTTGTAAGCGTGATCGGTAAGGATCAAGTTGGTATTATAAGTAAAGTGACAACAGTCATTTCAACGAATAACATTAATATTCTGGACATTAGTCAAACGATATTACAAGATTTTTTCACCATGATGATGTTGGTTGATGTAACAAATAATGAGAATTTGGATGAATTGCGCAGTCAATTTGATCATTTAGGCAATGAGCTTCATTTAAAAATTAACATTCAGTTAGAAGAAATCTTTAAATCTATGCATCGGGTGTAAGAAAGAAGGGAAAAGAATGAAAATTGCATTAAACGAAATGATGGAAACCATTAATATGGTTCAAATGGAAAATCTTGATATCCGAACAGTAACAATGGGAATTAGTTTATACGATTGTGCAAATTCAGATTTTGACAAACTAAATGAAGCAGTCTATCAAAAAATAACTTCCTATGCAAGTAAGCTGACAGAAGTTGCAACAGCTGTTGAGAAAGAATATGGTATTCCTATTATTAATAAACGAATCTCTATTACCCCAATCGCTGAAATACTTGGGAATGCAACAGTGGAACAAGCCATTACGTTAGCTAAAACATTGGATAAAGCAGCTAAAACATTAAATGTTGATTTTATTGGCGGCTATTCTGCACTTGTTCATAAAGGAATTACAAAAGGTGATCAAACATTATTGGATGCACTTCCAGAAGCCTTAACTGTAACGGACCGCGTTTGTTCTTCCGTTTCTGTCGCTACTACTAGAACAGGAATCAATATGAATGCTGTGAAACAAATGGGGGAAATCATTAAAGAAGCTGCCGAAAAAACGAAAGACAAAAATGGAATTGCCTGTGCTAAACTGGTTGTTTTCTGCAACCCAGTTGAAGATAATCCATTTATGGCAGGTGCATTTCATGGTGCTGGAGAAGGCGAAGTTGTTATTAATGTAGGAGTCAGCGGTCCTGGAGTTGTCTTGAATGCATTGAAGAAATACCCGGAAGCAGACCTTGGCGAAGTATCCGATATCATTAAAAAAACAACTTTTAAAATTACCCGTGCAGGTGAATTAATCGGTCGAGTGGTAGCCGAACGACTTGGTGTTCCTTTCGGTATTATGGACCTCTCCCTTGCACCTACAAATGCTATTAATGATAGTGTTGCCGAAATATTAGAGGAAATTGGATTAGAACGTGTTGGAACACATGGCACTATCGCTGCCCTTGCTTTAATGAACGATGCAGTTAAAAAAGGCGGTGCAATGGCTAGTTCTTATGTAGGTGGATTAAGCGGCGCGTTTATTCCTGTCAGCGAGGATAACGGAATGATTCGCGGTATTTTAGATGACAGCTTGAGCTTATCCAAACTAGAAGCAATGACATGTGTATGCTCTGTTGGTCTTGATATGATTGCATTAACTGGGGAAGTATCACCAGCAACTTTATCTGCAATTATTGCTGATGAAGCCGCTATAGGTATGATTAATAAAAAAACGACAGCTGTTCGAGTTATACCAGTACCAGGTAAAAAAGAAGGAGAAATTGTTGAATTTGGTGGACTATTAGGACGAGCTCCAGTTATGGGTGTAAATCCATTCAGCTCTGCAAAATTAATTGATCGTGGAGGCCGTATTCCTTCTCCATTACAAGCTCTAATTAACTAAACATCTGTTATCCCTTTAAGCGTCATAAAGTGAACCTCCCATCAGTGGGGGTTTTGTTCATCCCCCACTGATTAGCTTGAGGTCTACAGGATGTGGATCACAGAAACGAAGACATAAGGAAGTGGCGACCTTAGTTTGTGTACCTCCCTCGGATCTTTACGGGCGAGTTTCAACACCTAGCTTCCTCGATTTCTCAGCATCTTGAGGTAGGGGTCTTACTCAATGTCATCAACTTAAGATTCCATAAATTGTACTAATATAAAAAAATTGTTCGTTTGGAGAGGCGTCCGCTCGACTCCTATGGGAATTGCGAGACAGGCGAGACCCCACACCCACAGGAGCGTCTGCGACGAGGAGGCTCAAGCGTAGCCCCATGGAAAGCGAGTGGTAAGCCTCGGAAAACCTAACGCTTATTCCACTTTTTAATCTATTTCCAATAAATTGAAGTTCAACTTGATGACATTAGGGGTTTTACTGCCCGTTAAGAGTGGGATAAAAGATGGGCTCATTCCTTCATTATATGACGCTTTTTTATTAAGCTTACCATTGATCTTGTGGAATAGGCTTTATCCATAAGATCAATAAAAAAACTAAACTAATATAACCAAATAAAGGATACAAAAAAGAAAGAAGTGTTCCATAATGAATAAAGCTAATCATATAGGAAATGAAAAAAATAAACACAATAATAAGTATACTGGGAAGTTTTATATAGCCGCTTAATTGTCTTTCCAAACCATAAACATTTCCAATGACTGAAGTGAAAATTTCTCCATAAATAACTAATATATATATCCATGAAAGCTGTGGAGCCAAATTTTTCATTATAGTAGCCATTGGTATTGCATAACCATCTACATCATGAAGCATTATTAACGTAAAATGACTGGATATTAAGATGAACATTAAAGCAATCCCACCAATTATTCCTCCCCATTTAACCGTTTCATCATCTCCAATTTCAGAAGCAGCCGGCACCAGAACTGCTATAGCCAACGATAAATTAAGAGCGGTATAGGAAAACGGTGCAGCAATAGACTTCCACCCACTATTATTTGTAAAAGCAAAAATATGCACTATAAATTCTGGAAGCTGAACCGATAAAAAAAATAAAATAAAGCTAAAGCTAATCATTATAGGGACAACGAATGTATTAACAGCAAATAACCCTTTCATGCCTACCATCATGACAATCAAGGATAAACTAATTGTAAATATGACTCCAATCCCTTTACTTATCCCCAATTGTTCTTCAAAAACAGCTCCTGCCCCTGACAGCATGACTGCACAAACTCCGACTAACATAATAAGCATAATACTATTTATAAATGTTCCTATTACTTTCCCGAATAAAAAAATAGTAAACTCTTGATAAGATCTAGCTTTTAATTTTACTGATATTCTCATAAGTTTCGAACCTAAATAGGCAAATATAGTGCCGCTGATTAGAATGCCGATTAAGCCAATAACCCCAAACTGGGAAAAGAATTCTACAATCTCTTTCCCTGTTGCAAAGCCGGCACCAACAACGGTTCCAACATAAACAGCAGCTAACTGAAAGGCTGCACTCCATTTGTTTTTCACATATTCCCCTCCCTACTTACACTATATGTAAAAGAAGACAAACAAAGACGAGCTTTTTTATTGCTTTATTTTTTTTATTTTTACATAATAGAACAAAGTTTTGTCTCAAGAATTAGAAAACTATATTTAAACAGCCTATAATGTTTGATCTTCCTTTGTACAAAAATTATTTTTCCATTATTTTCTATAAGCAAAAAAGTTGAAGATCAAAAAAGGTCAAAGTATAATAACATTATGAAAGGTCAAATTTGATCAAATTCAAAAGGAGGAAATTTAAATGAAATGTCAATTTTGTCAAGAAAATAACGCAAGTGTAAGTGTACGATTTGTATTGAATAATGAAGAGCATCAACTAAACCTTTGTCATACTTGTTATCAAAAAGAAAAGCAAAAAATGACAGCTAATCCTAATTCATTTTTTTCTCAACCTTCCCCTTTTGATGATTTATTTAAATCATTTAATGGCCAAACAGGGGCAATGAAGTCAGCTAACCAAGCTCCTTCAGGAAACAATACAATACTTGAAAAATTCGGAAAAAATTTAAATAACCTTGCAAAAGCTGGATTAATTGATCCGGTTATTGGAAGAGAAAATGAAATAGAACGTGTAATTGAAATATTAAATAGAAGAAATAAAAACAATCCTGTATTAATCGGAGAGCCTGGAGTAGGGAAAACTGCCATTGCAGAAGGCTTGGCATTAAAAATTGTTGAAGGATCTGTACCAAAAAAATTAAAAAATAAAGAAATTTATTTATTAGATGTAGCATCGCTTGTTACAAATACAGGTATTCGCGGACAATTTGAAGAACGCATGAAACAGATTATTCATGAAATTCAGGAAAGAAAAAATGTCATTGTGTTTATTGATGAAATTCACCAGCTAGTGGGCGCCGGTTCTGCAGAAGGTTCTATGGATGCAGGAAATATTTTAAAACCAGCTCTAGCACGTGGAGAACTTCATATAATTGGCGCTACTACACTAAAGGAATATCGTCAAATTGAAAAAGATGCAGCATTAGAAAGAAGATTTCAGCCTATTCAAGTGGCAGAACCCTCTGTTGAAGCTGCAATTGCGATCTTACAAGGAATTAAAGATAAATATGAACAATACCATGAAGTTATATATACAGATGAATCAATTAACGCTTGCGTTGAATTGTCTAGTCGATATATTCAAGATCGTTTCTTACCAGATAAAGCGATCGATTTATTAGATGAAGCAGGTTCGAAAATGAATCTTTCCTCCAACTATACAAATACAGAGGAAATAGATGCTAGATTAGCAAGCATCGCAAAGGAAAAAGAGCTTGCGTTGAAAGAAGAGAATTACGAACAAGCAGCTGCTCTGCGAAATGAAGAACAAGCATTAGAAAAAGCTTTAAATAACCCTAACACTGATGAAAAACCGATTGTCGAATTATTATTAATCCAGCAGTTAATTGAAAAGAAAACTGGTATTCCTGTAGGAAAACTGCAGCAGGATGAACAGCAAAAGATGAAATATTTAGCAGATCATTTAGCTGCAAAAGTTATAGGGCAGGATGAAGCTGTTAAGAAAGTGGCTAAAGCAATTAAACGCAGCAGAGCAGGCTTAAAAGCTAAAAACAGACCGATCGGAAGCTTCCTATTTGTCGGCCCTACTGGAGTAGGAAAAACGGAGTTAACGAAAACATTAGCAGAAGAATTGTTTGGCAGCAAAGACAGCATGATCCGCTTGGATATGAGTGAATACATGGAAAAACACAGCATTAGCAAAATCATCGGTTCACCGCCAGGATATGTGGGACATGAAGAAGCTGGCCAATTAACGGAACAAGTAAGAAGAAACCCATACAGCATCATTCTTTTAGATGAAATCGAAAAAGCGCATCCGGATATTCAATCCATCTTCTTGCAAATACTAGAAGACGGACGATTAACGGACAGCCAAGGAAGAACAGTAAGCTTTAAAGATTCTGTTATTATTATGACAAGCAATGCAAGTGTCGGACACAAAAATATTGTAGTTGGATTTGAGAATAATTCAGCAATGGAAGAAAGCAATTTGCTACAGTCTTTAGGAAGCTTCTTTAAACCTGAGTTTCTTAACCGATTTGATGCAATCATCGAATTCAAATCGTTAGAAAAACAACATCTTTTACAGATTACCGATCTATTATTAGAAGAGTTGGCAATTACGTTGAAAGAACAAAATATCTCGTTAAACATAACAGCTGACGTAAAAGATAAATTAGTAGAATTGGGCACACATCCTAGTTTTGGTGCCCGCCCATTAAGAAGAGTAATTCAAGAGCATTTAGAAGATAATTTGGCTGACTTTATTTTAGACGAACCAGAAACAACAAGATTAACAGCGATATTAAAAGAAGAAACTATTCTAATTGAAGCAGAAAAAAATGCAGCTATTACTGTTAACCAAAATAAATAAAAGAAGAGGGTTTGTCTACCCTCTTCTTTTTATATATTGACTAACTGGTATTCCTCTTTCAAACACTCTATAAAAGCCTCGATTGTCGGTTTAGCTGGAATTTTATTTGGTAAAATTCCGCATGCCTCCGCTGTTTCTTTTGTTTTTGTTCCCATGCATACAACTTGTACTGTTTCCGGTAAATTTCCCATACCATAACGGCTAGATTGCTTCTTAAAAACATGAACAGATTTACTATTAGGAAACACCAATGTATCAATCTCAGATTCCTCTAACTGACGCTGAATAATCGGCGTAAACTTCGAATCAATCGATTTAAAGCTTGTGATAAATAAATCAACTTCTCCAAAGTTATCCTTATAGTTTTCTTCCTCTTCAATTACCTGTTGATCACCAACTATTAAGAGCTTTCCAACTGCTTTTCTTTCAGAAATGTAAAATCCTGTTAAACCTTTTGCTTCTAGTGCTTTTATTGTTTTTACAGATGTGCCATATAACTCTGCTGTTATAAGTCGGAGATCTTTTTTATTCTCTGATAAAATGTCAAAAAAGTCATTTGCTGCTTCTGATGAAGCAAATAATATTTGATCATAAGATCGGAGATTATTTAACTGTGTTGGTTCAAAATAAGCCTTTTCTTTTCGCCATTTTGGGAATTCAATAACATCTGCTCCATTTTCTTTTAACTCAAGAGCTAATTTACTTTCTTCTGTCCCTGTTCGAACCAGTACCATTTGACGACCAAATAAAGCTTTTTTCTCAAACCAGCTTATTCTTTCCCTTGCTGCAACAACCTCACCTACAAGAGTAATTGCAGGATTTGTTATATTTTCTTTTTGGGCAAGATCAACGATTGTGTCTAATGTACCTTCTACACTTTTTTGTCTGCCGTACGTTCCCCATTGAATTATGATGGCAGGAGTATTTGGTGATTTTCCATGCTTAATAAGGTTATCACAAATGTATTGTAAATTTTTCACTCCCATATAAAAGGCAATTGTTTTAATGCTGCTGCTAAGTCCTGCCCAATCAATGTCCGGTTTTCCATTTGGTGTCTTGTCATGGGCAGTCACAATGGCAAAAGAACCTGCGCAGTCTCTATGTGTTACAGGAATGCCAGCATAAAGAGGAGCTGCAATGCCAGAGGTGATCCCTGGAACCATTTCAAACTCAATATTGTGTTCCGCTACTGCTAAGGCTTCTTCTCCTACTCTACCAAAAACACTAGGATCTCCCCCCTTTAAACGGACAACGGTCTTTCCTGCTAATGCTTTTTCAACTAAAAGACTATTGATTACATCTTGTCTTAGGAAATGCCTATTTGGAAGTTTTCCGCAATAGATGAATTCACAATCCGTTTGTGCATGGTTCAATAGATTTGGATTAATCAGCCGATCATAAAGAATGACATCTGCTCTCTTAATCGCTTCTAAACCTTTAACCGTAATTAATTCAGCATCTCCTGGACCTGCACCTACTAAATAAACTTTTCCTTTCTGCATAGCAGTCATCCTCTCTACACCTTTACTTTTATTTGTAATAAGTAAGGGGTGGCATTCACTTTTTCACCAATATCTTACATCATCATCATTGTCAAACTACTTTTTTCTATGAGCAAAAGCGCAATCAACTTTTTTGGTATTCCTCTTTATAGAACTGTTCTAATGCAATAATGGCGCTTCCCATTCTTTCTTCTTTCGGAATAACCATCCTTTCCACTCCTTCTTCTCGGAGTGCAGCAGCAGTAACTTTTCCGACAGCTACAGCTATTACATGATTAGAAAAAGCTTTTAGCATTTCGTCATAAACCCCTTTTTCTTTCGCGTAGGAAAATAAAAAGCGTGCTTGAGGGGTGCTGGTAAAGTTAACTGCATCTACTTCTCCATGAAGAATTTCTGCCACTAGCTTTTCTAATACCTCTTCATTTGGCGGAATATGCTTATATGGAAGAATTTCTTTGAATTCTGCTTGTTGTTCCTGCAGAAACTCTATTAATCTAGGAGCCGGATCCCCATGAAGTTGAAGTGCTACTTTGCACCCTTTCAAATCATGAGAGGCTAGAGATCTTACTAATCCGACAGTGCTTCCATCATCATCTCGAACAAGAGGAGCAATATTTAAACGCTTCAGCATATTAACGGTTTTATATCCTCTTGCTGCCACTTTTGCTGCTTGTATCGTGGTAATAAACGCTTCACCAAGCTCTATTCTTTCAGCCGTTTTATAAAGTGTTTCTGTTCCAACTCCTGTAGTAAAAATAAACCAATCATAATTTCCTGCCACTAATTGTTTTATATCTTCTTCTAAATTGGAATCATCTAAATAAATCGTTCCTTGTGCTGGCCGCTGAAGCGGAATACCCCCTAAATTAATGATTAATTTGCAAAGTTCTTCCGCTTTACGCTGCCCTGCTAATGCTATTCGTATTCCTTCTAATCGTTTCAATGCAGTACCTCCATATCAATAAGTTTTGAAACTACTATACCATTTTATTGATATAAAGAGAAAATGAATTTTTCACTTCTAAATCCTATCATGCCTTACAAATGCTGATATTGTTAGATTAATAGTTTATTCTTCCATTAAAAGGTAGACATTATTTTCTTCCAGAGTTGTTTTGTATGTTTTCACACATCCTGAATCCGGTTCTTGTACCTTTCCATCTTCTAAACATATTTTCCAATCATGCATTGGACAAAATACAAACTCACCACTGACAATGCCTTCTGTTAACACACCGCCTTTATGTGGACAACGGTTTTCTACTGCTCGTATGGATCCTCCAGACAATCTAAAAACAGCAATTTCTTTATCTTTAAATTGAACAGTCTTTCCTAAACTTCTTGGAAGCTCGTCTAGCCCGCACACTAAAACCTTCGTTATTTCTTTATTCACCATCTGTATTAGTCCCCCTTTTATTAGCCATCATCATTAAGACAATACTACATTTTCAAATAATTCTTTTGTCGTTTTTTTGCTTTCAATAATTTCTTTCCAAGGATCTTTATACACCGATAACGTTTCTTCCATGCGTGCATTTAACTCTTTTCGTTTCTCTTTATCATCAAGAACTGATTGAACATGCGCTAAGCCAACTCGATCAATCCATGCAGAAGTTCGTTCTAGATAGTTTGCAGTTTCACGATAATATTGTAAGTATGCTCCAGTTACTTCCATTACTTCTTCTTCTGTTTTCACTTTATACAATAAGTCTCCACCACGAACATGTGTACCACCGTTACCACCAACATATAGCTCCCATCCACCGTCGATGCCAATGAAACCAATGTCTTTAAATCCTGACTCTGCACAACTTCTTGGACAAGCAGATACTGCCATTTTTACTTTATGAGGTGTTTGCAACCCTTCAAATTTTTTCTCTAATCGAATTCCAAGTCCCATTGAATCTTGTGTTCCAAAACGGCAGAATTGTTCACCAACACATGTTTTAACAGTACGTAAAGATTTTCCGTATGCAAATCCTGAAGGCATATCTAAGTCTTCCCATACTTTCGGCAAATCTTCTTTTTTCACTCCAATTAAGTCGATGCGCTGTCCACCAGTTACTTTAACTAATGGTATTTCATATTTATCTGCTACATCTGCAATCCTTCTTAAATCATTTGCATTTGTAACTCCACCGTACATGCGTGGTACAACAGAATAGGTACCATCTTTTTGAATATTTGCATGCATGCGTTCATTCACAAATCGAGATTCTCTCTCATCCTTATAATCTATTGGATTTACCATTGCTAAATAATAGTTGAGCGCTGGGCGACATTTCGAACATCCTTCTAGGCTAGTCCATCCAAGAACACTCATTACTTCTCTTGTATGTGTTAAGCCTTTCGCTCTAATTTCTTCTACAACCTCATCTCTTGATAAAGTTGTACAACCACAGATTGCTTCTTTTTGAGCTGCTGCGTCAAAATCGGAACCAAGTGTATGCTGCAATAATTCTGCAACTAGTGGTTTACAGCCTCCACAAGAACGAGAAGCACTTGTGCATGCTTTTATTTCATCTACAGAAGAACAACCTTGTGCTTGTATCGCTTCCACAATCGTTCCTTTTGATACACCGTTACAGCCGCAAATAATTTCATCAGCAGTCATGCTTGCAACTAAACTTGTTCCAGACTCTTGCCCAATTGGCTGCAAAATCGATATTTTTTCCGTATCAGAAACATCTGCTTCTTTTTGAATCATAGAAAATAAACGATTTCCTTCACTGCTGTCACCAAAAAGCACAGCTCCAACAATTTGATTCCCTCTCAGCACAATTTTTTTGTAGACTCCATCTTGTTCATCAAATACTTTAATAGCTTTTTTCTCTGAATCTTCTGTAAAATCTCCCGCTGAGAATACTTCTACACCTGATACTTTTAACTGCGTTGACAATACCGATCCTTCATAAGGTTTAGCAATTTGCCCGCATATATGATTTGCTAATACTTTCGCTTGCTCATAAAGAGGTGCAACTAGTCCATATGGTATGCCACGATGCTCAGCACATTCTCCAACGGAATAAATATGTGGTATATCTGTTTGCAAGTAGTCATTTACTACAATTCCACGATTAACTGCGAGACCACTGTTGACTGCTAATTCAATATTTGGCTTAATTCCCACTGCCATTACAACCAAATCTGCATCCAATGTTGACCCATCTTTAAACTTTAATCCTTCTACTCTCTCATTTCCTAAAAATTGTTCTGTTTGTGTTTCTAATAAGAACTTCATCCCCTGTTTTTCCAACTCTTTTTGTAGAAGGCTTCCAGCAGTCGGATCAAGCTGACGCTCCATTAAAAAAGGTCCAAGATGAATGACAGTTACATCCATTCCTAAATTTAACAATCCTCTTGCTGCTTCTAATCCGAGCAATCCCCCGCCGATAACAGCTGCTTTTTTATACTTTTTGGAAGCTTCCAGCATAATATCCGTGTCTTTTATATCACGGAAAGCTGTAACACCTTCCTTGTCCGCACCAGGAATAGGAAGCATAAATGGCACTGATCCAGTTGCCAAGATAAGTTCATCATAAGCTTCTACTCTGCCAGAATCGGTGATGACTACTTTCTTCTCAGCATCTACTTTTGTTACTGTTTCACCAGTATGTAGCGTAATATTATTTTCTTTATACCAATCCCAATCATTTAATGTAATATCTTTTACTTCAGTATCCCCTTGCAATACCTTTGATAATAAAATTCTATTATAATTCGGATGAGGTTCACTTCCAAAAATAGTAATATCAAATTGTTCTTTTGATATTTTTAATATTTCCTCCACTGCCCTTACCCCGGCCATCCCATTTCCTACAAGAACTAATTTCTTTGTGCTCATCAAAATGCCTCCCCTTTAAAACTCCCTTAACTTGTTATCATTAAAAGATGTTTTTCAAATACTTGTTTAATTCACTTTATCATAATTAAAAGATGTTTTTAATATACTTGTTATATTTTCTGACACACTTTTTTGAAATTTTTTTTCTTTTCGAAAAATACAAATTTAAAAAAACATTGAAACATTCACATTGTATCCCCTTTCAAAACTCATTTTTTTTTAGAAAATCACATCATTTTTTTCTGGAAAATAGGAAGAAAATGAAATTCAAAAAAAAAAACACACTATGTCTTTATTTACGACATAAGTGTGCAGTTATTATTTTGAATTTTTATTTTATAAAGAGCTTACTTTTACAGCACTTACTTTGAATCCAGGCATTTTACAAGTAGGATCCAAATCTCCAGCGATTAATATATTTACATTTTGAGACCCTGCCCAATGAATAGGTACAAATACTGTATCTTGTCTAATTTTATCTGACCATTTGCTTCTTACTACGATACTACCCCGTTTTGACTCCACTTTCACCAATACATTATTTGAAATATTATATTTCTCAGCTGTTGCTGGATGAATCTCCATATAGGATTCAAAGTTTCTTGCAGATAAAGAAGCGCTTTTTCGAGTTTGTACGCCGGTTAAATATTGCGCCATAACCCTTCCTGTCGTCAAATACAGCGGAAATTCCATGCTTATGCTCTCTTTTGGAACAACCGGTATATTTTCCACTGCCACCATCTTCGCTTTTCCATCTTCATGTGCAAAGCCATTTTCAAATAACCGTGCAGTTCCACTTTGATTTGTATCAGAACATGGCCATAATATTCCTTTTTCTTTTTTTATTCGCTCATAAGTTATGCCAGAATAATCTGCAATTCCTCCTTTGCTTGCTTTTCTCAACTCATTGAATATGTCCTCTGCTTTTGTATAAGAAAAGTACTCTCCTTTTCCAAGTACGTTTGCTATTTCGCAAATAATCTGCCAGTCATGCTTTACCTCTCCTGGACATGGACGACTTGCTTCCCGCAGCATGACTCTGCCTTCTAAATTTGTCATCGTCCCTTCGTCCTCGAGATAGGAGGATGTAGGCAATATTAAATCTGCTAGTTTTGCCGTTTCCGAAACAAACATATCCACTGCAACGAAAAACTTTAATTTCTTTAATGCTCTTTTGACAAGATTGGCATTTGGATTAGAAACAATTGGATTGGAGCACATAAGAAACATTCCCGTTATTTCACCTTGATCTGCTTTTTCAAACATTTCATATGCGGATACACCTTTTCTAGGAATATCTTCTTTCTTTATTCCCCATACATCTGCAATATAAGCTCGATGTTCTTCATTTTCGATACTGCGATATCCAGGCAATTGGTCCGCCTTTTGGCCATGTTCTCTTGCTCCCTGTCCGTTTCCTTGTCCAGTAACGGCACCATAGCCGGAATACATCTTTCCAATTTTTCCAGTGGCAATTACAATATTTAAAAAGTTCCTAACTGCCGCTACTCCATCTGTCTGCTGTTCTATTCCTCTAGCTGTAAAAATCATTCCTGATTCTTCTTTGGCAAATTTCGTTGCAGCTTTATAGATTGCTTGGACAGGTACACCAGTCCATTCGGCAATTTCATTTAGATCAAGGGTGGAAATATATTGTTTCACTTCTTCAAATCCAGTTGCTTTTTCTTTAATAAACGTTTCATCTACTAAGTTTTCGTCCAAGATTACTTTTAAAAGTCCATTTGCTAATGCAGCATCTGCTCCTGGTTTTACCTTTAAATGTAAATCAGCTAATTTCGTTGTTGCTGTTTCACGAGGATCAATCGCAATAATAAAACAACCGTTTTCCTTTGCTTTTTCAAAATATGGAATAATCGTTGGCTGGCATTCTACAATATTTGTTCCGGCTAAAATAATGACCCGTGTAAAAGGAACTTCTGCCAATGTATTCGTTAATCCTCTATCCATACCAAAGCTTTGAGCTGCCGCCGTTGCAGCTGCTGACATGCATAAGCGTCCATTATAATCAATATACTTTGTTTGCAATGCAACACGTGCAAACTTTCCTAATAAATAAGCTTCTTCATTGGTAATAGAGGCGCTCCCATATACCGCCAACGCATTCTTCCCATCCTCTTTTTGAATTTGCGTGAAATTTTGCTTGATAGTATTTAACGCTTCCCTCCATGTGATGCGTACAAACTCACCATTCACTTTTAATAAGGGGTATTTAATTCGGTCATGCTGAAAAACATGCTGATGTGCATTCAAACCTTTTATGCATAAACGACCCTCAGATGTTGGATTGTCTATCCCCGTCACTGTATATTTTTTTCGGGAAACGATGGATTCTTCCACTAATTGCATTTTACATTGCATACTGCAAAACGGACATTGAGTATTGAATCTTTTTTCTGATTGAGCTTCCTTTTGTTGTGTTCGAAAATACTTTAATAACATTTCCGTCATTATCATACTTCCTCTCTTTCATTCTAAGATTTAATTACGAAACTAGCATGATGCTTGTTGAATGATTATTCCATCATCGGACTTACCCTATCCTTGACCCTAGCTTGGAATGACACGCGTTTATATAATGCCGATTGTATATTCAATTGCTGCTATGCTGCATATTAAAAATACGGAACACTTTTATCCCACTCTAAACTGGCAGTAAAACCTCCACCTCAAGATGCCCGGAAATCGAGAAAGCTAGGTGGGGGATGAAGAACCCCCCACTGATGGAAAGCTTCACTTTATAGTAAAGTCTTTTCCACATAGCTTTTTCTTACCTGCATTTCTTTCTCTAATCGATTTATTAAAAGTCTTCTAATATCTTGATCGAATAAAACCTCTCTAATATGAACTAAATTCACTCTTTCTATCCACTGCCAAGTTCTTTCTAAATAATTCGCTGTTTCTCGATAGTACTGAATAAATCCAGCAATGATTTCTATCGTTTCTTCTTCCTTCGATGCAACACATAATAATTCTCCTGCTCGTGCATCCCTTCCACTGCTGCCGCCGACATAGATTTCCCATCCTCTAGCAATGCCAATTATGCCGATATCTTTTGTTGTAGAACCTGCTCCATTATGCATGCAGGATGAAACTCCCATTTTCACACGGTAAGGAGTAGGGAGAGAGGCAGTTTGTTTTTCCAGTTGAACAGCTAACTGCAGCGATTTTTGTTTCTCACATGTGCAAATATGCTCTCCAATACATGTTTTAATCGGGTGAACAGTGTTTCCAAATGTAGAAGTTAATGGCATATCCAATTGAAGGCATATATCCAGCAGCTGTTCTTTTGCAATGCCCATTAAGTGGATTCTTTGTTCACTTGTGACAGCTACTTGATCAATCTTATATTTTTTAATACAATCGCTTATTTTTTGTAATTGTTCTCCATTCGTCATTCCTCCATGCATTTGAGGAATGATTGTGTATGTGCCATCATTTTGCATAATGGCATTTATATTTTCATTTTCATAGAATACTCCTTGAACATTTTCATATTCAGGATAAATCATTCCTAAATAATACTGAAGTGCGGGTGCACATTTTGAACAGCCGCCAACATTTTTCCAATGGAGCTTCGTCATTACCTCTTGAACCGACATAATATTTTGAACTTGCATTTCATGCACTACTTCTTCTTCTGTTAAAGACGTACAATCACACATCGATTTTTTTTCAATTTTCTCATGAAAGTCACCACTGTGAATATAGTGCAATAAATCTCCAACCAAGGATTTACAGCCGCCGCATGAAGCGGAAGCTTTTGTACATTGCTTTACTTCCTCTACTGTTGTTAACTCTTTTTCTTGTACTGCTTCTATAATGTTACCTTTTGTCACGCCGTTGCAATTGCAAATCATCTCGCTTTGAAGCATTGCAGCAAATGAATTTGCTCCATCCTCTTTCATTTGGTACAATTCCTGTCTATCTAATTGATGTATATCTTTTTTCTTCAGCACCATGTCCTGTATTTTTGCACTTAATCTTGTATCTCCAAATAAAATAGCTCCAACGACTTGATCATCTTCCAATAAAACTTTTTTATAAACTCCATCCACTTCATCAAAAACTTTGATTGATTTTGTATTTTCCCCTTCGTATACGTTTCCAACAGAAAAAACATCGATGCCGGATATTTTTAATTTAGTAGAAAGAATGGAGCTTTTGTATGGTTCTCCATTGATTCCGCAGATTCTTTGCGCTAAAACTTGCCCTTGCTCGTAAAGGGGCTTCACAAGACCATAAACCATTCCTCTATGTTCTACGCATTCCCCAACAGCATAAATATTAGGGATGCTAGTTTCCATATAATCATTTACAATAATCGCTCTATTTGTTTCCAGTCCAGTTTCTTTCGCTAATTTGATGTTCGGAATAACTCCAACCGCAAACACAATTAAATCCGCTTCCTTTTCAGTTCCATCATTAAAGCGAATTCCCTCCACACGAGTGCTTCCTAGGATTTCTTCTGATTGCTTTCCTAACAAAAAATTCATGCCTTGGAATTCAAGCTCTTTTTGCAAAAGCTTAGATGCGGTTTTGTCTAATTGCCTTTGCATTAAATATTCTCCATTATGCACGACGTCAACCTTCATTCCAAGATTAAGGAGCCCTCTCGCTGCTTCCAGTCCTAACAAGCCACCACCGATGACCATTGCCTTTTTATATTTTTTCGAAGAATCGATTATTTTTTCACAGTCCTCAATCGTTCGAAATGCAATAACTCCTTCTTTTGAGCTTCCTGGAAGGGGCAGCACAAATGGCAAAGATCCTGTAGCAAAAATAAGCTTATCGTACAATAGTTTGTTTTGTTTATCTGTTAAGACATATTGTTCAGTTGGATTAACTTTGATGACACTTTCCCCTTTGCAAAGAGTAATAAAGTGTTCTTTATACCAAATATCGTCATTTAATATAATATCTTGGATGGAAATATCCCCCTGTAAAACAGAAGATAATAAAATCCGATTGTAATTTGCATGAGGCTCGCTTCCAATAATAGTGATTTGAAATGTGTTTTCAGGGTCATTTTTTATGATTTCCTCCACACACCTTACTCCTGCCATCCCATTCCCTATTACTACAAGTTTCTGTTTCACCATCACTTATAACCCCCTGCTTTTTTCAATAATTAAATGTAATAAATAGAATACATGATTTCTATTATTTCATAATTTAAATTTTCGGAAAATAAACATGTCAGATAATCTAACAATATACTTTCCTTGAAACCGCTTAAAATGTTATTACAACAGCATTTATTCTTTATGTACTTTTTTTATATTTTTTCCACTGTGCAAATGTTCAAAAAATACTACGTCAGATATTCTTACACAAACCTTTTCCAAATATCATCCCTCTACTATAATCAAAACATGTAAATTATTTATTAGTTTACCACTTTAAAGTAATATTGGATGACATAATTGTCCCTATTGCTTGCATTATTAAATACCAAGGAGGATATAAAAATGAAATTATCTGAATTAAGAAAAACTGGACATCCGAAAACACTGCTCTCGTCTTTTTTGTATTTTGATATTAGTTTTATGATTTGGGTTATGCTTGGTGCACTGGGTGTATTTATTTCTCAAGAGTTTGGTTTAACACCAGCACAAAAAGGATTTATTGTTGCGATTCCTACATTAGCAGGCTCTTTTTTCCGGATCGTTTTAGGTATTTTAACGGATCGAATTGGACCAAAAAAAACTGCGACTATCGGAATGTTAGTCTCGATGATCCCGTTGATTTGGGGATTTTTAGCAGGTAAGTCTCTTCCTGAACTATATGCAATCGGCATTTTATTAGGAGTAGCTGGAGCTAGCTTCTCTGTTGCTTTGCCTATGACGAGCCGTTGGTACCCGCCTCATTTACAAGGGTTGGCAATGGGAATTGCTGGTGCCGGTAATAGTGGAACGTTAATCGCAACATTATTTGGACCTCGTTTAGCAGTGCATTTTGGCTGGCATAGTGTAATGGGATTTGCTCTTATACCTTTAGTCATTGTTTTTATATTGTTTACTGTTTTAGCGAAAAACGCACCTTCTCAGCCAAAGCCTGAGCCTATCGCTAATTATTTCAATGTGTTTAAATTTAAAGATACATGGTTCTTTTGTCTTCTGTATGGGGTAACATTTGGCGGCTTTGTTGGATTAGCAAGCTTTTTAAGTATTTTCTTTGTAGATGAATATCAGTTGACTTCCGTACAAGCTGGTGATTTTGTTACATTATGTGTTGCAGCTGGGAGCTTTTTCCGACCAGTTGGCGGCTTTATTGCCGACCGAATTGGAGGAGTCAAATTACTATCCACTTTGTTTATTATTGCAGCAATATGCATGATGGGCGTTAGCCTTCTTCCTGCTCTTGGCCTTGTTATTGCTTTACTTTTTATTGGTATGATGTGTTTAGGAATGGGAAATGGCGCAGTATTCCAATTAGTTCCTCAGCGCTTTCAAAAGGAAATTGGAATGGTAACTGGGATTGTTGGTGCAGCTGGTGGAATCGGCGGCTTCTTCCTTCCGAATATTTTAGGTACATTAAAACAGGTTACAGGTACATATTCATCAGGATTCCTTACCTTTTCCTTCATTGGTTTAGCCGCTTTCGGTATTTTAATGATAGCAAATTTATCGTGGAAGAAACATTGGAACACGAAAGGTGATGCTGTAAAAATATAATGTAAACTACGACTTTCCTTAATCATAAATAAAGAACTGACTCGTTGAGTCAGTTCTTTATTAGTTAAAGCAGACAGCGTTATAAGTACGGAAATTATTATCACAGTTTCGTATCATCTATAGAACCCAGCCACTTATCTATTTCTCCAATAACAGATTCAATGGATCCTTCTTCAAATGGAGATAATAAATTCGCTTCTTTAACAAGCTCTGTAAATGGCAGGCTGCCTCCTAATTCACAAAGTTTTACATAATCATTCCATGCATCTTCTTTATTTTCTCTTGATCGTTTCCAGAATTGAAATGCGCAAATTTGAGCAAGCGTATAATCAATATAATAAAAAGGAGAAGTATATATATGAAGCTGTCTTTGCCAAAACCCACCATTTTCTAAAAATTCATTGCCATCATAATCCTTATGAGGCATATATTTTCTTTCAATATTTCTCCATGCTTGTTTTCTTTCTATCGGTGATGCTTCTGGATTTTCATACACCCAGTGCTGAAATTCATCTACTGAAACACCATAAGGCAAAAATAAGAGTGCGGAGCTTAAATGAGCAAATTTATATTTATCCGCATCTTCTTTAAAGAATAAATCCATCCACGGCCACGTAAAAAATTCCATGCTCATAGAATGAATTTCTGCTGCTTCATATGTAGGCCAATAATATTCCGGGATATCAAATTTACCGCTGCTGTACACTTGAAAAGCATGGCCTGCTTCATGTGTTAAGACATCAATATCACCAGATGTTCCATTAAAATTTGAAAAGATAAATGGTGCTTTATAGTTTTCAATAAAGGTGCAATAGCCACCACCGGCTTTTCCTTTTTTGGCTACTAAATCCATTAATTCGTTTTCTTTTAAATAAGAAAAGAAAGCACCCGTTTCTTTTGATAATTCATCATACATTTTTTGCCCATTTTCAATGATCCAATCAGGGTCACCCTTTGGTACAGCATTTCCAGATAAAAAGTTTAGCGACTCATCATAGTATTTTAATTCTTCTACTCCTATCCTTTTCTTCTGTCTCTTTTTTAACTCTGTAGCTATAGGAACAATAAATTGATGTACTTGATTTCTAAAATTAGCGACCATGTCTGCATTATAATCTGTTCGATACATACGATAATATGCTAATTCGACAAAATTATTGTATCCTAGCTTATTCGCAATTTCCGTACGCACTTTTACCATATCATCGTAAATTCGATCTAATGTCTCTTCATTTTCGGCAAAAAAAGCGAATCTTGCAGTGTTTGCTTCTTTTCTAATACGACGATCATTTGATTGGGTAAACGGCTCCATTTGAGCTAATGTTCTTTCTTCACCGTCAAACATAATTTTCGATGATGCAAGCAGTTTTGTGTATTCAGTTGACAGCTTATTTTCCCGCTGAAGCAATGGAACAACTTCTTCTGAAAAGACTTTTAACTGAGCTTCTGCTAAAGCAAACAGCTGTTTTCCCCACTTTTTTTCTAATCCTTCTCTAAATGGCGATTGAACAAGCTCCTCGTAATATTTAGTAATCAATCCTTCTATTTGTGGAGAAAAATCATCCAAAAAATCCTGTTCCTTTTGATAAAAAGCATCATTTGTATCAACTGAATGACGGATATAACATATATTGCACATTGTCGCTACATCATTGCGGATACTATTAATCTGTTCTATTATTTCTATTTGCTCCATTTCATTGGACGCTTGTTTAAACTTTGCTAATAGTTTTTCAAACTCTTTTGTAATCTTTTCTATTTGTGGTCTTTCATAAGCAAATTCTGAGAATTTCATTTCACTTCTCCTCCACTATTCCATTTGATTTCGCATACAGATAATATATGTATTTTTCACCCAAACTATTTTTGTATAAATGACTTCGTTTATCCCTGCAGATTGCTTCTCAAATATCGTCCCTAATGGGCAGCCTTTTAAGAATTGGCACTTTATATATCCCTATACATATTACACATTGTCTCTTCATTTTCCTGCAAACTATTTTATAAATATAATTTATACACGATTTATTTTACAAATCAAAAAGAGGAAAATAGTCGCCCTATTCCCTCTCTTTGTAAAAATGATATAGTTGAAAATTTTCATATTATATCTTATTATTTGCTTGCAATAGAAAGCCCTAATCTTTTTACCAATTCAATTACTGTCGCTTTTTCTTCCTTTGACAGTTCAGACATTAGTTCATGTATTTTTTCCTCGTGATTAGGAAAAATCGATTCGATCATTTCTTTTCCCGCATCCGTTATTTGGGCAAATGTTACTCTTCGATCAGATGGACATGCCACCCTTTTTAAGTAGCCTTTTTCTTCTAATTTATCTACAACATATGTGATACTGCCGCTTGCCAGTAAGATTTTGCCGCCAATTTGCTGTAAAGGCTGGTCTCCCTTATGATACAGCAATTCCATTACTGCAAATTCAGTTGGATTTAGTCCATATGTTTGAATTAATTTATTCACATTTTCATTAATCGCCCGATAGGCTCTTGATAAAACAATAAATAGTTTTAACGATTGATTAATATCTTCATTACTCATTTCCTATTCATTCCTTTTAGTATAAATTGTCTTGAATTCAAATTAATTATACTAATTTCTCTTTTTGAAGTCAATTCTGCAGTTAAAATGTCAACCTTCCTTTATATAAGGCTCTGTTAAATTTCAGTGTTGATTTTAAATGGTCAGGGAATCAGCTCGCTTTCTAGGGACGAACCGGCAAATGGCCTCCGTACCTCTATGCGGGGTCTTGCCTGCCCGTTTTTTAAACAGGGGTCTCGCAAATTCCCTTCCCTAAAACAACATTACCGTTTAACAGAGCCTTATATAAAAATAATACTAACTTGGTAGATGCTTTATGCGCAGATTGTGCTTTCCTTTTTCCATGCTATAATAAAGAGAACCTTTCCATCAGTGGGATTTCCTTCCTCCCCCACTGATGGAAAGGTTGCGGTCCAAAGGATGTGGATCACACAAACGTTCCCACACACAGGAAGTGGCAACCTTAGTATGTGTACCTAATATCGGACCTTTACGGGCAGTTATCTCCCACCTAGCTTCCTCGATTCCTCAGCATCTTGAGGTGAAGGTCTTACTACCCGTTAAAAGTGGAATAAAGTGGCACAAACGTTTTGGGCCATTATAAGGGCTGGCAGATTAAGCAGACACGTTTATGTATCTTGGATCTAGACAACAATCTATATTCAAAAAAATATCCTTTTGCCTTTAAAAAGAGTAGGATTTTGTGGAGAAGAACAAAAAATGAAAATAAATCAATTAATCGTACAATACATTTTAATAGCTGTTTTACCTGTTTTAATTGCATCCTATTTTTATATAGATAAAAGCATAAAAGAAGAAATAAAACGACAAAGAAATAATGCAAGCTGGATTGGAACAATCCATCAAAAACAATGGGATTCCTTTATTAATAAAACGGTTTCATCATTAAATACATTAAGCATCTCACTAGAAACAAATAAAGAATCATGGAAAAAAACGCAAAAACTCCTTCAAAATGTACTAAAACAGGAATCGACATACGGAGGAATATATTTATTAGATTCTTCCGGCAGCGTGTTAACCGGTTCTGATAATAACATTGCATCTATCTCTAATACAGATTATTTGGAAGAGGTCATTAAAACCAAAGACACTGTTATATCCAATAAGCAGCAAATGTTAAACAATGGTCAAATAGTAATAGGGTTGGCAAAACCAATAATGAATGCAAATAAAAAGTTAGAGTATATACTAGTTGTATACTTACGAGTGGACTATTTATTAAATATTATGAGAATCCTAACTCCTAATGAAAATATAGCCATCCTTAATGCTAATAATGAAAGCATCATGAATGTAAATGCTTATATTGCTTCAAACAAAAAAACCATTTCTGTCCCTATTGATCATCTTCCTTGGAAGATACAAGTGGAAATTAAAGAGATCAATAAAGCTACTATTATTAAAAAAAGCAGCATCTTTCTATTTTTTTGTCTAGTATGCAGCCATTTAGTTTTTTTATTGCTTCAATTTTATTTGCTGCGCAAAAAAACGAAGTTTGAACAAAAACAAAATGAACTTCAGAAACTAGAATTAGTCGGTAAGCTAGCAGCAAGTTCAGCACATGAAATTCGAAACCCTTTGACGGGAATAAAAGGATTAATCCAATTATTAACGGAAAAATATACATCAAATGAAGATCAATTTTATTTTTCTATCATTCAAACAGAAATCAATAGAATTAATGAAATCGTCAGCCAGTTTCTTTTTTTAGGAAAACCAACCGCTTTAAAGAAAGAAATAATTGATTTACATACAATTATCTCAGAGCTTAAGCCTTTAATACAATCTGAAGCAAATTTTCATAATGTTAATTGCAATTTTTCTATTGTAGAAAGAAAAATCCCTATTTTATGTACATCTGACCAACTGAAACAAGTTATATTAAACATTTCCAAAAATGCATTTGAAGCAATGGTAAATGGCGGTGATTTAAGTTTATCTGCCGCCGCTCATCACAAGGAGGTTATAATCACCATATCCGATAACGGTGTGGGAATTTCTAATGCGCAGTTGAAAAAGGTTTTTGAACCATTTTATACATCTAAAGATACCGGAACAGGATTAGGTCTTATCGTTTGCAAAAGAATTATTCAATCCTTTAATGGAGAAATATTTATATCAAGCAAAAAAAATCATGGAACAAGAGTAGATATTATCTTGCCAATAGCTGAATAACACTTTTTTTCGGGAGGGGATTAGGCTAATATAGTAGTCCTTTTTCCTTTTTTCCATGTATAAGATAAACATGATTAAAGTGAATTTAATATACGAGGAAATTATCTTGAAGTTTAAAAAATCGGTAAGATGACTTTCTATTCAAAAGAATAAACAAAATAAAAGGGCATAGATTTGAAAACTTTATCAATAATCTGCCCTTCCCCTTCATGACATGAAGGTTATTCCCATCGTTTTTGAACATGTTTTACACTCCTGTAATTTTACATTCCATAATAATATAAAGGAAAAGGATTTAAACAAAACATCTATTATTAAATATAAAATATGAATAAACCCTATCATCAATTAATACATATTATATTACTTGTTAAATATTATTAATTATAAGATTTCATAATATCTCCATGTTTATATACAAGGTGTTTTGGCCACACGATCATCGACTGTTTATGTAACTCCTTTACAAACAATCTTTTTGCCTTCTTTTGCCGATAAGCAATTTGGTATTCAAAAATTAACTCATCCAACTCTTGGCTATGTTTAATCGTTTCAGGGCTTGTATATCCCGTCTCTTTTGCAGAAATTATCATAACCTCCCTTTTCTTTTGAATAGCAAGTATTATCTCTTTCTCCTTACATCGCACCACATTTCCTCCTAATCCATTCAAAAATACTAATTAGTTACCTAAAATTAGTTTACTTGATGAATTATTACAAGAATTTATATAAAAGTAAATAGATTCGCAATATTAGACAATTTTTTTCTAAAAATAGGTATATTTAACTGTATTCTTCATCGAATTACTCTGCTTTCGACATGTATTTTTACAAAACTAGTCATGAATAGCTATAAAATTGAAAGGGTTTTCATCTTTTTGACTGACTAGAAAAGATTCTCTTTCTTCTATTTTAATGAAAAAACTGCTAACAAAAGATAGCAGCTTTCATTTTAATAGAATTCAATACTTCTTAAAAAGTCGATTTACTTTTTTGCACTGGCTGCAGAAATGCTGTGAAAAATAGGCAGTTTCTCTAGTCGATTAACAGCTTCCAATAGCCTTTCCTCTGATGTTAACAAACCGGCCCGAACATAGCCTTCCCCAAATTCGCCAAACCCAACGCCTGGCGCTACAGCGATATTAGCTTTATCTAATAGATAATCGGTGAATTCTTCCGAAGTAAAACCTTCTGGTACTTTTAACCAAGCAAAAAAGGAGCCAGCAGGAGCATTCACATCCCACCCGATGTCTTTTAAGCCATCTACAAAAACATTTCTTCTGCTTTCATAACAGCTGTTTAACTGCTCTACACAATCCAAGGAACTGGTTAATGCAGTGACTGCCGCTTCTTGCACTGCTCCAAATAAACTTACATAAAGATGGTCTTGATATAAATTAATTGCATCTATTACACTTGCATTCCCAACGGCAAAACCAACACGCCAACCTGCCATATTAAATGTTTTTGATAATGTATATATTTCAATTCCAATATCTTTTGCACCTTCACTTTGTAAAAAACTGATCGGTTTTTTTCCATCGAATCCAATTGCTCCATATGCAAAATCATGGACGATGCAAATATCATGGTCTTTGCTTAATTGAACGGTGTTATCAAAAAATGCCTGTGTTGCGACAGCACCTGTTGGATTGTTGGGATAATTTAAGAACATTAACTTTGCTTTATCTAATATATCTTTATTTAGTTCCTCGTAATTTGGCAAAAATGCATTTTCTTCTCTTAATGGCATCATATGCATCTCCGCTTTCGCAAGAGCAACACCCGATACATAATCTGGGTAGCCAGGGTCAGGCACTAATACAGTATCTCCGGCATTTAATAAGCATTGAGGAATTTCTACCAATCCAGCCTTTCCACCGAAAAGAATTGCTACTTCTGAAGAAGCATCCAATTTCACGCCATATTCTTTAAGATAAAAGTTGGCAATTGCTTCTTTGAGTTTGGTATATCCTCGAAATGGTGAATACTTGTGATTTTCTGGTTTTGCCACAGCCTGCTGCATACTCTTCACAATATGAGGAGGTGTTGGCTGATCAGGATTTCCTTGTCCTAAATTAATCACGTCAAATCCTTGTTCCACATACTTAGAAACTTTGGAAACAAGGGATGCAAAAAATTGTTCAGGTAAATTTTCCAATAATTTTGATTGAGAATAAACTTTCATCTTTCCACCTTCTTCTATTCATTAGGCTCCCCTGAAAAAAGGGTTCCGCAGCCGGCATATACTTCGCTTTCCATGGGGCGGGCGACGAGCCTCCTCGGAGCTTTGCTCCTGCGGGGTCTCGTCTGTCCCGCTAATCCCATAGGAGTCTTCGTATATGCCGGCTGCTCCGTACTATAAAATAGGGAGACTGCTTTTTTCATGCGCCATGGTGCGAATTTTATTAGCATGGATGTCTACCCTGAAAATAAGCATTGTTAAAAAATGAATGTAAATAGGTTTTCCGAAGCTTATCGCTCGATTTCCGCAGGAGCCTCGCAAATTCCCTTCCCCAAAAAAACATTATCGTTTAACTGTGCCATTCTTTAAAAAAGCTAAACAGCACGATTGCTTAGCATGGTTATATTTGCAGCAACCTATTTTTCAAAAAATATTTAATTATCTTGATTTTTATGATATAACGAAAGCAGGAGCGTGTAAATGAAAAAAATTAATATGCTATGCTTTCAGAGTATTGGTAAAGTATTTTCCCAACTTCAGGTAAATCTCAAACGTTTGGTATCAAAAGCTATAATGTCTTAGCAGGATATTCATATTCGTCAGTATGACGCTGCCACAGACATGAGAGATGCAAGTCTATGGACGAAGAACATAAATATAGGTAGTATATTTTCCTTTAAATTCGTACTTATTTGTTCATCCTCTTTCACCTGGAAAGGAGCATCCATGTATGCAAGAAACTAGTAAAGTGAGCGTATGTCGAAAATCTGATACCATATTGTAAAAGAGAATTGATTATTATTATAGTAATTGACTAAATAGGAATAGAGGGTGTAAATAATGACTATATCGATCAGCATTATTCAAATGGATATTTCCTTTGGTGATCCAAAAACGAATTTCTCCGTTGCAGAACAAAAAATAAAGGAAGCTTGCCTTGATAAACCAGATATTATCGTTCTTCCCGAATTGTGGACAACAGGGTATGATTTAAAGCGCCTTAATGAAATTTCAGATAAAAATGCACAAAAAACGATTTCCTTTTTGCAAAAAATCGCTTTAGATTACCATGTTCATCTTATTGGCGGGTCCATTGCCAATCAAAAAACGGATGGAATTTATAATACCTTGATTATTATTAATAATCGCGGGGAAGTTGTTCATACATATGATAAATTACATTTATTCCAGTTGATGGATGAACATATCTATTTGCAAAGCGGTAATACGAATGGATTATTTTCATTGGATAATCACCATTTTGCAGGGATGATTTGTTATGATATTCGTTTTCCTGAATGGATTCGCACACATACAACAAAAGGTGCGGAAGCACTGTTTATTGTTGCCCAATGGCCTTTGCCTCGTTTAGCACATTGGCGCTCTCTGCTGATTGCACGGGCTATTGAAAATCAATGTTATGTTATTGCCTGTAATCGCAGTGGCACAGACCCAAATAATGTGTTTGCAGGACACAGCATGATTATTGATCCTTGGGGAGAAGTAATCATAGAGGCAGGAGAAGGAACGGAAATAGTTTTTGGCAACATTGAGTTGGAAAAAGTAAAAGAAGTGCGGAAAATGATTCCTATTTTTGCAGACAGAAAACCATCTTATTACAGTTAATTCTTTATAGATTGTCAAAAATATATTTTATCTATACTCCGAACCTCCTTATTTTAGGGAGGTTCGCTGTTGTTTTCATCCATATTAGGTTGCCCACATTTCTTCTGGATTTAATTCATAAACATTATTTTCCCTATACATAAAATGATTGATAATAAATTCTCTTCTAATGGTTGCATAATCATCAAAAAACTGTTGTATATATTCATTTATTGCTTTTTCTTCATATTTTTGACCTGCTGACAAACCGCGTATTATATGCCTAAAAACAATTAATTTCTTTTTTCTCTGTGCTGGTATATTTTTAAGTTTGCCATCCGCAGTAAAAAAATTTTGAATAATTTTTGCTTTTTCTTCATTTGAAATCTCCATCGAACTCCCTCCTTGTTTATTCTGAAACAATTTGGATAAAACATCTGCTTGCTGGCTAATAACCGATTTATTTAAATAGAAATAAATCGTGTTTTTATCTCTTCTTTCATAAACCACATTTATATCCCTTAATTTTTTTAAATGGTGTGTTATAGTCGGCGCTGTTAAACCAAGTTTTCCAGCCAATGCTTGTCCATTCCATGGCTTTGAAGCCAATAAAGAAATAATTTTTATTCTTGTCGGATCACCTATCGTCTTATGAAAAGCAACTAATCGATCGAGCTGCATCGTTTCCTCCTTAAATTAGATAAATATCTAATTAGATAATAATAAAATTTATAATTCTTTGTCAAGCTTATCACTTGAATCTTATTTTTTTCAAATAAAAATAGACCTTCAGCTTATACAACAAGGTCTATCTAATCCAAACGGAATAAATTAAAAGTTCCGCCATCTAATAAAAAAAACTTCTTATTCCCTACATTATACCTTTTATATAGAAGACAACGTTTATCCGAAGCTTTTTTCTTAATAATTATTCCCTTCTCCCTGATTTATCGGTATATAAAGATGAAAAGTAGTTCCCACACCTTCTTCAGACTCTATTTCCATTTTTCCTTTATGCTCTTCAATAATTTGATAAGATACCATTAAGCCCAAACCAGTTCCAGTTTCTTTTGTTGTATAGAAGGGTTCTCCTAATCTAGCCAGTTTTTCCTTGCTCATGCCTTTCCCATTATCTTGTATCATTATATGAAAAAAGAGCGGAGTTTTTTCAATTTTCACTTGGATTTCCCCACCGTTATCCAAAACTTCAATACCATTTTTAATAATATTAATGAAAACTTTTTTCATTTGATTTGGTTCACAATATGCATAGGGAAGGAAATCATCGTATAGTTTTTTTATTTGAACATTATATAACACTGCTTGAGCATGCAATAATTCCAATGTTTCGTTCATGATTTTTGTTAAATCGCTTTTGACAAACTTAACGACTTGAGGTTTTGCTAAAAGCAGAAACTCATTTATTATCATTTCAATTCGGTTTAACTCTGACTTTATTACAGAAAAATACATTTTATTGTTATCTGTTTGATCATTATTTTCTAATAATTGAATAAACCCTTTTAATGCAGTCATCGGATTTCGTATCTCATGAGCAATGCCTGCAGCAAGCTCGCCAATAACATTTAAGGTGGATGACTTTCTAAGTTGTTCTTCCAATACAACATTTTCCGTCACATCTCTTAATGTTGTAATACTTAATCCTGAATAGATATTATGCTTATTGCGAAATTCAAATTGGCTCCATTCTTTTTCTATAAAAGAAGCAGTATAAATTCCTCTGTTTTGCTCCATGTTTTTTAAGTTTAAGGCTAAAAGCATTGGTTTTATATCCTCATTGATGGTTTTCCCATTTGGCAAAACATTTAATAAATTCAAGCCGACAAGCTCCTCTTTTTTTCGAAGCAGCATTCTTTCAGCAGCCCTGTTCATATCAATGATTTCAAATTCCTCATTCCAAATGATAATTCCGTCAAACACTTCTTCAAAAATATTCTCAAACATACTTTTGCTTTCCCGCAACTCCATTTCCATTTTATGCCTTTCCGATACATTGCGGATTATGCTCATGTGCAGTCCTTCAACGGAATGAAGCTTTGTAGTAAACTCCAACAATTTTTTTTGTCCATTCGGCATTAGAAACATAAGCTCTTCACGGTTTGACTTGTTTCTGTATAATTTTTTAATCATAGAAACATATTTTTCATCTTTTTTATAAATAAAATCGCTGAATTTTTTTTGAATGAGCTCCTCATAGGTGCTTTCAAATATGCGAAGTGCTGATTCATTCGCTGACACTATTTCACCTGTTTCCTTCCATAATATGATGCCATCCAACGCTTCTGTAAAAAAATCATTATAGAGAATTTCTTGTTTCTGCTGTTTTTTGTCCTCTATCCAATCTTTTGTCATATTTCTTATAACTGCAAGAAAACCAAGGTTAAAGGGTAGCTTATTAATAGCAACTTCTAAACAAATTTCTCCTTCATTCTTATTAATCGGCAAAACATAACTTGTATAGGTTTTCATTTGTTTAAACCCTGAAATATGCTGCCTTATTTCTTCCCGCTGTTCATGAGGAACAAAGTGGGTTACATTTCTGCCAATTATTTTTTTTCGGCTAGTTCTCATTATGTTGCATATAGAATTATTTGCTTCTAAAATAACACCGTTTAAATCAAGTATCAATAACCCGTCAGCAGTTGACTGGAAAGCAGTATGAATCACTTTCTCCATCTTTTCTTCTTTATACAAAGATTTTCTTAAATAAAGATTTTCTTGTTCAAGATCACTTAGTTTCTTTTGCAACTGCTGTAATTCTTTCATATAAGATACACCTGTCACTGCTAAGCCTCCTTGAGTACGTAGTGATTACATAATTCTACAAAATTCTAAAAATACCTCTACATTTTTAGAAGAAAAAAAAGATATTTTTGAATTCCGAAATGTTTTTTAGATTACAAAGAAGATAATATTAAGCAAAATTTTAGTTTCAGCTGAAACAATATAACAAATGCTCCAATTTCCTTACATTTATATGTCGGTTATGAAGAAAGAAAGAAAATTATTTAACAGATGAATGAATCAGGATTATTCCTGCTGTTTTTGTGCTATAAATAAATACTGTAACTATCGTTGGAAGCTTTAAGAGGGGGAAGAGAAAGAAAGGAGACATTTATGAAGCAGCGTGAATATTACTTTGATAATGCAAAATTCCTGTTGATTTTTTTCGTCGTCTTTGGCCACTTTATTCAATCATTTATTAAAGAAAGCAATAGTATTTATGCTTTATATAAAGTTATTTATACATTTCATATGCCAGCCTTTATTTTAATTTCTGGATTTTTTGCGAAAGGAATTTACCAACAAGGCTACATCCAAAAATATGCAAAAAAACTAATCTTGCCATATATTATCTTTCAGTTAATTTACAGTGTTTTTTATTATTTCCTATACGGTAAATCTACATTTAATGTAGAACCGTTAAACCCGCATTGGTCATTATGGTTTTTAATCAGTTTATTTTTCTGGAATATGATGCTGCTTTTATTTGCAAAAATAAAGCCAGTGTTTGGTCTTGTGATTGCATTGCTATTAGGATTATCTGTTGGTTTCGTAGATTGGACGACAAGCTACCTCAGCTTAACTAGGACGTTTGTATTTTTCCCATTATTTTTAATCGGATTTTATATGAAAAAAGAACATTTTATATGGATTAGAACAAAAAAAGCGAGACTAACTGCTATTACAACGTTTATTATAGTGTTTATCGGCTTTTATCATGCCCCTTCCATTAACTACCAATGGCTGTTTGGTTCTAAATCATATTCATCATTGGCAGAAGATCCATTTCAGGCTATTTTTATTCGACTTTTCTTTTATGTACTAAGCTGTATGATGATTTATTGCTTCTTTGCTTGTGTGCCTAACAAACAGTACTTTTTCACAAAACTGGGAAAAAACACATTATATGTTTATTTACTGCATGGTTTTATCGTTCGAATTTTTCGGGTGAGCGACATGACTGATTTAGTAAACCCGCCAAAATCATTTATTTTGATAATCGCTGTTTCCTTTTTATTAACTTTATTGTTGTCAAGCAGTATGATTACATCACTTGCCCAGCCTATTATTGAATTAAAAATAACGAAATTGCAACAGCTTCAAAAAAAGTGGAGTAATCTATTTCAAGGATATAAGGCGAAATTATTTGAATGAAATGTGCCCAAGGCTGTCTCTTAAGGATCAACACTTAAGAGAAGCCTCGTTTTTTATTTATTTGTTGTTTTTTGATTGCTTGTTGTTTTTCATTGCCTGTTTGCTTGCTGCTGCATCGTAAAATTTATTTGCATTCATATCTCCAAATTCCATTCCGAATTCAACAGTAGATGCTTTGTCCTTTTTCTTCTGTTCTTTCATTTTACTTCCCCTCTCTTCCATGATTGGAATTTCGATTTGCACCTTTCATAGGATTTTCACCTTGGCTAAACTCTGTTGAAAATTCACTTTCTTGTACATTTTTTTTAGGGGTTTTACTATATTTCTTAACAGCGTTAAATTCCGCTTTACGTTTCATCTGGACGTTCACTCCTTCTTATTCTTACTCCCCTATTTTTCACTTGTACTTTCACGCCTATTCCATCCTTATTTTTACAACAAAAAAGCTAAAGCACCAAGTGACATTTATTAGTCACAAGACACTTTAGCTACCATTCAAACAATAATTTTCCTTTAGAAGACATTTTTATTTTTAGCCGATAATAATTCTTTCTTTTGGATAATGGAAATTATCTTTTTTCTCTTTTCCGCCAATAATATAGATAAAGGATGTTAAGCCAATTCTGCCGATAAACATTAAAACAATAATAATACATTTTCCCAAACTCGATAACTCGGGGGTTAACCCTAGGGATAAACCAGTAGTTCCAAATGCGGAACATACTTCAAATATTATTTTTATTAATGGTGCATTTTCTGTAATGGAAAGCAAGATTATTGCCATGATGCAGATAAAACTTGCAAGAATTGTGACGACAAGGGATTTTATAATATCATCTTCATGAATTTCCCTTTTAAAGATTTTTATATGTTTATTTCCTTTCGCAAAATGGTAGATAAACATAATATTTAATGCCAATGTAGTTGTGCGAATCCCACCGCCTACAGAACTCGGAGAAGCTCCAACAAACATCATAAAACAAAAAATCAATAAAGTAGGCAAGGAATAGTCATTTAAATCCATTGTTGATAAACCACCACTTCTTGTGGAAGCAGAATGAAAAATTGCATTAAAAAATATCTGATGCCAGTTCATTCCTATATAGTAATGATTCCACTCTATAACTATCACTGCAATTGTTCCAAAAACCAGCAATAGCCCAAAAGTCAAGGATGTTAATTTCGTAAATAACGAAAAACGGAATATTTGTACATTTTCTTTAGGAAAAAGATATTTTTTCACTTCAATTAATACTGGAAATCCAATTGCACCTAATGTTATTAACATAATATGTACCAACTGAATAAAATAATCCTTTTCATATGGAAGCAAGGATGATCCGGTTAAATCTAATCCTCCATTTGTTGTTGCACTTACTGAAGCAAATAATCCATGTAAAAAAGCATCCTTCCAGGATGGAAAATAATGATGAAACTGCAATCCTAATATCAATGCACCAATTAATTCTATGACAAGAATAAGTTTAATTATTTCCCTTATTAAATTTACCAAGCCGGATAAATTAGATTGATTATGATCCAGCATAATTAACTGCCTTTCTTTTAAACCGATTTTTTTCCGAAGAAGCATCCAGAAAAAAGTTCCAAGTGTCATTACACCGATACCACCAAATTGCAAAACAAACATCAATATAAAAACACCTAATGTACTATATGTTTCAGAAATATTAATAACTGTTAAACCTGTTACACTTACGGCACTTACCGCGGTAAAAACAGTATCCATAAAAGATACAGATACTCCTTGTTTATGAACGCCTGGCAAACATAATAATAAAACTGAAACGCTCACTGCCAATAAATAATACCCTGTGATAATTTGTGCAGGAGTAAATTTATTCAACAATTCTTTCAGCGTTTTCCGCATTTAAACAAATCCTTTCTAATTTTTACTATTCTATCATATAAGCATTTCTTCGATATGGAAAGTATTTCTCTATATAAAATCAACATTCATGATGCAAGCCTGCTTTTATTTAGCATTAAATTGGAGAGTCTATTTCCATTCTACGAAATTTTTCCACTTATGAACAAAAGAAAAACCCCCATACTATTAATACAGATAATATTTCTGTGAAATTTATTATAAAGGAGAAATAACAAATGGCTACAAGAAATAAACTTTTAGTACCTGGAATAGAACAATATTTAGATAGCGTTAAATATGAAATTGCTCAAGAATTTGGCGTTCAGCTAGGCTCAGATACAGTATCAAGATCAAATGGTTCAGTTGGTGGAGAAATAACAAAAAGATTAGTGCAGCAAGCACAAGCGGAGTTATCTGGTAAGCAAAAATAAGAATGGAATAAAAGAGAGCAAGCTGTTTCCTCTTTATTTTTCCCTTTTATCTTTCTCTTTATTAAAAAGGCTACCCTTAAAAAAGGGTTCCGCAGGTTGAATACACTTCGCTTTCTAAGCAGGAGTCTTCGTGTATTCAACCTGCTCTGTGCTATAAATAGTGGAAGCTGCTTCTTTTCATGCCATGGTGCAAATTTGGTTGCATGGGTTTCTACCCTGAAAAGTGTGGTGTTCTTCTTGTGAGTAGTCCGCAGCAGGCATACACTTCGCTTTCCATGGGCGGGCGTCGAGCCTCCTCGTCGCTAGCGCTCCTGCGGGGTCTCGGCTGTCCCGCTAATCCCATAGGAGTCTTTGTGTATGCCTGCTGCTCTGCGCTAAAAAATAGGGATACTGCTTCTTTTCATGTGCCATGGTGCGAATTTGATTAGCATGGGTATCTCGTTTAAAAGAAAAATGATTTAGGCAAATTTCCTTTATTATTTTTTATTTGGACTTATCCAACTAAGTTCTAAAAAGGACTAAATTTATTATTTTGCCTCTTCTACCCTTTTTCCTGGTATGTTGGAGAAGAAGTATCCTCCTATTGTGATACCAATTAAAACAATCCAAAAGGTTAATTTCCAGCCTTTTGATTCTGGAAAATGTTCATTCAATACGGAAATTGCCGGATGAGCTAATGTAAATATAGCAAGTTTTACCCCCACCCATCCAACAATCATAAAAGCAGCTGTTTCTAATGAAGGTCTTGTATGCAGCAGCTTTACGAACCAATTAGCTGCAAACCGCATAATGATTAACCCTATAATTCCACCTAATAGCATAACTGCAAATTGCCCCCCATCAATTCCTCCAACAGTAAACCAGCCTGTTGGTGTTAACGTGATTGCTAAAGCAACGGCAGCCAGCATGGAATCAATTGCAAATGCAATATCTGCGAGTTCTACCTTTAAAACGGTCATCCAAAAAGAAGACTGCTTTCTGATCTTTTCTTTTTCTTTTTTATTTTTGTGTGCAAATTTCCCAAAAAGATTATGGATTGCAATAAAAAGTAAATATAATGCTCCTAATGCTTGCACTTGCCAAACTTCAGCTAGTATAGAAATCATAAATAAAGTTGCAAATCGAAAAATAAAAGCACCAAACAACCCATAAAATAATGCCTTTTTTTGTTTCTCGGAAGGCAAATGCTTTACCATTACTGCCATTACAACCGCATTATCCGCAGCCAGAATTCCTTCTAATCCTATAAGTACTAATAGAACCCATCCGTATTCTAAAATCATCCCTGCATCCATTTTTCTATCGCCTCCTAAAATTTTTGTGAATACCTCCTAATCGGCAATGGTTTAATTTTTGCTCTTGTTTACTATGAATAAAAAAGCACAAAAAGACCTTTGCCGTCTGGCAAAGGTCTTGCAAAGCACTTATATGCCAACAAAGCCGATGGTTATGCAACCACGAAATGACGACTTTGTTTTAGGTTCCCCTAAAAGCTACTCCCCTTTGAGTAAGTATACAATTAATTTAATTTTAGTATATACAGAATTTCACTAAATGCCAATAATAAATTTTGATAGTTCTCTCAAAGAAGAAACATTTTATTGCAACTTATGTATAAAATCCCCTACCTTAATTCCAAAAAAAAATTTTCAGACCCTTTTCCTTAAATACCTCAAACAATTTTTAAGAATAAGACCGCTAATTATTCCTGGGATTACAAAAAGCATGGGTAAAAATACTGGTCCCAGCAAAACATTAAATACCCTTAATTTTGTAGAGTATATAACGCCAACCGTAATAAAATAAGCAGAAAAGACAAACGGTAAAAATGCATATTCATTCTTTTCATCCATCACGGCTTTATATGCATCCCACATCGCAAAAAAGTATAAACACGGATAAAACATTATCCATTCAAAGTCGATTATTTTTATTGCTTCATCAATATCCCATAAAAAGCTTTGCATGATTGCAGCATTAAAATTACTTTGTACATTAATAATAATTTCAAGTGCAATGAATAATGTTCCTTTCCAATATTTTTTCATTAACAACTGGCTAAATCCAGGCAGTGCGATACTCCACATTATTGCCTCCAACTTACTTTGGTCCTTCATTGGTATCACCATCTACTTTTCTATACCTTCTATTATTCCCATTTTTATGGAATTATTTATTGTATATATGAAAAAAAAAAAGAGATTCTATCTGACTCCAATCAGATATCAAAAAAAGAGCCTGCTCGGCTCTTTTTAAATAATCTGAGATAAAAACGCTTTTGTTCGTTCATGCTGTGGATTGTCAAAAATATCTTCTGGTTTTCCCATTTCAACAATTTCCCCTTTATCAAATAAAATAATACGATCAGCAACTTGACGGGCGAATCCCATTTCATGGGTAACAACAAGCATGGTCATGCCTGATTCAGCAAGAGTTTTCATTACATCTAATACTTCTTTCACCATTTCTGGATCTAGTGCAGATGTCGGTTCATCAAAAAGCATAATTTTCGGCTGCATTGCCAAAGCTCTTGCAATGGCAACACGCTGCTGCTGCCCACCGGATAATTGGCCTGGATATTTATTAGCCTGCTCTGGAATCCCAACTCTTTCCAGCAGTTCTTTTGCAATTTGTTCAGCTTTTGATTTCTTCCATTTTCTTACCCATATTGGTGCCAACGATATATTTTTTAAGATCGTCATGTGAGGGAATAAATTAAAGGATTGAAATACCATTCCTGTTTCTTTTCTAATTTCTTCAATATTTTTCAAATCATTAGTTAACGCAATATTATCGACAACGATTTCGCCTTTTTGAAACTCTTCCAACGCATTAATCGTACGGATAAAGGTTGATTTTCCTGATCCAGATGGTCCTAAAATAACAATTACTTCCCCTTGTTTCACTGTTAGATCTACATCTTTTAAGACATGATGCTCTCCGTACCATTTATTTAATTTTGTCACTTCAATAATATCTTCTCGTTCCTCAAGAGGTTTTGTCAACTTTTCAACTGAAAATACACTTTCCATTCTTTCATTCCTCCCTTTATCGTTTTCCAACACCTAATGATGCTTCTAAATGTTTACTTACATGGGACATTAAATAACAGAAAATAAAGAAGAAAAATGCTACAAATATATACAGCTCTAGATATTTCCCTAAATACGCTGGATTTGCCGCTATTTTTTTTGCAATTCCTAAGAAATCTGTTAATCCTATAACTGCAACAAGGGAAGTATCTTTAAATATGCTGATAAACTGTCCAACCATTGCTGGAATCACTGCTTTTAATGCCTGTGGCAATATAACAAAAACCATCAACTTGACATTATTTAGCCCTAATGCTTGGGCTGCTTCGAATTGCCCTCTCGGAATCGACTGCAGTCCTCCACGGATATTTTCTGCTAAATATGCCGCACTGAATAAAGTGAATGCAATCATTGCTCTCAACACATTATCTAATTGAACCCCGCCAAGAAACATCGGCAATAATAATTGTCCAATAAACAAGACCATAATAAGCGGCATTCCTCGAATAATCTCAATATAAACTATACAGCTGTACTTTATAATCGGCAGTTTGCTTCTTCTTCCGACAGCAAGCAATAATCCGATAGGGAACGAGCAAATAATCGATACGGAAGCTAATATTAGTGTTAATAAAAAACCGCCCCATACATTGGAATTGACTGGCTCAACCACTCCAAAACCATTTAAGATTCCAAGTGAAATTGGTATATACAAAAGCCACAAAACCAATGTAGGAATTTTTAATACAGACACTTTTCTCCCGATGAAATAAAAGATGGCAATAGCGATTACGCTTGCAAATAAATATACTTTCGAACTGCTTTCCGTATATGGGATTACTCCAAATATCAATAACACGGACCCTATAGTGATGGATACATGGCCGACTATTCCTCTCCACAATCCCCAGGATAGCCCCAGCAGCACAGAAGCAATAATAATCGCAGTCCAGACTCTCCACATTTCCTCTACTGGAAATTGTCCTACCATTAATAGCCGAAAATTATTTACTACAACTCCCCAATCGCTTGTAAACACAAATTTGGATACCCTGGCAATTATATACACGGAAAAAACAAGAGCAACAATAGTAAGTAGCACATTTTTCCAATCTTTAAATAAGTTGTTTTTTAACCACTGCGACATTTTTATTTCTTTATTTGGTGAAGTTCTCGCTATGTTCTCACTGTTGTTAAGTTGAATATTATCCAATTTGCCTCACTACCTTTCAACCAACTGGAATTTTTTATTAAAGAAATTCATAAACAGTGATGTTAGTAAACTTAACAATAAATACACTGCAATAATAATTAAAATCGTTTCAATTGTATGTCCTGTTTGATTTATCACTGTATTCCCTATCCCTACAATATCTTGATAAGCAACCGCCATCGCCAAACTGGAGTTTTTTATAACATTTAAATACTGACTTGTTAACGGAGGGATAATAATACGAATGGCCTGTGGGAAAATAATTAAGCGCAACGATGTAGATCCTTTAAATCCAAGGGCTTTTGCTGCTTCTGTTTGTCCTTTTGGCACCCCCATAATCCCAGCACGGACTATTTCAGCAATATAGGTAGAAGTATAAACAGATAATGCAATTAATACCGATAAGAATCCAATCGATAAAGAAGTTCCTCCTACAAAAGCTCCATTCTCCAATTTAGGAACTGTTAGATGAAGAGGGCCATTTCCAATAATAAAAAATACAATAATACAACCTGCTATAAATGAACCAATACTATATAAAAATGGATGCATTTTTTTCCCTGTGTTTATTTCCATGTTCATTAGTTTCTTAAACAAGAAAACAGCAAGCACTATTAATAGGAATAGAATAATAAACCATAATAAAGTATTAGAGTATGTAGTAAACCAAGGGATCGCTGCTCCTCTGTTTGAGAAATAAAAAGGACCGATTGCAAGAGCTTCTTGAATCTTAGGCATTGGTAAAAATACAGCAAAATTCCAGATGAAAATTTGGACTAGCAAAGGAGTATTTCTAAAAACCTCTACATATACAGTGGACAATTTTTGGATAAGCCAGTTGTTGGAAAGCCGGCCGATTCCAATAAAAACGCCTAATAAAGTAGCAATAATAATACCAAAAACAGATATTTTAAATGTATTTAACAGTCCAACAAGCAATGCCCGGATATAAGGATCGTCAGGAGTATAAGAGATTAAACTTTCAGCAATCGGAAAAGACGCTTTTAAATTTAAATAATCCAACCCTAATGTCAACCCAATCTGCTCTAATCCAAATAAAACATTGTTTATCATAAAATAAAGTGCAAATCCCACTATGATTACAAATATTAATTGCAGAATAATTGGTACAGCTTTTTTGTTTCTCCATAAAGGAGTGGATGTTGTTTGTTTATTCACTTTATCATCACCCTTCCTAGTAAAAGTTGCACCTGCTCCCACTACTGCAGTATCAGCGGTGCTTGCAAAACCTTTGTTCATGCTAAAATCCCAGCAACAACCTTCAAATCATGCTGCCTGTATATTGTCTATTTTTAAAAATAGACCTGCTAATAAAAAGCATTTGTTAGCAGGTCTTTCTGGCCTTTAAATTAAATTTTTATTTTTAACGGAATGGGATGGAATATAATAATCCGCCATCTTTGTAAAGTGCATTTTGTCCACGTTTTAATTTAAATGGAGTATCCGGACCTAGATTGCGTTCATAAATTTCTCCATAGTTGCCGACTTGTTTGATTACTTGATATGCGAAATCATTCGATAATCCAAGCTGCTCTCCAAGATTATTGTCTTTTTCGCCTAATAAACGTTGAATCTCAGGGTTGTCACTATTTTTGAATTCATCTACATTTTTGGAAGTAATGCCAAATTCTTCTGCTTGAATTAGAGCATAAACAATCCAGCTTACTGCATCTTTCCACTTTTCATCATTATCTAATACTGCAGCTGCCAAAGGTTCTTTCGATAATGTAGCATCTAAAATAACATGTGAATCAGGATTTTTTAATGTTGATTGACGAGACACTAAACCAGATTTATCTGTTGTCCACGCATCAATGCTACCAGATTCATATGCAGCAATAACAGCATCCGCATTGTCAAATGTTTGTGCTTTATAATTAACTCCTGCTGCTTTCATTTGGTCTGCAAGGTTCAATTCCGTTGTTGTTCCAGTTTCTACCCCAATAGTTTTGCCTTCAAGATCTTTTAATGTTTTAATGCCGCTGTCTTTTGGCACCATAATACCTTGTCCATCATAGAATGTTACCGGTGCGAAGCTTAAACCCACTTCTGCATCGCGGTTTGTAGTCCATGTAGTATTGCGGACTAAAACATCGACTTCTTTAGATTGAACAGCTGTAAAGCGTTCAGTTGCAGATAAAGGACGGAATTCTATTTTATTAGCATCACCCAGTACACCTGCAGCAATTGCTCTTGCAATATCAACATCAAATCCAGTATTTTTTCCATCAGAGCCTATGTATCCAAATCCAGGAAGTGCATCATTTACACCTGCTTTTAATGTTCCCCTTTGTTTTACAGTTTCCAACATGCTTTTTGCTGATGATTTGGCGCCATTATTTTTGCCATCACTTGAACTTTTGCTTGAGCAACCGGTCAATGCTAGCACTAATACAAGCATTACGCTGAATAATAAGGATAAACTCTTTTTCATGAACTAATTCCCCCTACACATTTTAATTAAATATACATTTCCATTATAAAATCTCTTCTTTTTTCTCTAATCAAAATTTCATAAATTGGAAATGCCATTTAAAATTCCAGTCATTGTTACAAATTCTAACACCGTTTGTCGTCTTTTGTAACAACTTGATTTTTATTATACCGATTTTTCAGATAAATACAAATGTTTTTTTCGAATACTTATAATAGTCTCGCAAGAAAAACTATTGTGACTACTTTTTATATTATTCAAATAGAATATTATTGGACTTAAAGTGATAAAAACCTACACTTCACTTATTGAAACCTACAAGAACATACAATTTTTCTTTTTTATACATCCTTTATTTACCTATTTTTTTGAAGAATATGTTAATTCGTAAATACCGCAGTAATATCATCATGTTTTTAAAATAATAATTTTTAGATACTTTTTTTATTTTTTTGGAATTGATTATTATATGGCGCTTAACATCGGATTCCTATTAGGAAATTCAACTCTGCTGTTTTTCAACCTCCAAAAAAAGAGTTTCCTGCAAGTCAGTTTAGCTGACTACCAGGAAACTCTTTTTACAACAGATGTCCATTGCGTTCTGATTTTAATAACGGTTATTCCGTTTCAGCATCCATTGGATTATATAATTTTACTTCTGGGTTTTTATCTTGAAACCATCTTAGTGCAAAATCATTTTCAAAAAGAAAGGCTTTTTTCCCATAACGATCTTCAACTAATAGACTTCTTCCGCTCGACAAATTCTCATTTACTTCTTCCTCCACAGTCCAACGGGCAATTTTTGAACCTACATTCTCCATCAGAACATCTACATTATATTCATTCTTCATTCGATGCTCAAACACTTCAAATTGCAACTGCCCAACAGCACCTAAAAGGTAGTCTTCTGTTTTAACCGTTTTATAAAACTGGATTGCTCCTTCTTGTACAAGCTGTTGAATTCCTTTATGGAAATGCTTTTGTTTCAATACGTTCTTCGCTGTTACTCTTACAAAAAGTTCAGGCGTAAACTGCGGTAGTTTATCATATTGATACGAAGTCTTGCTCGAGGTTAGCGTATCTCCTATTTGATAAAAACCAGGATCATACAACCCAATAATATCACCGCTTACCGCCTCATTCACCGTACTTCGGTCATCTGCCATAAATTGGGTGGATTGCGCTAGTTTAATTTGCTTTCCTGTTCTTGATAATTGAACAGACATTCCTCGTTCAAATTTGCCAGAACATATTCGTAAAAAGGCGATTCTATCTCGATGAGCAGGATTCATATTTGCTTGAATTTTAAAGATGAATCCAGAAAATTCTTCTGAAAGTGGATCAATTTTTCCAGAAGTAGAGTTTCTCGCTTGTGGCGTAGGTGCAAAATTTAAATACGTTTCTAAGAATGTCTGCACACCAAAATTGCTCAGAGCACTTCCGAAGAAAACAGGAGTCAAGTCACCGTTATTAATTTTCTCTGCTGAAAACTCATTGCCTGCTTCATTCAGAAGCATAATCTCTTCCAATGTTTGGTCATATAAAGAATCTCTTTTTATTGGATGATCCCCATCTATTTCTCCATCTGCATTTAACGAAATATATTTTTCGCCAACCTCCACACGAAATTGTTCAATTCGATTATAATATCGATCATAAATCCCTAAAAATTCTTTCCCCATTCCAATTGGCCAATTCATTGGATATGACTCAATTCCCATTACTTCTTCCAATTCTGCCAATAATTCTAATGGGGACTTCCCTTGACGATCCAACTTATTAATAAAAGTAAAAATAGGAATTCCTCTCATGCGGCACACTTTAAATAACTTTAATGTTTGTGCTTCAATCCCTTTTGCAGAATCAATAATCATAACTGCACTGTCGACTGCAGTTAATGTCCGATACGTATCTTCACTAAAATCCTGATGCCCAGGTGTATCTAATATATTTACTCTTGCGTTTTTATAATCAAATTGCATCACACTGGAAGTAACGGAAATTCCTCTTTGCTTTTCAATTTCCATCCAATCACTTGTTGCATATTTACCTGTTTTTTTCCCTTTTACAGTTCCAGCATCGCGAATTGCCCCGCCGAATAATAATAATTTTTCCGTTAATGTAGTTTTCCCTGCATCAGGATGGGAAATTATCGCAAATGTGCGACGAGATAGTACACTTTCTTTAAAATTGTTAGACATGCTACTTTCCTCTCTTTTTACGCTTTCATTTTAAGTCCATTCCCTAATATTAGCCTGATACGAAAAAGTTTGCAATCCTAAATGCAAATACAAAAGCGAATGCGGTCGTTTTGCGGCAAATGAAAGAAACCTAACTGCTATTATCCAAGTTTCTTCTATAATATTATCTTCACCCAATATCTGTACCTAATCCGATTGCTTTATCCCATTCTTCTAATACTTCTCCGATTTGTCTATGAATGACTATATCTGCAATTTTATCAAAATCCGTCTTTTCTCCATTCACGATTACTAATTTAGCACCTGTTTGTTTTGCAATTAGAGGAAACTGATTTGCTGGAGAAACAGTTAAAGAAGAACCTAATACTATAAATACATCTGATTGGATGGCAGCTTCTTCTGCTTGAAGAAAAGGCTTTTCGGGAAGCATCTCTCCAAACAGTACAATCGAAGGCCGTAATATACCTCCGCATTTGCATTTGTATTCTTGATCCAAATATTTTTCGCTCGAAAAGACTTCACCACATGCTTCACAATGTAGCTTTTGTAATGTCCCATGTAATTCATCCACCTTTTTATTGCCTGCTGCCTCGTGAAATCCATCTACATTTTGAGTGATAATACGCTTTAATCGTCCTTTTTTCTCCCAATTGGCTAAAATATAATGCCCTTTGTGAGGTTTGAACTGCTGAATTCCCAATACTCTTTCTCGATAAAATGCAACAAATTCCTGTACATGAGTATTTAACGCCTCGGTACTGGATAAATATGCTTTCTTTTCTTTTGTCCATAACCCACTATTTGCAGATCGAAAATCTGGCAGCCCGCTTTCCGTTGACATCCCAGCACCTGTAAAAACTACTAAATGGTTTGCATTTTTTATTAAATCGATTATCACAGCAATTCCCTCCTTCTTCTTATTGCTTTCCTTTATTTTATCAATACATGACCAGAAGAGAAATAATGAATTATTAAGCCTATCTTCCATTTGAAAAGCGTGCTTTGGAAACAGACTGAAATTCCCTTAAAATAATAGTATTCGATCTACTTTCTGTTATAATGTAATAGGAAATGAATAAGAAAGATTATAGTGGGGGAACCAGTGTTGCTGGTTGAGAACGATCCATAAGATTAGAAACCCTTTGAACCTGATCTGGTTTATACCAGCGTAGGAAACGCCTATTTTTACATACTAATGTTTTTAAAGCGTTCAGGTTCTTAAACTTGAACGCTTATTTTGATGTTTTATTGTTTGTGTGAAAGCTGCTTCCTACCATAACACTTTGTTCTATTTGCAAACAAAATAAAAGCAGAAATATACAATAGAATACATTTGACGATAGACTGATTTCGATTCTTTTTCTTTTCCAAAATAAACGGAGGTAACATAAATGAAAAAACTACTATTCTTAATAGCTGTACTTCTTCTGCTGGCAGGCTGCAGCAATTCATCTGATTCTAAAAAAGATAATGCAGAAAAAAGCTTAAAAAAGGTAACTGTTGTTTTAGACTGGACACCTAACACAAACCATACTGGATTATATGTAGCAAAGGAAAAAGGCTATTTTAAAAAAGAAGGATTAGATGTTGATATTATCACACCAGGTGATGCAGGAGCTGATACATTAGTAGCTTCTGGAAAAGCTGATTTTGGAGTAAGCTACCAAGAAGGAATAACACAAGCAAGAATGCAAGATGTTCCTATAGTATCCATTGCAGCTATTATTCAACATAATACATCTGGTTTTGCTTCACCAATGGAAAAAAATATTAAAAGTCCAAAAGATTTTGCTGGTAAAACTTATGGCGGATGGGGTTCAGAGGTAGAAAAATCTGTATTATCCTCTTTAATGAAGCAAGAAAATGCCAATGTAAACGATGTTGATATAGTTAATATAGGAGACACGGACTTTTTTACAGCCGTGAAAAAAAATATTGATTTTGCTTGGATTTATTATGGATGGACAGGCATGGAAGCAGAACTTCGCGGTGAAAAATTAAATATGATTTACTTAACGGACTACAGCGATAAATTAGATTATTACACACCTGTTCTTTCTACGAACGAAAAAATGATAAATTCTGATCCGGATACAGTGAAAGCCTTTGTAAAAGCAGCTTCTGAAGGATATCAATATTCCATAAAAAATCCTGATGAAGCTGCAAATATTCTATTAAAAGCTGCTCCGGATCTAGATAAAAACTTAGTGAAAAAAAGCCAAGAATGGCTGGCTTCCAAATATCAAGATGATGCTCCTCGCTGGGGAGAACAAAAGTTATCTGTTTGGGAAAATTATGCTAATTGGATGTATGATAATAAATTGTTAGATAAAAAGCTGAATGCTAAGACTGCCTTTACAAATGATTTTCTACCAAAATAATTAAGGAGGAGAAACGATGGCTAATTCATTAATAAGTATTCAAATTATCCCAAAAACAAAAAATGGAGAAGATGTTATCCCATATGTAGATGAAGCGATTAAGGTAATTCAAGAGTCTGGCGTTAAATATGAGGTTCATCCTTTGGAAACAACGATTGAAGGAGATATGGATGAGTTGTTTTCCATTATCAGCAATATGAATAAAAAAATGATTGAAATCGGCAGCAGCAATGTCATCACTCAAATCAAAGTACTGTATCAGCCAACTGGAATTGCAATGGAAGATCTAACAGGGAAATATAAATAATGAAAAAACTGTTCAATAACAGCTGGAGACCGATTTTGGTTCTCCTTCTTTTATTTATTGTCTGGGAAGCAGCTGTACATATTTTTCTCATAGAAGCTTGGATTCTTCCTTCCCCACTAAATATTTTAAAAGAAATGTTCCAAAGCTGGAATTCATTTTCTATTCATTTACTTTCCACCACTCAATTAGCATTGTTTGGTTTTATTATTGCAACCATTTGTGGTTTAGGCATGGCAATCGCTTTACATCGGATTCCTTTTTTGCGCAAATCTTTTTATCCATTGCTCATCTTATCGCAAAATATCCCTACCATTGTATTAGCTCCATTGCTCATAATTTGGTTTGGATTTGGCATTTTGCCGAAATTAATCATTATCATACTAATCTGCTTTTTTCCCATTACGATTGCCTGCCTTGATGGATTTCGCCAAACTTCCAATGAATTAAAACACTACATGATAATGTCAGGAAGCAATAGACGCCAGCTTTTTTGGAAATTAGAATGGCCATATGCACTGCCTTCCATTTTTTCAGGGCTGAAAATTTCCGCAACATACAGTGTAATGGGTGCAGTAATTTCGGAATGGCTTGGTACAAAACAAGGGGTAGGTGTATATATGAAACTAGCTTCTTCTTCCTTTCGGACTGACCGAGTATTTGTAGCCATATTTGCCATTATGCTATTAAGCATGCTCTTTTTCCTTATTATTCGGCTGTTGGAAAAATGCTGTATTAAAGGAACTCGAAAGGAGGCAGGAAAATGACTTTTCTTGAAATCAAAAATATCTCGATGTCTTTTGAAGAAAATGCTGTTTTACACTCAATAAATATGTCCATTCAAGAAGGTGAGTTTGTCTCTATTCTAGGACCGTCAGGAAGTGGAAAAAGCACGCTCTTTCATTTAATTGGCGGGATTATGACACCAGATTCAGGAGAAATACAATTAAAAACAGAAAACATTACTGGAAAAAAAGGATACATCAGCTATATGCCACAATCGGCATCCTTATTCCCTTGGAGGACCGTATTAGAAAATGTTATTTTAGCACAAGAGTTAAAAGGCAAAAAAGATATACAAAAAGCAAAAAACATGCTTAGGAAGGCAGGCCTCGGCGCCTTTGAAAAAGCCTATCCAAATGTATTATCTGGTGGAATGAAACAGCGTGTATCTTTTATCCGAGCACTTTTAAGCGCTGAAAATCTATTATGCTTAGATGAACCCTTTGGAGCATTGGACGAATTTACACGATTAGAAATGCAAAAATGGCTGCTATCTATTTGGGAAGAGCATAAACGGACAGTTTTATTTATTACACATAATATTGATGAAGCACTATTCTTATCCGATCGAATTTTTATTTTATCCAACCGTCCTGCACATATTTTAACCGAGATTACAGTACCCTTTAACAGACCAAGGGAAGAGAATTTATGGCTTGAACCATCATTCCTTGAATGGAAAAAGAAGATATATTTCTTATTGCAAAACCAGGAGGGCACTATGAAATGAAAAAAATAATAGATGCCCATATCCACCTTGATCAATATGAACAGAGCAGTATTGAAAAAATGCAGAATGATACTTCCCTCGAAGCTGTCCTTACTGTATCCATGAATAAAAAATCCTGTATAATCAACGATCGTTTGCGAGAGAAGTACCCTTTTGTTCATACAGCTTACGGTTTTCACCCTGAACAGCTGCTTCCTGAGGATAATGAATTGACATCATTATTTCATTGGATAAGCGAACATCAACACAATATGACAGCAATTGGAGAAGTGGGGCTTCCCCACTATGCCCGAAAAGAAAATCCATCTCTCTTTCCATTAGAACCGTATATAGAATTATTAGAACAATTTATCCAATTGGCAAAAAAATATGCAAAGCCAGTTGTCCTGCACAGCATCTATGATGAAGCACCAATTGCCCTTCGTTTATTAGAAAAACATAATTATATGAATGCACAATTCCATTGGTTTAAAGGTGATTCTTCCACGATTGAGCATTTAATAAATAACAAATGCTATGTTTCTATTACACCAGATGTACTTTATGAAGAGGAAATCCGAAATCTTATCTATAAATATCCTCTTGACCGTATGATGGCTGAAACAGATGGTCCATGGCCGTTTGAAGGCCCATTTCAACAAATGGAAACCATGCCGAGCATGATTCATCATACAATAAAAGAAATTGCCAATTTAAAAAAAGTGACAGTGGATATAGTCTATACACAACTTCTTCATAACACTAGAACATTTTTTTCCATTTAATAAATCAAACATGGAGCAAGCAAAAAGAAGAAGCAGACTGAAAAGATGAATTCAGTCCACTTCTTCTTTTTTAGACACATTAACAATTTCCATTTGAACATTCATTTCAACCATTTTAACCGACAAAGCTCATCCTATTCATGTGCTTTTTTCTTACCATTTAAAACAAGCTGCACCAACAATGATTAAAAGAATAAATAATACAACGATTAAAGCAAAACCTCCGCCGTAACCACAACAACCGTAACCGTATCCATAGCTAGGATATCCACAGCCAGATCCGTATCCGTACATACGTTATTCCTCCTTTTTTTATAATGAATAATGAACTTTTCTAATTAATAAAATCCGCCGTAGCCCCAAGAAGCACCAATGATCACCAAAAGAATAAATAATACTACTAAAAGAGCGAAACCTCCGCCGTAACCAACTTCACCCATGAATAACTACCTCCTTTTTTTAATTCTGTATATCCTATTCAAATATCCCAAAATGTGCGATAGTCAAAAGCACATTTTTTAGGTTTTTTCACTAGAAGAAGATAAGTATGCCTAAACTTCTTATTTTGAAGTGCACAAAAAGACCCCTTATAAAGGGGCCAAATGCCGAGCGTTTTGTGAATTGTATTATTTCCATCTTTACAAGCTGATTAACTGCTTTTCCATAAGTAAAAAAAGATGTAAGTTCAAACTTATTTATCTTTTGTCTTTGGGATAAAATTAAATATTTTATGAGAATCCAAACTATCTACAAAACGATTTAACCAATTATAATAATCAAGTGCATGATGTATTTTTTCTATATCCTTTTTGGCTGACAGCTTGATTTCCTCTTCGACATTCTCTTGTTGGATTAACTTTTCTAATTCTGATAATGATTTTTCCATTGCATATACATTCATGGAAACACCCGCTCGCCATTTTATGGTGAAAAAATCAATGAAAGATTGATACCAATCATCTTCTGCTTTATATAAATCTTTTCGAACACCTTTTTTCCAAACTTTATCAACCATTTTTAAGTCTAATAATGTTCGAACAGATGTACTCATGCTCGTTTTGCTCATTCCCAATTCTTCTTTCATTTCATCTAATGTCATTGGGTTTTCTTGAAAAAGCAACATCCCGTATAACCTTCCAATCGAATCTGTTACTCCATATAAATTAATATTCTGGGCAATCGCATCAATAACTCTTTCTCGAGCATGATCTAACTGCTCTTTACCTTCCATGATTTACTTCACATCCATCATATTATGATATTTATAATCAGTAGAAAATAAACTCTTCGTTTATTTTCAAAGAATTTCTTCCTTAATACCTAAAAGGTTGATAAATTTGGCTGTATACGTGTATAAAACCGTTAATATAACAAATACTAGCATTATCGTCTTTTTAGGATCACACATATTTACTTTTATAGCTTTGATAAAATGCTTTATATTATTCATTTTCTTTTATTAGATTATCATGAATTAAAGATTTGTAAAGGATGATATCACAAAGCATCTGCGAGCATATAGGAGGAATACTAAGCATCTTTATAATTCTGTACGTTCAGTTTTTTCTGTACGTACTTTACAAAGGAATTTGGCTAAATATCAACTTTGCCTCTTGACAGACAATAGTCTTATACTTATTTGGTGGCAATGCGGCTTGGAATTAAATGAGGTGAAAATATGAAAGAAACGGTAAAAGTTAAAATTGAAGATGTTACAAAGATTTTCGGTAAAAACAGTAAAAAAGCCATAACTTTATTAAATAACGGTTCTTCAAAAGGAGAAATATTAAAGAAAACCGGTTCAACGGTTGGTGTAAACAAAGCGAGCTTTGAAGTAAAAGCCGGAGAAATTTTTGTCATTATGGGTTTATCAGGAAGTGGTAAATCTACGCTAGTCCGTATGCTTAACCGTCTAATAGATCCGACAATTGGAAAAGTTTATATTGACGGAAAAAATATTGTAGAGATGTCTAAAGACGAACTGCGAAAAGTTAGAAGAGAAAAAATCAGCATGGTATTCCAAAAATTTGCTCTTCTTCCACATCGAACGATACTAGAAAATACGGAATATGGTTTAGAAATTCAAGGTATTGATAAACAAACTAGAAAACAACGTGCTGAAGAATCTCTTAAACTTGTTGGTTTAGAAGGATATGAAAGCCAATATCCTGATCAATTAAGCGGAGGAATGCAGCAAAGGGTTGGCCTTGCAAGAGCATTGGCAAATGATCCAGACGTTCTTCTAATGGATGAGGCTTTCAGTGCATTAGACCCGCTTATTCGTAAAGATATGCAGGATGAATTATTAGATTTGCAGTCTAATATGGAAAAAACAATCATTTTTATCACACATGATTTAGATGAAGCGTTAAGAATTGGAGACCGAATAGCTCTCATGAAAGATGGATCCATTGTTCAAGTAGGAACACCAGAAGAAATATTAATGAATCCTTCCAATGATTATGTAGAACGTTTTGTAGAAGATGTTGATTTATCAAAAGTATTAACTGCAAACCATGTAATGAAGCGTGCTGAATCTGTTCAAGTAGAGAAAGGGCCGCGTGTTGCTCTGCAAATAATGAGAGACTTGGGAATTTCCAGCATTTACATTGTTAACAAACGAAAAGTACTGCTTGGAGCTATTACTGCCGATGATGCAAAACGTGCAATTGAGCAAAATCAATCCATTCAGGAAATCTTGATCGAAGATATTACAACAGTGCCAGGAGAAACCCTATTAACAGACCTATTTGATCAAGTTTCATCTGCAGCTATTCCTGTAGCAGTTGTCGATGAAGAAAAACGTCTAAAAGGACTTGTTGTTAGAGGTGCAGTAATCGGGGCTCTCGCAGGAAATAATGAAAATATTAATACGCAAGAAGAATCTGCCGAACAGCTAAAAACGGAGGTGAATAACTAATGGGAAACTTATTGCCTAAACTGCCAATTGCCGATTGGATTGATTCGTTCGTAGATTGGTTAACCACTACTTTTGCTGTAGCCTTTGATGGTATTTCAGAAGCACTTGAAACTGTTGTAGAAGGTTTAGTTACTATTTTAGCATTTATACCATCCTATTTATTTATGATTATCTTGGCATTAATTGCATGGAAATTTGCCAATAAAAAAATTGCTTTATTTACGTTAGTTGGATTATTTGTTGTAGACAATCTAGGATACTGGGAACCAATGTTAAATACTTTAGCGTTAGTGCTTTCTTCTGTTATCATTTCCATTTTGATAGGAGTACCAATGGGAATATGGGCATCACAGAAAAATGCAGTAAAACAAATTGTTGTCCCAGTTCTGGACTTTATGCAGACAATGCCAGCATTTGTTTACTTAATACCTGCCATCTTTTTCTTTAACATAGGAGTCGTTCCTGGAGTAGTAGCATCCGTTATATTTGCCATGCCGCCTACTATTCGATTAACGATTCTTGGCATTCAGCAAGTTCCAAGTGATATTACAGAAGCTACTGAAGCATTTGGAAGTACAACAGGACAAAAATTATTAAAAGTTCAATTGCCGCTTGCCATGCCTACTATTATGGCTGGTATCAACCAAAGTATCATGCTTGCACTATCTATGGTAGTAATTGCAGCAATGGTCGGAGCACCTGGCCTTGGCGCAGATGTTTACCGCGCCGTTACACAAATACAAATTGGCCGAGGATTTGAAGCCGGATTAGCTATTGTTGTTGTCGCTATTATTCTTGATAGAATTACACAAAATATAGGAAATAAAAAAAGTGGGGGAATTAATTAAGATGAAGAAGTTTATTAGTTTATTTTTAGTACTAGCTTTAACACTTGCACTCGCTGCATGTGGATCGAAAAAAGATGAAAATGCAACAGTTGCAGATTCCGTTGATCAAAAGATTGTTGGAATTGACCCAGGAGCTGGATTAATGAAAGCATCCAACCAAGCATTAACTGATTATGATTTAAAAGATTGGAAAGTCGTAGAAGGATCAAGTGCTGCAATGACTGCTGCATTAAAAAAAGCGTATGATAAAAAAGAACCTATTATCGTAACTGGCTGGACTCCACATTGGATGTTTGCATCCTATGATCTAAAATATTTGGAAGATCCAAAAGGGACATTTGGAAAAGATGAAAATATTCATACAATTGCTCGCAAAGGACTAAAAGAAGATTTACCGGAAGCTTACCAAGTATTAGATAATTTCCACTGGGATACAGACGAGATGGGTAAAGTCATGTTGGACATTACAAAAGGGACGGATCCAGATAAAGCAGCTGCAAAATGGGTAAAAGATAATGCAGACAAAGTAGCTGAGTGGACGAAAGGCGTCAACAAAGTAAAAGGCGACAAAATTAAAATCGGTTATGTAGCATGGGATAGTGAAGTTGCAAGTACAAATGTAGTTGGAAAAGTTCTAACCGATTTAGGTTATAAAGTTACATTAAGTCAAGTAGAAGCAGGTCCGCTTTGGACTGGAGTTGCGGACGGAAGCTTAGATGCACATGTATCAGCATGGCTGCCAACAACACATGCTGACTATGCAAAAAAATTCGAAGGTAAATTTGAAGACTTGGGAACAAACTTAGAAGGTACAAAACTTGGTTTAGTAGTTCCTTCCTACATGAACATTAATTCCATCGAAGATTTAAAAAAATAAGAACAAAAATGCTCCAAAAAGTGTATACTTTTTGGAGCGTTTTTTATATTTCTATTTTATCTGGCATTTCGTTTTTCCTTATTTCATCTGCTAATCCATCAAGGCTTTGGCGGATATTTCCTTTCCCTGATAGGTTTTCAAGCAACTCTTTTACATCTATTCCGGCAGATGCTTTTAATGATTCTTGCATGGTGGACATTAAATTCGTAGCATACCCAGTCACTTTATTGGCTCCTCCATTACTGCCATCACTTCCTGTATCCACAACCGTAATTTTATCAATATTGGCTAAAGGACTCGCCACTTGTTTTGCATATTCCGGCAGCATATCTAAAACCATATCTAAAATAGCTGCCTGACCGTACTGTTCGTATGCTTCAGCAATTTTCCGTTTTGCTTCCGCTTCCGCTAAACCTTTTAAGCGAATAATTTCTGCTTCTGTTTCCCCTTTCGCTTTTTCGGCTTCTGCTTTGGCCAAACCATCGACACGTACTTTTTCAGCTTCCGCTTTGGCTTGTGATTCAATACGATATTGATTCGCATCCGCTTCTGCAATTTCTCTTCTTTTATTTGCTTCTGCTGCCTGCTCCATGGCATATCGGTCGGCATCTGCTTTCTTTTTCACTTCTGAATCATATTGTTTTTCTCTTCTGGAAATCTCTTTTTCTTCTAATTCAATTTGTTTTTGTCTTTCGATAATTCTAATCTGCATTTCCTGTTCGGTTACTTCCTGTTTTGAACGAGCTGTTTCTAAATCATATGCTTGGTCAGCGCGGGCTTTTGCAATATCCTGATCTCTTCTATAGTCCGCGATTTTCATTTGATTTTCTTTTTCCGCTTCCGCAATTTCTGTTGCTCTTTCTAATTCTGCTTTTTTCGCATCTTTATCGGCCTCGGCTTTTTTTATGCGAGTTTCTTTATCCGCTTCAGCAGTAGCAATATCAGCATCTCTTTTTACTTGTGCAATTCGTGGTTTTCCAAGCGATTCTAAATAGCCATTTTTATCTCGGACATCTTTAATGGTAAAAGAAACTATCACCAAGCCCATTTTCGCTAAATCCTGTGAAGCAACCCTTTGTACCTCCTGAGAAAATTTATCCCGATTTTTGTAGATTTCCTCTACAGTCATACTTCCTAGGATAGAACGTAAATGACCTTCTAAAACTTCCCTTGCCTCATTTTCACGATCTTGTTTTGTTTTTCCTAAAAACTGTTCAGCTGCAGTTGCAATTTCTCCAATAGAACCGCCGATTTTAATAATGGCCGTTCCATCTGCCATTACTGGCACTCCTTGTTCGGTATATACTTCAGGAGTGGATACATCTAATTTGGACGATAATAAACTTAAAGGCTCCGATTGTTGAAAAACCGGGAGAATAAAAGTTCCTCCACCTCGAATAATTTTTATCTTATTTCCCGCCTCATCTACATGCACATTTTTCGAACCTAAATAACTTCCTGTTACAATCAATCCCTCATCTGGTCCAACTGTTTTATACTTGGCTATAAAAATACTAATTAAGGCAAGTAATAAAATAACAACAACTCCGACAATAATCCAAATATCTAGCATATTCTATTTCCTCCTTGTCTCTTATAAATCCGCTTGTTCAATGACATACGCTATATTGTTTTTCACTTCAATTACAACAATGGTACTGCTTCCATTAATTTCTTCGTTATAAAAACCAGTGGCGGTTTTCACTATATGTCCGCTGTAACTCTCAATCATAATTTCACCATAGCCATCTTTCGGGATGGAGGTAAGTACCTTTCCTACTCTTCCTTTTAAAGAATCATCATTATATACTAACGATTCCTCTGCATTTGATAAAGGAATAAATACAAAAAAATGCAAACATGCTGCAACTAGAAAAGCTCCTATTGAAGAAATAATAAAGATGAATACGCTGTTCATTATTGTATATTTCTCAAGCAAATAACCACTTGCAGATAAAATCGTTAAAAATGCCAAGATTAACGTTGGGTTAAAGAAACCAATATCTGCACTAAAAACATCCGCTATTAATAACGTTAAAAAAATGCATATTCCCGATACAATTAAGATAATTAAATAAATGGAACTAATAGAAGCGCCAAATAACTCCATAAACATCATTCTCTTTCCATAAATTGATTTTTAATATGACAGCTCCTTCAAATTAATATGTTGTATTCAGTGTGTAGAAAAATTTTTAAAATATAAAAAAACACAGGCTAATAAAAAACGTTTAAATTTCGAGGAGTAAAAAACCTTGAGAGGAGCTAAAAGGTTTATGACTGGATAATGAGCATCTGAGTAAGGCTATCAAACTAGAAAAGTAAACAATTATTGAAAACCTGGTAATTTTCCTTATCACTCCTCCTTTTGTACCATTGTTATCTTTAATACGTAAGAAGGGGAAAAATGTTTCATTTTTCCAAAAAATTTATTCTTTCAAAAAAACTCTGTTAGTTGCATTTATTTTTTAAGGCTGTTTTTTATCATCTTTTGAATAGCAGTTTCATATTTTACTAATATGGGAATTTTATTACTAATAACTTTTATCCATAATGACAGTTCTTTTAATTAAGCTACCCTGAAAAAAGGGTTCCGCAGCCTGTATACACTTCGCTTTCCGTGGGGCGAGCGATGAGCCTCCTCGGAGCATGATCCTGTGGGGTCTCACCTGTCTCGCTAATCCCACAGGAGTCTTCGTGTATTCAGGCCGCTCCCTGCTTCAACTACAACAATAAACTTAAAAAAACTGCTTCTTTTCATGTGACAGGGTGCTAATTTTATTAGCTTAAAGGTCTTTGTTAAACGATCGTGTTGTTTTTTGGAAGGGAATTTGCGTGACTCTTGCTTAAATAACGGGCTGGCAAGACCTCAGCTCAGACGGGTACGAGCAAGGTGGCTTGCCGGTTCGTCCGCGGAAAGCGAGTAGATTCCATGACCATTCAGAAACTAACAATTAAATTTAACAGAGACTTTACATAAAGTAAAACTCCAACAGTAAAGGTAATATTACCCTTTAAATACTGGCTAAGCCAGTCTATTTTCGCTAAGTAACTAGCACGATTTTTTGGAGGAGACTATGAAACGTTCAGATAAATATGAACATAAAAAAAAATCATACGGTGCAAAATTTTATGTATTATTAACATTATTAGCAGCAGCTGTTTTTTTAACTGTACACCTAATAATAGGACATTATTTCAACCAAACCACAGCCGCTAAAGAAGATTTAGGAGCGAAAGTAGTTATTACACTCCCAAATGGAAAAAAAGTGTATACGTATGAAAATTTACTAGTAGAAGAAGACGGAAAATTACTTTATAAAGGCGAAAGAAATACAATAGATCTAACAGGAGGAGTGGTAGTATATGAAGATTGGAAAGAGTAGCAAGAAAAGTGAAGGCGCAACGTTCAATTGTGAATAAAAATGCACAAGAGATTCTTCTTATGAAATCATTTGTGCATTCTTTCTTCTTATAGAATTAATTATTTACACTATAGCATTTAATCTATTACATGTTCTTCTTTTTCCAGTTAAGAACGTGTCAGCAATGGTCGTCCATTGTTCCATATAACCTTCACTGGCAATTCGAAAAATTGCGATAAATTTTCACTGGACATCATATCTGTTGTTTTTCCTTTAGCAAAAACAGTTCCTTTTTTCAATAATAACGAATGACTGAATATTGGCAGCACTTCTTCTAAATGATGGGTTACATAAATAATCGTTGGTGCATTTTTACTGTTTGCCATCTGATCAATTGATTCTAATAACTGCTCTCTTGCAAGAAAATCAAGCCCTGTTGCAGGCTCATCCAAGATAATTAATTCTGGGTCAAGCATTAATGCCCTTGCAATTAATACCCTTTGCTTCTCCCCTTGTGATAAACTGCTATAAGCACGGTCAGCATACTTAAAACACCCTAACTGTTTTAATAAATCAATCGCTTTTTCCCTAATTTCATCTGTTGGTGTCTCATATAAGCCGATTGATGCAAAAGCACCACTTAGAATAATTTCAAAGGCACTGTCCGATGCATATAAATTTTGCTGTAGCCTATTAGACACTAAGCCTATTTTTCTTCGTAATGCTCCACCTAATTCTGCTTTTCCGAAAACCTTCCCCAATACTTCAACATTACCAACAGTTGGATGATAATAAGCACAAAGCATATTTAGCAGCGCGGTCTTTCCAGCTCCATTTAATCCATATAAAACCCAATGTTCTCCTTTTTTAATTTCCCAATTAATATTCTGCAAAATCCAGTTACCGCTTCTTTTTAATCCTACTCCTTCAGCTTGTACAATCATCAGTAGTCCTCCAATTTTCTTAGCTCATATGAACACAGCTTATTAGTCTCTATTGTGATAAAGTTGTGTATATCTATTTTTAATATATTTAATATATGTATATGGGTTTATTGATTATTCTAAAAATTATTCTTTAAAGCGTTTCTCCACTGTCTATAAAATAAGGAAGACCCTCTTTTTTAGAGAGGGTCTCTTTATGGATAAAACTTAACCTACTAATCCTTCGTTTTTCAATGCGCTTTCTAAACCTGCAACTGCATCTGCTTCGTCTTCCCCAGTTGCAGAAATAGTAATTTCTCCACCTTGTGGAACACCTAATGACATAACACCCATTATGGATTTTAAGTTAACAGATTTGCCTTTATATGCAATTTGCATATCAGATTTAAATTTGCTAGCTGTGCTAACCAATAAAGTAGCTGGTCTAGCATGTATTCCTGTCTCATCAATAATAGTAAAAGTTTTTTCGCTCATTCTAAAATACCTCCGAGTAAAATATGTGTTACTGTTCTATTTTAGCTGATTTTCCTTAGTAATACTAATTTTTTTTCTTTTTTAATACTCTCTAGTATTCATCGCTTATTATTTTGAACGATGAAATATAGTTAGTTTACTTTCCTGATTATGTATAATAATTGTCATGCTTATATACTGCGTTTCTATTGAACAAACTGTTTTTTAGCGCTTTTTACAAATTCTGCAAATAATCGATTCATTTTTTCATCTGTTGCAGCCATTGATTCCGGATGCCATTGAATTCCAAGGAAGAAGTTTTGATAGTTCTTATGCTCTACTGCTTCGATTATGCCATCCGCACTTTGTGCAACCACAGCTAAATCATCCGCCACACGGTCAATTGCCTGATGATGCAGACTATTTACACGAACTGCAGCTTCACCAACAATATTCGCAAGTCTGCTGTTCTGCTCTACTGTTACCCAATGTGTATCCCAGCTTCGATCAACTGTTTGACTATGCTTAATGCTATCTTTCACAACACTTGGGATATCTTGAATCAGGGTGCCTCCAAGTGCAACATTTACTAGTTGAATTCCACGGCAAATAGCGAATATAGGAAGATTTCTCTTCATTGCAGCTTTTACTATATTCAGCTCTACTTTATCTCGCAATGGAATAGTTGCACCTAATTTTTGATGGGGATCTTGATTATACATAGATGGATCCACATCTTCACCGCCGCTTAATAAAATAGCATCACATTGTTCCACCATTTCTTCTGCCAGTTCTTCCTGAACAAAAGGCAAAATAATAGGAAGACCACCATTTTTAGCAATTGTTTTATGATAGTCATGGTGGGTATAGACACCCTCCATAAATTTATTATGAAATACATACGCGCTCGTTATCCCAATTACAGGTCTTTTTGTCACCATGTTTCATCCTTTCTAAAATTAACTAATTCATAATAATTGGATGGAATTGCTTTAGCCTTCTACAAACTGAAAACATAGAACTTCCTTTATTATCTTAATTTTTTTAATATTAAGACTAAAGCACTAATATGTCAATCTTTTTCCTATAAAAAATATTATCCTGCCTGTCGGCAAACTGTCGATAAAGCAATGTGCTTGAAACCTACTTTTTCTACCAAATGACCTTCCAATTATGATCACATGTTGCAGCCACTGTTTTTCTTTCCATTATATAATTCGCAATAAGCTCTGCCATATCAAATTGAACTTCACGTACCACCGGCTTATTTTGAAACATTAAATAGTTTCCGCCGCCGCCTGCACGATAATTATTCATGACTACTTCATATACCTTATTCTCTTCTAATGGCTTTCCTTCAAATAGAAGCTTTACAACCCTTTTTCCTATTGGCTTTGAAATATCTAGTATATACTCAATCCCTTCCCACATATCATAATTATAATGCTGTGGTTTTGGATACATAAACGATGGATTTACAGAAGGTTCTCCTTGTTCATTTAATGTAAAGTATTTTGCTGTCTGCTCTAAAGCAGCTTTTATATCTTCTGCTTTTAATGCAAGAACCTTTAACGTATTAGGATAAATATAGTTTGAAACAATATCCCTCATCGTTACGTTCGATTTAAAACCCGGGGATTCATTATTAAATAAAGCTGTATTTGCTATCTTTACATTTGCAGCTTCCATTTGCACTTTATTAATAAATTCAATTAAGCTGCTGTCTTCTAAACGAATAGCAAATGGGTCGTCTACTATCATATCCCCATCAATGAATCCAATCGGTGTATCCAGCCATTTTTGCGTACTATTTTCATATTCCATTGCAATTTCGATTATTTCTTTCTTTTCTTCAGCAACTGCAACCGATAATAATTCAGACGATTTCTCCAAAACTTCCCCTTTTTCATTCAGGATAAGGGTTACCTTCCCAACCATTTGGCCATTATTGCTGGCCTGAATAATCTCCGTTCCAAATAAAGATCCAGTTAAAGAACGATGTTGATGTCCTGTTAATAACACATCTAAATCATCTATTTCTCTGCAAATACTGTATCCTTGATTTTCACCAGTCAATACTTCAGTTGGTTCACCTGTTTGTATGTCCCGTTCAAACCCTCCATGATAAGAAATTATCACAATATCCGGCTTTTCTTCTTCTTTTATTTTTGCTACCCATTCCTTAGCACTTGATAGTGCATCCTTAAAACGCAAGCCTTCTATATGGTTTGGGTTTTCCCAATTAGGAATATAATGTGTTGTTATTCCTACAATAGCCAGTTTAAAGGCTCCAATTTTTTTTATTATGTATGGTTTTCCAAGAAAAGGTTCATCTGTTCGGCTATCTACTATGTTTGCACACAACCATGGAAACTTAGATTCAAAAACAGCATTTTTAAGAACATTTAAACCATAATTAAATTCATGGTTGCCAACAACCGCTGCATCGTATTGCAGCATGTTTAGACATTTTATCATCGGATTTTTTTTCTCAGCTAAAAAATTAACATAATGGTAAGTTAATGGTGTGCCTTGAATTAAGTCTCCATTATCAATCATGATTACATGTTTATTTTTTTTTCTTTCCTGCTCCATAAGAGCTGCCACTTTTGCTAATCCTACATGTGCTTGCTCATTATTCCCATAGTTTATTGGATATATATTCCCATGGACATCACTAGTTAACAAAATGATTATTTTTGTATTTACCAAGATAGCACCTCTCCTCAGAATAGTGATTCTCACTTTTCCAACTCTTTTATTATTATAGTAGAAGAATTTATATTTTCCCCTTTTTTCCCAACTATTCAATAAAGCAAATAATTTCTAATAAATATATTACAATATATGTTTATATCAGACAATCATCTATTGATAATACAACATTCCAACAAATAGGTTAAATATACCAAATTTGAAACTTCCGTAAATTTCAAATTCACAAAAAAAAAATAATTTTTTCACACAAATTTTTTGCCACTTTCCGACAATTTTATGATATATTTTTACATGTAATTAAATATAACATCACTTGGGGGTTGGAAAATGTTAAAAAAACTAGCAGCATTCGGTATTACTTTGTCATTGGCAGTTGGCTTGCTTAGTGGTTGTGGGTCTTCAAAAGATGAAAAAGACTCAAAAGCAGATGCATATGTGCCTAAAGAATTAACGGTTCAATTTGTACCTTCTTCCAATGCGGGAACGTTAGAAGCAAAAGCAAAGCCATTAGAAGGCTTATTATCGAAAGAGTTAGGCATTCCTGTAAAAGTAAGTGTTTCTACTAACTATAACACTATCATTGAAGCGATGGCTTCTAAAAAAGTGGATGTTGGCTTCCTGCCTCCAACTGCCTATGTTTTAGCAAAACAGAAAAACGCTGCTGACGTCATTCTTCAAGCACAGCGTAAAGGAATTAACGATGATGGAACGCAAAAAGATCAATTAGTAGATTTCTATAATAGTATTTTCATTGTAAAAAAAGATTCTAATATTAACAGCATTGCAGATCTTAAAGGCAAAAAGATCGCATTCCAGGATGTCACATCTTCCGCTGGATATGTATGGCCTGCTGCTAAATTAATAGAAAATCATATCGATCCACAAAAAGATGTACAAGGTGTTAATATTAAAGGACATGACCAAGCAGTTATCTCCCTATTAAATGGGGATGTGGATGCTGCAGTTGTATTCCAAGACGCACGTAATATTGTAAAAGCTGACTACCCAAAAGTATTTGATGATACGAAAGTAATTGCAAAAACGGAAGCAATTCCGAATGATACGATTTCTGTTCGCTCCGATATGGACAAAGACTGGCAAAAGAAACTGCAAGATGCGTTCATTAAAATTGGCCAAAGCGATGAAGGACATAAAATCATCAGTGAAATCTATACACATGAAGGATATGTTGTATCAGACGACAGCAAATTTGATATCGTTCGTGAGTATTCTAAAAAGGTAAAGACTGAGTAGTATACTAGTTTGGCGGAGACATACTGGCAAATCTTTCAGCATCGCTTTTAGTAATAGGCATTTACATAATTTTTAACACATCTTGCTACTGCTTAATTGCTTTTTTGAATCCACCTTTCTTCTCTCAACCATTCAGTCTTTCTCGTTTGAATGGTTGAGTTTTTTTTCTATGAAAGAATTGATGAAGAATAAATCAATTTTTTCGTAGAAAAAGAAAATTCCACATAACTATTTCTTTATTCTTATATCCTATGAAAATACAGCAGAAAGTTGGTTGTCAATTGATACAGTTTAAAAATGTAACTAAAATTTATCCGAATGGCACAAAAGGTTTAAATAACATAAACATAACCATTAATAAAGGGGAATTTATTGTTATTGTTGGACTTTCCGGAGCAGGAAAATCCACTTTCCTTCGTTCCATTAACCGTCTTCATGAAATATCAGAGGGTGAAATACTTATTGATGGACAATCTATTACAGCTGCCAAGGGCGCAGGCTTAAGAAAAATACGCCGTGATATTGGCATGATATTCCAAAGCTTTAATCTAGTAAAACGATCCTCTGTTATACGCAATGTATTGTCTGGACGTGTCGGTTATCATAATACACTGCGGACTATTTTAGGATTATTTCCAAAAGAAGATGTTCAATTATCGTTGCATGCATTAAAGCGTGTCAACATACTGGAAAAAGCCTATTCAAGAGCAGATGAATTATCTGGCGGACAACAGCAGCGTGTTTCCATTGCAAGGGCTTTAGCCCAAGAAGCACAAGTAATTTTAGCAGATGAACCAGTTGCATCACTAGATCCTCTTACAACAAAACAAGTAATGGATGACTTAAAACGTATCAATGAAGAAGACGGCATTACAACCGTTGTTAACTTGCACTTTATCGATTTAGCCAAGGAGTATGCGTCAAGAATTATTGGTCTTCGTGCGGGAGAGGTGGTATTTGACGGACCTGTAGAAGCAGCTACAGATGAAGTATTTGCTGAAATTTATGGACGGCCAATCAAAAAAGATGAACTATTGGGTGAACCAGTATGAACAAAAACGATAAGAAACACTCAATATTAATGGCACCGTCGCCTCCCGCAAAAACAAAACACATATGGACTGTGCTTCTAGTTGTTCTTTTATTATGGTGGAGTGCTTATAAAACAGACTCTTCCTTCAGTGATTTAACCCTTGGATTTCCAAATATGTTTGATTTGCTTGTACAAATGTGGCCACCAAACTGGGAATATTTCGAAAGAATATTGGAACCTATGTTAGAGACGATAAGAATGGCTGTTATCGGTACTACTTTAGGGGCAATTATTGCAGTACCACTTGCTCTTTTATGTGCAAATAATATCTTTCGTGTATCTTTTATTTATTATCCATTTCGTTTCATTCTTAATTTGATTCGCACCATACCAGATTTACTGCTAGCATCTATTTTTGTTGCTATTTTTGGTTTAGGAGCCTTGCCAGGCATGCTCGCCTTATCTGTATTTTCCATCGGTCTTATTGCAAAGTTATTATATGAGGCAATCGAGTCAATTGAGCCAGGACCTTTAGAAGCAATGACAGCAGTAGGTGCAAATAAAGTACAGTGGATATTTTTTGGAGTTATCCCACAAATAACCGCACATTTCACGAGCTATATTTTATATACTTTCGAAGTAAATATCCGAGCTGCTGCTATTCTTGGACTTGTCGGTGCCGGTGGGATTGGTGAATACTATGATAAAACGCTTGGTTTTCTTGAATATGATAAAACAGCATCTATCATTATCTTGACACTTCTTATTGTATTGATAATAGACTATATAAGCACAAAGTTACGGGAGAAATTATTATGAGCCATACAACAAGTACAGTAAAAAAGCCAAAGAAGAAATATATTTTTAGATCCATCATATTCTTGTTGTTGGCATTCATTTACGTTTGGGCATTTTCAGGATTTCCGTTAAATGGAATAAAAGATTCAGCTGGCCTAATATCCAAAGCCATATTTTCCGGTATTTTTCATCCGGATTGGGATTATGTTTATCTACCAGACGGAGAAGATTTGCTTCGTGGTCTATTAGATACGCTTGCCATTGCGATTTTAAGCACATTTATTTCTGCTCTCTTGTGCGTTCCATTTGCGTTTTGGGCAGCGAATAATATGAGTAAAGCAAAAACAATTTCAGGAACAGGAAAATTCATTTTGAGCTTTATTCGTACTTTTCCTGAAATTGTTATGGCGATTTTATTTATAAAAGCTGTCGGACCAGGATCTTTCGCAGGTGTCCTTGCACTTGGCCTTCACTCGATTGGCATGCTTGGAAAATTATTCTCAGAAGAAATCGAAAATCTTGATATGGGACCGACGGAAGCATTAATTTCTACTGGTGCGAATCGTTTTCAAATGTTATGGTTTGCCGTATTGCCGCAAGTTATGCCAGGATTCTTATCCTATACGTTGTATCGATTTGAAATTAATATTCGGGCTGCTGCTATTCTTGGAGTAATAGGTGCAGGAGGAATAGGTACTCCCCTTATTTTTGCATTAACATCCAGGGACTGGGATAGAGTTGGCATTATTTTATTGGGGATTATCGTGATGGTAACAGTGATTGATGCGATTTCCGGATTTTTAAGAAGAAAAATCGTCTAAGTGAACGGATATCTGTATTGTCTGCCAGTAATTTAGAGGCTCTCAGAATAAATTCAGCAAAACATAGGAAATAGAACGATATTGGACAGTGTGCAGCTATTTGTTATACAATAATTAGCTGTGCTGTCTTTTATATGGCTGTTGAGAATAGACAATATTCCCCACCTTTTCCTTCCTTTTTTGATTCCAGCATTTAAGTTTTAATTAAGATGTTGAACCTGCTTTTTTTCTTTTTTTAGGTCCCCCTTTTATTCGCTTCTTTATGTTATATTTTGATACAATATAATAGAAGGAAAATTCCGAAAATGAGGTGTTGATTAATGACAAACCGCAAGTTATTCATTACACATACTGTGAAGCCTGATCTTCTGGATCAAATAAAATCGGTTATTCCTGATTGGGAGATTCATGCTTCTACAGATCCAAATGATTGGGAAAAACATATGAGTGATGCAGAAATTATTATTGGATGGCAGAGTAAATGGAATAACGAAAAACTAATGGAAAATAGGAACGTGAAATGGATTCAAAGTTGGAGTGCTGGGGTTAATTCCTTGCCATTGGATGAATTAGCTGCTAAAGATATTAGGGTAACAAGTGCTAATGGAGTGCATAGTTTTCCGATTTCAGAAACTGTCTTTGCGCTTATGCTTAGTTTAACAAGAAATATTCATACATATGTCAAAAATCAGCAGCAAAAAATTTGGGATGACAAGGAATTAACGCTAGAAATACACGAAAAAACAATCGGTATTATTGGCGTTGGAGCAATTGGCCAAGAAACAGCAAAAATAGCAAAAGCATTTGGAATGAAAGTTATTGGGGTTCGCCATTCCGGTAAAGAAGCTGATTTTGTTGACGAAATGTATAAACAATCAGATCTCAATACTATTCTACCGCTATGTGACTATATTGTAGTAACATTGCCTCTTACCGAAGAAACCTATCATTTATTTCAAAAAGAACAGTTTAGCAGAATGAAAGATACAGCGTTTTTTATTAATATAGGCCGTGGAGAAATTGTAAAAGAAGAGGATTTAGCTGCTGCTTTAACAAATGGAGAAATATTAGGTGCGGGATTAGATGTATTTGAAACAGAGCCATTACAAAAGGAAAGCCCACTTTGGGAAATGGAAAATGTTATCATCACACCGCATACTTCCGGTTCAACCGCACATTACGGCAAACGCGTTGTGGAAGATATATTTATTCCTAATTTAAAATCCTACTTAAACGACGGCTCTCTTCCCAATAACCTTGTAAATTATAAAAAAGGTTATTAAGTAAAACGAAAAAACAATGTATTAATACAAAAAAATGCGCCCCCAAAAGCAAAAAACTTTTAGGGCGCACTAATTATCCTTCCATTCTTCGATACAGTTTCTGTTTTGCTGCTCTTCTAAAATGTATAAATAACTTCTGCACTATAAATCCTACTACTAAAATAAGGACCATTAACAAGGTGATGGTTGCCCCAGGAGGTGTTCCTAATTGATAAGAAGAAATTAATCCAATAAATATACTAAAAACAGCAACGCATATTGCTGCAATAAAAACCCATTTAAACCCCTTTACAAGCTTAATGGAGAAAGCAGCCGGCAAAACTAATAATGCGGAAACTAATAATACACCTATTGTAGGAATAATAACGGATATTGCAATACCTGTTAAAATACTAAAAGCTACCGACAATAGATTTGTATTGACACCACTGGTTGCCGCTGTATCTTCATCAAATGTCATTAAATACATCTGCCGTTTAAAAATGATAAAAAAAGCCAGAATAATTACGGTAACTATTGCTAATACAGTAACCTGTTGTTTCGTAATGGTAATAATACTGCCAAATAGGTATTGATCCACACTCGCAGTTATTCCACCTTTTGATATGCTCATAAGAAACAAGGCCAAAGATAGTCCAGCCGCCATCAGAATGGCAACCGACACTTCTGAATACGTGTTGTACGCTCTCCTCATCACTTCAATTCCTAGAGCTCCTACAATTACAATTACCATGCTGGAATAAGTAAGATTTTGGTGGAAAAAGAAACCGATTGCCACGCCGGCTAAAGAAATGTGAGACAAGGTATCCGCCATTAAAGCTTGTCTTCTTAACACTAAAAAGACACCAATAATCGGTGCAATAATAGCGATCATTCCGCCTGCCCAAAACGCTCTTTGCATGAATTCAAGGTCAAACATTTCCATCCACCTTTTTCTCCTTTCTCAATATGAATAATCTTATCCAAGTAATCCTCCACTTCATCTTGGTCATGTGTAACCATAACAACCGTACGATTATGCTGACTAACTTGATGCTTCATAAATTCATAAAAACCTTTTCTGCTTTCAGAGTCCATTCCTGTGGTCGGTTCATCTAATACTAATAAATCTGGTTCGGATGCCAATATTCTCGCAATAATAATCTTTTGTTTTTGTCCCCCAGATAAATCTCCCACTTTTTTATGGCGAAACTGCCACATATCGACCATTTCCAATGCCCGTTTTATAGCTTCATGATCCGTTTCTTTTAAACGATGAAACCATTTCTTTTTTTGATATCTTCCAGAACGAACGAGCTCTAACACAGTACTTGGAAACCCTACGTTAAAAGAAGAGATTTGCTGTGGAACATACCCGATGGTCAATTTTTTCCCGCTGCTGTTCGTTTTGCTTATTTGTATTTTGCCAGACCACGGTTTTAATAAACCTAATAAAAGCTTCAATAAAGTGGACTTTGATGCACCATTTGGGCCGGTAATTCCAACAAATTCTCCGCTTTCTAATTCAAAAGAAACATCGTCTAATGCAGGTATATGTTCATATCCGAATTTAATATTTTTTACTGTTGCTAGTTTCAATTTTTACACTCCTTTCCTTCTTCATTTATATGATCCTGTTTATATCATCCACCAATTAAGACTTTGTAAGCTTATTACGTGATAACAAAGCCTATAAGTATCATATTATGTAGAAAACGCGTGCGATCACCTATCTTCGCACACGCTTCCTTATTATATCACATCATTATTTAAACAGAGATATTTTCAGTTGAGCAAGATTTTCTTCCATGACAGAAATATAATCTTTGCCTTCTTTCTGATCTTTCGTACTTAAACCTTCTAATGGATTTAACACTTCTGTTTTAGCTCCTACTTCATTTGCCAACGTATCAGCAACTTTTGTTGATGCCAATTCTTCAAAATAGATCACTTTAATAGCATGCTCTTTTGCAAATTCCTTTAAATCTGCCAGCTTTGCTGCACTAGGTTCTTGTTCAGGTGAAAGACCGGCAATCGGAACTTGAATAAGGCCATATTGATTTGCTAAATACGAAAATGCAGTATGCTGCGTAATAAATTCGTTGCTTGTTTTATTTTGAAGTTCTGTTTTATATTTAGAATCTAAATCTTTGAGTTTTTGCAAAAATGACGTACTATTTTGATTATAATAATCCTTATTTTTCGGATCTTCCTTTATAATGGCTTTTGTAATAGTTTCCACTTCCTGTTGCGCAAGTACGGGACTTAGCCAAACATGTGGATCAACTTCATGTGAATGCTGCTCTTCAGACGCTTCGTGGTCTTCACCTTCATGTTGTTCTTCAGCCTCTTGTAATAATGTAATACCCTTACTTGCTTCCACAAAAGTAACATTTGCACCATTAAGTGTTCCTATTATTTCCGGCACCCATGTTTCCATTTCTGTACTATTATAAATAAATAAATCAGCTTTTTGGATATTGCCTACATCTTTTGGTGTAGGTTCCCAATCATGCGGTTCAATAGTAGATGGAATTAGCAGCGTAACATTTGCTTTTTCTCCTGCTATCTTTTTCGTAAATTCATACATTGGATAAAATGTTGTTACAATTTGAAGTTTATCTTTCTGACTTGTATTTTGCGAATCAGAATTCTCTTTATTATTACTGCAGCCTACTATTAAAATAAGTACTGAAAAGACAGCCAGTATTGTTTTTAATAGTTTCATCTTTTTTCCCCATTTCTATCATAATTATTTTCAAGCAATAAAGTGAACCTTCCATCAGTGGGGGTTTTGTTCATCCCCCACTGATGGTTAGTTGCGTTCCACAGGATGTGGATCACACAAACGTTGCCACAGGAAGTGGCGATCTTAGTTTGTGTACCTCCCTCGGATCTTTACGGGCGAGTTTCAACACCTAGCTTCCTCGATTTCTCAGCATCTTGAGGTGGGGGTCTTACTGCCTGTTAAGTGTGGGATAAAAGGTTCTCTAATCCCATGTTATAGGACAACATTTTTTGGATTGCTAATGATTTTATTGTTATTTTCGTATTGATTACGATTTAATGTTAAAAATTTTACAATAATCCTAAAGTCATTCCTATTTAAATCATAACGATTACGATTATTGATTCTATACTATTTTTATTAAGAAAGCAATAGATTTATCTATTTATCTTATTCCTAATTCTAAAAAATATTATTAAAAACAGTATTTCCATAAAGTGAACCTTCCATCAGTGGAGGTTTTGTTCATCCCCTACTGATGGTTAGTTGCGTTCCACAGGATGTGGATCACACAAACGTTGCCACAGGAAGTGGCGATCTTAGTTTGTGTACCTCCCTCGGATCTTTACGGGCGAGTTTCAACACCTAGCTTCATCGATTTCTCCGCATCTTGAGGTGGAGGTTTTACTGCCCGTTAAGAGTGGGATAAAAAAATACTTAAACAATTGCATATTATTTTTAATAGTGGGTATATATTGATTAAGCATAATAAAAAGCATTACCTAATTTATACACTATTTTAGGTAATGCTTCTATTCAACTCATTTTGCAAATATTAGAATCTTACTACTCTGCCATTAAATACGTCTTTCCAGTAGCCGCTTGTCATGGAAGCAATTGCAACACCCGTAGAACTTTGAGAACCGATGAATTTTCCACCGCCTACATAGATACCTACATGTCCATCTGTTTTGTATGTGTTAAAGAAAACTAAATCTCCTGGCTGCAATTCACTTGCTGAAACTCTAGTTCCTTGGTTTTTTAATGCATCTGTACTTGATCCAATATTATAACCAGCCTGTGCATATGCCCAATGAACAAAGCCAGAGCAATCAAATAGTCCATTTGCTATATCAGAAGCTGTTCTCCCGCCTCCGAATTTATAAGTTGAATTCCCAATATATTTATACCCTGCTGTGATAACAGTTGATTTACCGCCACCAGGATTTTCATTGCTTGTATTAACAACAGTCGGTTTGTCATTATTGCTGCTGTTATTATTTTCTTCTGAGCTTTTTCTTTTAGTGCCTGCACTAGAATCTGTATTGTTTGTTCCTACAGTTAAGCTGACTAAATCTTCCAATTCATCTTGCTTTTTCTTTGCAAGTATTGCTTTAATTTCACTTTCTTTTGAAGCAAGTGTATTGTCTTTTTGTTCTAATTTAGCTTTTAATTTTTTATTTTCTTGTTCTTTTTGCTGCAATTCTTTTTTCGATTTATCATTTTGTTCTTTTTGTGCAAGGATTTGCTTTTGCATTTCCTCTAGATCAAGTTTCATATCATTTAATCCAACTAATTTATCTTGTACTTTGCTTTGTTTTCCTTCTAAGTCCTTTTTATCCGCTTCGTTGCTGGCAATTAAATCTTGGTCTGCTTCCATAATTGTAGCAACTGCTCCGACACGGTCCACGAAATCTTTAAAGCTTGCTGCTCCTAATAATACATCAACATAATCTACGCTTCCCCCATTTTCTTGGAAAGTTCGCGCTCTATCTTTTAAGATTGTATTTCTCTTTTCAATTCTTTCTTTTAGCTCTTTTATTTCCGCTTCTAATTCAGCAACTTCTTTTTTTGTAGCTGCAATTTTATCTTTTGTTTCTTTAATAAGCTGAGTGTTCTCTTCAACAGCTCTATCAACTCGCTTAATTTGTTCATTTAATGCTGTTAATTTTTCTTGCGCTTCTACTATTTTAATTTCAGCATCCGAAATTTGAGTTTTCAAATCAGATCTTTGCTGCGAGATATTTGCTTGCGTTTCTGCATTAGCATTTATTGCTGGGACGGAAAAACTACCCAATCCAAGCAATATTGTTGTATTTAGCGCCACTAGTTTCTTTTTCAACATTCCATTTCCCCCTGCATTCTCTACTGTCTCTTTATCAATCGTTCTATTATGTATGAATTTATGTTTATAAAATTATGTCCTATCTTAGCAATGAGAAGTTTCAATCTGTTTTTCCATCAGAAACTATTCATTGTAGTGCTTTTGACTAAGATGTTTTTCTTAAAACATCTTTCGTCACAAATAGAAGTATATCATCATAATTTGTCATTTAAGTAATAGGAATATTACAGTTATGTTTCAAATTAATATTTTATTGCTTTTTTCACATTTTGTTCAAACTCTTTTTTTGCCAAAAAAAAGGATGGATTACCCCTTTTGAAAACCCTTTCCCTAAATTGAAAACGTTACCTACACTTCTAAAGTCCTATTAACTATAAAGATCCGCATTTTTTTTGCTTTTTGTCATAATAGGACATTTTTCGCATGATTCGACATTATGAAGAATTTTATTTTTAAGCTATAATAAAAAACGCAGCAACTAATCGTGTTAATCAAAAATATTTTACGTACATGTTAGGATGAATAAAATCATGAAAAAAATAATAGTCATCGGCGGCGGCATTTTAGGAGCCTCCACTGCCTATGAATTAGCTAAAAGAGGAGCATCTGTTACAGTTATAGACAGAGAAGATGAAGGCAGGGCGACAGCAGCGGCTGCAGGCATAATTTGCCCTTGGATTTCACAAAGGAGAAATAAAAGGTGGTATTTATTGGCTAGCGAAGGAGCAAAATACTATCCAGCCCTAATAGAAGATTTAGCCAAATACGAAGAATATTCCACTGGATACGCAAAAGTCGGAGCGTTAAGCATTCATTCAGATTATAGCAAATTAGAAGCCATGTTGGACCGTACATTAAAAAGAAGAGAAACAGCACCTGAAATTGGAGTGGCTAAAATAATAAGTCCCGAGGAGGTGCAAAACCTATTCCCTCCCATCGCTGACGGATATGGAGCCGTTTATGTAAGCGGCGCTGCAAGGGTTGACGGCCTCGCACTGCGCAATGCACTTATTCGCACATCACAAAAACTTGGCGCCGCGTTTTTGCAGGCAAATGCTTCCCTTATTATAGAAGGAAAAAAAATCGTTGGTGTACAAACAGAGGATCGAAAGATTTTAGCAGATGAAACCATTATTACTGCAGGAGCTTGGGCTGGTCCATTATTACAGCCTTTGCAGTTAACCTTTCAAGTAGAAGAGCAAAAAGGTCAGATAATCCATCTCCAAATTCCAAATACAAATTGCAGCAGCTGGCCTGTTGTTATGCCTCCACATGACCAATATATTCTTTCCTTAGACAATAATCGTCTAGTAATTGGTGCAACCCATGAAAATAACACCAACTTTGACTATCGATTAACAGTTGGCGGTATGAAAGAAGTGATGGATAAAGCATTAAAATATGCACCAGGGCTATTAAACAGTACATTTTTGGAAGCAAGGGTTGGATTCCGTCCATTTACTGCTGATTTCTTGCCTGTTTTCGGCAGACTCATGGTTTATAAAGGAATAATAGCTGCAAACGGTTTAGGGGCTTCTGGATTAACAATGGGACCTTTTCTTGGCCAACAGCTTGCTAAATATGCCTTAGAACTAACTCCAGATATCCATTTTGAAAACTATTCTATTGATTCGTGTATAGTAAAAAATTAATGTTCTGCTAAGGAAGCATTGCGAACCACTTTACTCTATTTTAGATGGTTTGCATTGCTTCTTCTATTTTAATGCTAAACTATTTTTGAAAAAAGACATCACACTGCTCTCTATTATTTTTAATCGAATGCTCAGAGTGTAGACAAAGTAGTATTTGCACAAACTGCAGGCTGATCGAAAACGGTTTGTATTTCGAGGCGTGAAGCTCTTGACGAGGAGCGGAGGGCAACAGGATGTTGGTCAGAACGACGTTGCCGCAGGCTCGCAGGATGCGAGTCAATCGACGAAGACATAAGGACGTTGCGAAGTTAGTAGATTTTCCTTTAATACGTACTTAGTCGTTCATCCTTATTCCATAGTAATGAGCATCCTAAAGTAAGGCGAACAACGAAGAAATCGAGCGTTTTGTCGACAGCCTGAGCTCTCTATTATTTTTAATAGAGAGCTGTGATGTAGTATGATGAAAATAGAAAATACAAATTTCAAAGGAAGAGGGCAATCTAATGATCATCATTGTACTCATCCTTGTTCTCATGTGGATATTCACACGCATTTTTTTTAGGAAGAGAACAAGACAAATAAATAAAAAAAGATTGCATGCAAGATTAGTGCAATCCCTTGAAATTAATCAGAATCATTCAAATTCCATGAACATTCATAATAAAAAAAGCGCAAGCGCCCTTGCTCATCGACGGAATAAGCTGGACTGAATCGAGTGAGATAAAGGAAACACGAAGAACGTAGTGATTCGATGTTGACTACGCAAACGAGGTGAGGGAAGCGTTGAAGTCGATAGGGTGCTTGCGCTAGACACTTGTCAGACTTCAGAAAACTTATACTTTCTTACTCTTTAAAAAAACAAAATTCACTGAATAGAGATTCGACCATTCACTGACATCCTCTAACAACATGCAGATTCTAATCTCAGCAGAAATATAAAATAAGAGATAAAAGAAAAACTATTTACATTAAACAGTCTTTCTTTATCCCTTTCTATTATTCTATTATTTACTTCACCATATAGTGGTTTATCTTCTCAACCATTATATGGTGCAATTACTTTGTCCACACTTCTAAGTAGTCATCTTATCTATACTAACTTATTTATATTCTGGTATTTCTAATTTTATCGTATACGAATTCAATAAGTTATATAAATTATATATTTGACTTACTTGTTTTGCAGCCCAACCAATATCTGATGCATATTGGTGGGTCGCTACTCCTTCGTTTCCTGCAGCATTTGGATTCCATCTCATTTTGTATAGTGTATCCTGACCCGCATTAATATAGCCCTGCGCGATAAATTTCGCTCCGCCTATAATAGCAGCTTCTGGTGTAAACCAGCCCGCATTATAAGCATACTTTGCTCCGCTTGTTATGGCACTGTTATCATATGCGCCAATGCCATACATATTATAAACTGTTTTCCCATTATACGTAACGCCATTTGCAAGTGTCGAAGCGCCGCTTCCTGTTTCAAGCAAAGCATGGGATATAAGGTAAATTTCATTGATTCCATATGCATTTGCAGCTGCAACAAAAGCAGATGCTTTACCAGAAAGAATTCCTTTCCCAGCTAGGATTTTTTCATTTACTTCTATATCATAAATATTTGCCGTTTCTGATAATTTTAGAAATTGCATCGAACTTACCTTATCGCCAGCAAAGTTTTTTGGATTAATATAATAAGAGGTATCTTCCTTGCTTGCACTTACCCAGCTTTGAGTATTATTTACTTGATACCAATAATAGCCGTCTGATCCTTTCACTTTAGCTACAACCGTTAATTGCTCCCCACTGTTCACTTTATTGGTCACCCAATATTCTGTACCTGCTCCACCTCTTAATCTCCAGCCGTTTCCAAGAACAGTTCCTTTAGTAGAATCAGCAGTCTTAAAAACAAGCGCATCTTCTCTTATATATGTATTATACTTTTTATCAGTTTGTGGATTTGCATCCATCTGTATACCTGTCATTTCATCTAAAGTAATACCATATTTTTGATAATTAGTATGTACTAATCCATTGCTTGCGGGAGGGTTTGCCAAGTCTTCTTTTAAAAATTCTGAGCTGACATACCCTATATTTCCATTTGCAGAGACTTTTGCCCAGCCTTTCTCTACCGAATAAACTACTACCAGTGTGTTTGCCGGCAATTTACTGATAATTTTTCCATAAGTGGATGGTTTTTCACGCATATTTAAACTGGATCCTTGGGCGACATTTACAAACATTTTTATTTCAGCAGGTTGATTATTATTGGATCCATCTGTATTATTTTCATTTGGTTTATTTTCAGGTTCGGATTGGATTTTTTTATCTTTTAAAAAGCTTGTACTTACGTAGCCAGTTACATTTTCCACTTTAATCTTGGACCATCCGCTTTTTTCTGATAATACACTAACTTCCGTATTATTAGTAAGCTTTTTAATAATATCAGCACTCGTAGATGGAGATTTTCTTACATTCAATGAGGTGCCCTTATTAATAGCTACATATTTAATAGTCGTCTTCTCTTTATCCCCTGAACTGTTTTGTTGATTTGGTTCGGATGATGCAGCATCTGTTATTTTGTTTTTTGTGAGGAACTCTGTATTAACGTAGCCTACCTTATTATCCGTCTTTATTTTTGCCCAGCCTTTTGACTGTGAATATACTTCAACCTTTAAACCTCTTTTTAACTTAGCAACGATTTTACTTGACGAAGTTCCGCTGCTGCGCATATTCAATGTCGAATTTTTTTCTACATTTACATACATAATGGTTGTTGAACTAACAGCAGCCGGCTTTTTGGTATCATCTACTGGCTTCTTTAAGGATAAATATTGACTGGAAACATATCCTGTCTTATTATTAACTTTGATTTTAGACCATCCATTTTTCTCAGATAGGATCTCTGCCTTTGCTCCCCTACTCAATCTTGCTAGAATACTACCATTTGAACTAGCACTGCTTCGTAGATTCAAAAATGAGTTTCCATCTACATTTACATATTTCATTTCTATTTTTGTAGTAGCAGTAATAGAAGAACTCTGTTTTATCGTGTTTTTAGAATCTGATGAGAATGTTTTTGAATTAGACAAATATTTGGATGCAACATAGCCTTCTTTCCCATAGACTTTTACTTTTGCCCAGCCATTTGATTCGGAGTAATATGTGACAGAAACTCCTTTTGCAAGTTTTACAATAATGGATGATTTATCACTTGGTTTAGTACGCATATTTAAACTGGATCCCTTATCAACATTTATATATTTGACTATCGTTTTTTGTGACGTTGTGGATTTGCTGACCGTTGATATTTTTTTACTTGCATCTGATTTCTTTAAGAATTCCGATGAAACATATCCTGTCTGTCCATTTATGGTAATTTTAGACCACCCATTTGCTTCCGTGGAAACGAATACTTCTTCGCCATTTTTCAATTTAGTTATTACACTAGAAGATGTAGAAGGTAATTTTCTAACATTGAGTGTAGAACCTTTATCTACTACCACATATTTTTTTATTTCTTCATCTTTTATTGAATTTGCATGCACTTCATGTACAAGTATTGGTGAAGATAACGCTGCTAAAAAGAAACCTGGTACAACTACCCTTTTCATCTTCCTCTACCTCCTAGTCTATTTGAACCAACGATAATTTACCTACTAATATCCTATTAAGCTTATGTATAACTTTTTAATATGAAAATATATTATTATTTAATACCTATACTATTACCAATTAATCTCTTCGTATATAATACTATAGTCATATTTTTGTATAAATGAATTATATAATAATAGTTATTTTACGCTTTTTCCCTATATTTTCTCTTTCTTTTTCATTATAAAAAAAGAGTGTTTGCTATCATATTTAATTTTCTTTACAAATATATTAAAAAAATTACAGGTAATTAAACCTGGATTAAACTAACATGAATTTCATGAACCACTTTTTAAAAAAATGTTGCAAAGATAGAAAATCCTAACAATAAGCTCAGAAATAGATATGTGCAATAATAAACTACTTGTATTCAATTGGAACGGAAGGTAAAACAGTGAAAAAAAGAGGAATAATACAAGGTAGACACTTCTTTTTAATTGAATTAAGTAAATCTTACAATTAGCGAACGTAATAAAAATTCGACTTCAAAAAGTACTATTAACTATATTCGGAGACAGACGCTCCGCAATCTTAGAAAAAAAACTTTAGAAGAAGAGTAGTCTGTTAAAAACCACCGCTCCTTCTAAAGCATTGTTCTCTCGTATTTATAACCTTTTATTTTTCCAGTGAAAAGAAGACTTCAAATCAGGTGCCAATCCTTCCACTTGCTAAATATGATCTTTTTAAAATTAAGAACACACGTTTTTTAATATGATAGGCAAATGGATGCATTAATAAATCTTTATTTTGTATATTATTATTTAAAATACAATTGTTTTATTTCCATAAACAATGATACGGTCATCAAGATGCCATTTAACAGCACGGACTAGAACACTTCTTTCAATAGATGCACCAATCTTTTTTAAGTCCTCTATTTGATCGCGATGGTCCACTCTCATAATATCCTGCTCTATAATTGGACCTTCATCTAAGTCGTTTGTAACATAATGAGACGTTGCACCAATAAGCTTTACACCTCGCTCATATGCACGATTATACGGTTTTGCTCCAACAAACGCCGGTAAAAACGAATGATGAATATTAATAATCTTATTAGGATGTGCAGCAATAAAATCCTCTGTTAGTATTTGCATATATCTTGCTAAAATAACGAAATCCACATTATATTCTTCTAACAGCTGTAATTGCCTTGCCTCAGCTTCTTTACGATTTTTTTTGCTTGCAGGAATATAGTAGTACGGTATATTTAACCCCTCTACAACTTCTCTTGCATCCTCGTGATTACTAATAATTAGAGCAATATCAGTAATTAAATCTCCGCCTTGCCATTCCCACAACAACTCACGTAGACAATGCAGTTCTTTAGAAACAAAAATAGCAGTTCTCTTTAATTCATTTACTAAAACTAACTTCCAATCCATCGAAAATTGTTCAGCGATGGGAAGAAATTTTTCTTTTAATTCTTGCTTTTTTTCTTGCAATCCTAAACACTCAAATTCAATCCGTATAAAAAAGCTTCCGCCTTCTGGATCTGTTGTATATTGATTAGATTCTAATATATTTGCCCCATTTAAACAAAGAAACTTAGAAACCGCTGCAACTATTCCAGGTTTATCAGGACAGTTAATCAGTAATCTTCCTCTGTTCTCTTGACTTTTTTTAAAGTTTTTTTGAATTCCCTCTATATATGTTGTCATACTTTCTGCTACTAAAAATATATACAAATGTATATTCTTAGAGTTTTTCTGCTTCTGCGAACCCGACTTCGCCAGTTGCTCGCTACCATCGTTGCTATAGCTCTCCACAGACGTAAATTCCGATGTAGCCCACCGTATATAGATACCCTTTAGTTAAGTTAAAATGGTATATTCCTTCGCTTGTAAAAGGTTAATCGATGCGTTCTTATCTCTATCTAGGGTATTGCCGCAGCTGCATCTGTAAACTCGGTCCGATAACTTTAGATTCACTTTCTTCTCTCCGCAAGTCGAACATAATTTGGAAGAAGGATAGAATCTATCTACTTGACGAAGTTCGATGCTATTTTGTATACATTTGGCTTTCAACCATGTTTTGAAGGCATAAAAGCATTGTTGTGCAATTGCTTTAGATAGGTGTCTGTTTTTCATCATTCCTCTTACATGCAAATCTTCTATTGTGATAAATCGTGGTTTGGTTTTCACCACATCGTTTACAATAGATTTCACATATTCCAATCGTATATTGGATAAACGAATATGCAGCTTTTGCACTCTAAGAATATTTTTGTCTAGATTCGTTCTCCTTTTAGCAGCAAATTCCCCTCTTTTCTTTTTTAGATTTTCGTATTTACGCGACAGAGAACGTTGTTCCCTTTTTAATTTCTTTTCTAGCTTTTTTACTTTAGGCGTTTTATTGATATTGAAATGTGTTTCTCCGTCACTTCGCACGGCAAAGTCCTTGATACCTAAATCAATAGCTATACCGGTTTTGTTTAATTCGGTTTTAGGTTTGGGTGTTTCTACTTCGCATAAAACAGACACATAGTAACTTCCTGCTTTGTGTGATACGGTTCCACTCTTCACCATTACCTCTTTTGGAATATAACCAAATTCTTTTAACCTGACCCAACCGATAGTTGGAATTTTTACCCGATGTCTCTCTATCGTCCAGTCTGTTTTATTGTTTTTCGGGAAATAACAAGCCACATCTTGATTCTTTTTCTTTTTGAATCTAGGAAATTTAGATATTCCGTTAAAAAAAGTTTAAATGCCTTGTCACCATTCATAATGGATTGTTTAACTGCTTTGCTTGAGACTTCTTTTATCCACAAGTCCTGTTTCTTTTCCTTCGTGTGAATATTATTCAGCCATTTAGAGAAGTCATATCCACTCATAAATTTGCCTTCTTTTTCGTACATTTCTTAGTTTTTATCCAAGTATAAGTTGTATACATACCTACATACACCAATAGTTTGGCTTATTTTAGTTAGTTGATTCCATGTTGGTTTGATTTCAACGAAATAAGCTTTTCTCATTTTGACTTTTCCTCAGCGATCTTTTCATGTATTTTCTTAATCCGTATATTCTACAACTAAATACATGAATGATCGAAATGAAATCTTGAATCATTTCTTCTTTTGGAGATAACTTTTCCTTTTGGGTTTTGGTAAACAATTAATACACCTTCTCTATCCCATCTTTGTAGGGTTTTTACAGAAACATTTAATCATTCTGCAAAATCTTTAGGTTTGAATTGTTTCATAGGTATATATTGCTACTTTTACGTATATTTGTATACTATTTTCATTACTATTTTATCTCCTTTTCGCAATTCATCTCTTTACTATAATAAGTGAATTTCTAAAAAAATTAAATAAAATTCTTCTATGTTTCTTATAAGAACATCGTATCTATCTCCATGATTAAATTAACTATCCTTTAATCCCTATTTTATAAAGTGAACCTTCCATCAGTGGGGGTTTTGTTCATCCCCCACTGATGGAAAGCTTGAGGTCCACAGGATGTGGATCACACAAACGTTGCCACAGGAAGTGGCTACCTTAGTTTGTCTACCTCCCTCGGATCTTTACGGGCAGTAAAACCCCCACCTAGCTTCCTCGATTTCTCAGCATCTTGAGGTGGGGGTTTTACTGCCCCTTAAGAGTGGGATAAAATATTTTCAATTAGTTTGATTTTTTAAAGGTACTTTTCGTATAGATTGTTGTTATTTAGCCCTCAGCCTAAATACACTTCACTTTCCGCGGGGCGAGCCTCGAGCCGCTTCGTCGTTTCACTCCTGCTTTCCTCTCGCCTGTCTCGCTAATCTAAGCATTAGTCTACGTGTATTTAGGCAAATCAGTCATTCTAAAAGGTTTTTCACCTTATTAAAAAGCAACAAACTTTTAGAAAACAGCCTTTTTAAAAAAGAAAAATACGAAAAGTCATATTTAGAAAGGAATGGAAATGATATTAAAACTTATTATCGTTGCAATTTAATACTATCCTTTATAAGATAGTAAAAACCCGATTCCTTAAAAAGAATCGAGTCTCTATCTAATCTAAACTGTAAGCCATTCTTGACGAGTATAAAATTTGAAGCTTGCAGATAAAACTTATTTTATTAGAATGTGCGTGCTACATCTTTTGCCTTTGCAATTGCATTTTCTTTAATTTCTGCTGCTTTTTCTGGATATGCATTTTGTCCTTCAACAAAAATCCCTTCAAAAGAAGGTACTCCAAAAAAGTTCATAATAACGGTTAAATATTTATGTCCCATTTCTAGTTCTGCTGCTGGACCTTGTGAATACACTCCACCACGAGCTTGTATATGAATTGCTTTTTTATCTGTTAATAAACCAACAGGACCCTGCTCTGTATATTTGAATGTTTTTCCAGCTACTGCAACAGAATCAATATATGCTTTCATAACAGGAGGAAATGAGAAATTCCAAAAAGGTGTTACGAAAACATATTTGTCTGCTGATACAAATTGTTCGCTTAATTTACCTAGTCTTGCAACTTTTCCTTGCTCTTCTGCAGATAAAGTTTCAAATGCACTGCCTGATTGCAATTTTCCCCAGCCGCTGAAAACATCTGCATCAATGTGTGGTATATTTTCTTTATACAAGTCAATATGAACCACTTCATCATTAGGATTAACTGATTTATATTCCTCAATAAATGCTTTTCCTGTTGCCATGCTGTACGAAACTGTTTCGTTATGTGGATGTGCTGTAATATACAATACTTTTGCCATAATTAATAATCTCCCTTTCTTTTTTCAAATTCATTTCAATTAGTTTATTCCATTTTCGGAATCTTACTATTTACTGGTTTCCTTTTTAAAAATTTACAATATATTATTCATCAATAAATATCCGGATAATAAATCTCAAAATAATATATCTTTAATTCAATATAAATTTATAAGAAAATGAACAGATTGTCAACCCATTTGATTTGATAAATTAATTGGAACTATCAATACAGAAAAGATGCAAGCGTTTAATTACGAAATAGAAAGCAAGTTGAAAGAACCTTATGTTGTAGAGGAAGAATTTTGATAAGAAAATTATTATTTTGATTAGGGGATTCCATTATGATGAGGTATTACAACAATAATGGACATATTATTACCAAAATGGAAATTATTCTCACAGGAGCCATCCGACCACACTGATGGCAATCCTTCAGACTTGGCACTCAGCTGGCTTGAAATTCTTATCCCCTGTCAAAAATATTACTTAAAAAAGATGGAGATTCCCCCCCATCTTTCTTAATTTTTTACAGTCTTATTAAATCCTATTCCCATTACTTCATTCATATTATGAACGGTAACAAAAGCTTTCTTATCCATTTGAAAAATAAATCGTTTTAATTTTATAAAATCTTGTCTTTCCAGCACAATCGTTATTACTTTTTTTTCATCCTCTGAATAAGCGCCTTTTGCTGTATGAATAGTAGCACTACTTTGCAGTTGATGAATGATAAACTCTTGGATGAGATCACATTTTTCACTAATAATCACAACTTCTTTCGTAGTCGTTAATTGACTGTTAAAATACTCAATGACTATTCCTCTAAAAAAAATTCCGAAGCAAGCATACAAACCTCTTTCCATCCCAAAAGCAAATATTGCCAGTACACTGATCGTACAATCTGCTATTAATACTGCCTTGCCAATATCAAAAGAAAAATATTTATTTAAAATCATGGCAATTAAATCCATTCCGCCAGTTGATGCATTTTGTTGAAAAACAATGACTAATCCAAGACCTGCAATCAATGTACCAATTACAAGCTGTAAAAATAAGTCATGGCTTATCGCTGTACCTAAAGAATAATATTCCCCTAATATCCAAACCATAAAAGTAAGTAGAAAACTTGCATATATGGTTTTTATGCCAAACTGAAATCCTAAAAAAGCAAAACCAATGATAAATAAAATAATATTTAATGAGAGCATCAGTACTCCAAGCGAATACATCGGAAAGAGTGCTTTTAATACTATACTTAACCCGCCAAGTCCCCCTGCTGCGAAATGATTAGGCTCTAAAAAAAAATGAATATTTACAGCAATAAGAAACACTCCGACATGAAGTAAAAATAAATTCCAAATATTTCTTGCGTTTATTTTTTTTCTCAATCTTATTTTTCCCTTTCCCAATCAACTGATAAATCCCATGCAATTGGTTTTTCCATCAGTTCTTTTATTTCTTTCCTATTATTAGTCTTCCCTAGCACCCACATTAACTTTGCAACAATGGCTTCAGTATTCATATCTGCCGATAAAATAACATCATATTGCGCAACCTTTCTTCCTACTTCATATAAATATAAATCTTCTCCTTCTTCCAAACATTGAGTAGAGATTGTAACTGCAATTCCTTCATCTACAAGCTCCTGCAATTTAGGCAGCAAGTTTCTTCCTTCAAACGGCAGTCCGCCATTTCCAAAGCTTTCGATTATTATTCCTTTATAGGCTGTTTTTAAATAATCAAATATTTCTGGTTTTGTTCCTGGATGAAGCTGAAGTAAAAAAACATCCGGGCATAAACTAGTATCGATGTTAAAAGTATCTTTTGAATCATTAGGATTCCAAAAATAAGTAATTTTATTTTGATGGATAGAAGCAACATATGGATGGTTAATGCTTTCAAATGCATCATAGCTTTTTGTTCTCATTTTTACTGCTCTCGTCCCAATAATAACCCTTCCATCAAATACAACAAACACACCGCCGACATTTTCCATTGCAAAATGTATACTATCCGCAACATTTTTTTTCGCATCTGTTTGCTTAAAGCTTATCGGCACCTGGGAACCTGTAATAACAACTGGTTTTTTTAGCCCTTGCAGCATATACGATAATGCTGCTGATGTATAGGCTAATGTATCCGTACCATGTGTAACAACAAAACCATCATACAAATCATAATTTTTCACAACTGCCTCTGCAATGACACCCCAATGCTCTGGCTGTATATTTGTACTATCTCTATTCATCAAAATCTCACATGTAACATCTACAATTTCAGAATCGCCTTCAAAATATTGAAGAAGGTCTTGTGCAGACATCCCTGGTACCAATCCTTCTTCTCCCTTCACTGAAGCTATCGTTCCACCTGTAGCAAGCAATAATATTTTTTTCATTTCTTCCCTCCTAAAATATCAGTATATCAAATGTACGCGAAACGCATTTTATATTTAGTTGTATTATAGTATGACCATTGCCAATAAAGCAATATATGTATTCAATTTGCGTACTTTTTTCTTTTAATATACCATTCCTCATGCTATAATTCTATTTAAAAGAATAGGAGTGTTGCAGTTGCTGCAAAAATTAAATGAACTTAGAAAACAAAAAAACTGGTCATTGCAAGAAACAGCTGATTTGCTCGGAATTGCTAAAAGTACATATGCAGGTTATGAATCGGGATATCGTGAACCCTCTTTACGTGCACTTATACAAATTGCTGATTTATATGATGTTTCAGTCGATTATATTCTCAAGAGAAAAAAGACATCCACCACAATAGAATTAACTGACTATCATGATGGATATCCTATTATTACAGTAGACAATAAACCGTTAACAACGTTAGAAATAAAAAATATCATTGCTTTTACAAAAATTAGAAGAAACTTAGATTAAAGGAGTTTTGCATCCTACAGCTTGAAAACAAAATAGACGATACAAACGGACTGGCTAAAAAAGAGAGTACCCCATATGACAGCTGGAATTTTTGTGGCTTTTGCCAATGCAGTTGCATCACCTGCATGTTTCCTTTGCTGAATACTTGTCTTAAAGATGATAAATGCAGTTAGAACGGATTGCACAAGCATGACACAACTTAAAAAGATACTTATGTTCACAATAAAAAAAGAATTATCCTTATAAATAATCCAGCAAACAATGACAATAAAGGAAAGTATCCAAACAAAACCATATATATTTCTTATCCATAATATCGTGGAAAGAAATGCAACCGTTAAAAAAATATAAAGAATAGCTGTATAGTAATGTTTGCTCAGTAAATAAAAAAATCCATAAGTTGCAAGAGACGCACCTGTATATCCCATATACGCAACAACAATTTGGCCTAACCATGAATCAATTTGAGTGATTGCAATGCCTGATGAATCATAATGTAAATTTATTTTATGACGCAACCTAAGTTTCTGCCCTGTAAAAATGGCTGCAATTACATGGCAAACTTCATGAATTAATGTATTAATCAACGCAATATACCGACCTATAATCGGTGTAAAGGAACAAATAATTACAATAACAGTATAAATATAAACCAACTTCCAGGTATTCATTTCTCTGCCTCCCTCCCATTCATTTATGCCCATGCTTCCCCCTGTTTATTATATTAATAAAGGATAAAAGAAAACAAAAAAAGCCTCCCTAAAAAAACCTCCTACAAAATTGAAATTCTAATTATTTACCAGAATTTCATTTGTAAAAGGAATTCTTCTACTTGGGCTGCTTTATGTCTTTTAATTCCAGTATTGCATTCCTTTGCTAAGCTTTATTGAAGTTGTTTTATTTTTAAATCAATAGCTGTTCTTTCCTTTGGAGCTGGAATCTCTTCCGGATAGCCTGCAGCAATTACACCAACTACATCATATTCATCGCTTACTTGCAAAACTTTTTTTCCTCTCTCAGAAGCACCGATTGAACACCAAAAAGTCCCTACCCCTTCATCCCATGCTAACAACATAAAGTTTTGAATAAAACAGGATACTGCAGCAAGGTTTTCTTCTCTTTCCAATTCATTTCTACCTTTATGGGAAAGAACTGCAAACAATACTGGTGCATTTCCAAAATTCATCTTATGATTTAGTTCTGATCTTGTCTCTGACCCAATAAATACTATTTCCCAAGGCTCCGTCAATTTATGGTTAGGAGCAAACCTAGCTGTTTCAAGCCACTTCTTTACTTTTGCAGGATCCACAGAATCGGATTTATATTTTTTTATTGTTCGTCGATTTTTTATTAATTCAAAAAGATTCATTATTTTATCTCCCTTTCTTTCACTATATTTTTGCGTAATACCTTGTAATTACAATCGTACATCCAGCAAATCATTTTTAGCTACAAGAAACATCATTTCCTAATTTTTTGCTTACTAAGGGCAAAATAAGATAGGAAAGCACATAAACCTGACCCTAAAATTACTGTAGTCATTGGTATAGAGGATTTAATTTCTCCTAAACCGACAAGTGGAGAGATAAAACCACCCAGCATCAAACTCAGCACTCCTAATAATGCAGCAGCGCTTCCTGCTGTTTTTCCTTGTGTTTGCATCGCCATAGAAAATCCAGTGGTGGTAACAATACCTACACTTGATACCACGAAAAACAATGGAAGCAAATGAATCAATAATCCACCATCCGTCAAACTAACAATAAATAAAAGAAGACCGCCAATCAAGTTAATCAACAATCCTGAAATAAAAAGTTTTTTCTCATCATATTTTCCAGCCAATCTTCCAGTTACCTGTGTTGCAATGACAATTCCTAATCCATTTACAGCAAAAATGATGCTATATAATTGAGGAGAAGCACCGAAAACATCTTGAATAACAAATGGAGAACCAGAAATGTAAGAAAACATACTAGCCATTATAAATCCTTGCGAAAGTGCAAAACCTAAAAAGGACCGATTTGTTAAGATTCGTTTAAATGTGATTACCGTATTCTTCAACCCGCCTATTATTCGCTTTTCTGCAGGCAATGTTTCTGGCAGAAGAAAATGAACAGAAATAAGCATAACTAAACCGATTAAACATAAAACAATAAAGATGCCTTGCCATGTGCTGAAACGCAAGAACTGCCCTCCTAAAACAGGTGCCACGATAGGTGCGGCTCCGTTTACTAAGGCAATTAAAGCAAAAAACTTTGTTAATTCTTTGCCGCTGTATAAATCCCTTACAACTGCTCTAGAAATAACAATGCCGGCTGAACCTGCAATGCCTTGCAGAAGTCTTAATACTATTAATATGTAGATCGATGGACTAAAAACACATAATAATGAAGTAATCGTATAGACAATTAAACCGATTAATAACGGTTTCTTCCTTCCCATGCTGTCACTTAACGGGCCGGCAATCAACTGCCCACCAGCTAAGCCAATAAGAAAAAAGGATAGACTAAGTTGTGTCAAACTTGTAGTTGTATGATACTCATCTGTTAATGCTGGCAATGCTGGCAAATACATATCAATTGAAAGTGGACCAAATGCTGCTAATGCCCCTAATATCAAAATAATCGGCAGCCGGTTAAATTTCCGCTCCGCCGCTAACGCAGAACTTTTCACGAAGCCTTTACCCTCTCTTCTTTTCATCTAAAAATAATTACTTCTTTATCATACCGTACTGTAGAAAAAACTTCTATTATTTTAAATCCAATCGAACATAAGAAAAGCGCAAGCGCCTTGCTCATTGCCGTACGAACTGGCCGATTAACTACGCAACGTCCTGTTGCAACATCGGCACTTGTACATCCTGTACTTCGGAAGGGCTTCGACTGAGATAAAGGAAACACGATGAGCGTTAGCGAATCGATGTTGACTTATCGTAGGGAGAAGACCTGAAGTTCGATAGGCAATAGGCGCTGGAGCTAGACACTCATCTAAGTTGTAAAATTTTATTCTTTCTTATCTCTGAACAAAAAAAACTTATCCCCCCTAAAATTCGACATATTTCTCGGGAAATATATTTTCTATAAATGTTTGCATACATTCGTTTACTCCTAAATGAAAAGGGTATGAAATTAGTAAGACATTTTAAAGTAGAAAGGATGTTTAGATTGACAGAAAAAAAAGTAGCAATTATTACAGGTTCAGGTCAAGGGATTGGAAAAGGGATAGCTGAACGTCTTGGTAAAGATGGTTTTACAGTTGTTATTAGTGACATAAATGAGGAAAGTGCTAACAGGACTTCACTTGAGTTAATTGAAAAAGGCATTGAAAGCAGTGCGTTTGTAGCAAATGTAGGTAAAAAAGAAGACATGATTTCATTAGTAGATAAAGCGGTTGAACAATATGGACAAGTAGATGTTTTTATCAACAATGCAGGAATTGATCAAGTGGATTCTATTCTAAATATTGCTGAAGAGGATTTACATAAAATTTTCCAAATTAATGTATTTGGTACTTTATTTGGCATACAGGCAGCAGCTGAACAGATGAAAAAACAAGGAACAGGCGGAAAAATTATTAACGCTTGCAGTATTGCAGGACATCGAGCATACAGCCTTTTAGGTGCATATTCTGCAACTAAATTTGCTGTGAAAGCTTGGACTCAGGCTGCTGCTCAAGAATTAGCTTCCTCGAAAATCACTGTAAATGCCTATTGTCCCGGAATTGTTGGCACAAATATGTGGGATCGCATTGACGAAGGCATGGTTGAGTATATGGGGATGGAAAAAGGACAAGCATTTGAGAAATTTTCAGAATCTATTACATTAGGACGGACAGAAGAACCTGCAGATGTAGCAAACTTTGTTTCTTACCTAGCTTCTTCTGACTCTGATTATATGACAGGACAAGCTGTTATTATTGATGGCGGCATCCTATTTGGTTAACTTTTATTTATAACGAAAAAACTGGAGGGGAGAGATTTCCAGTTTTTTTCATTATTTTTATCCATTTCATATTGACTGACTCCTCCGATTACTATTAAAAGAAAATGATTGATCTAATTATTATGTAAAAAAAAGATCAATGATCCATAATTAGGAGGGCGACGAAAAAAAACTCCTACAGTCTCTCTAAGATGAGTACTGCAGAAGTTTAAGCTATTTTCTATTTTTTAAAACGAAATGGTACTGTAGTTACAATAACATTTCTTCGATAAAGAAGATGTGCTTTTAATAAAAGGCTTGATTGATTGTGCAAAATATTATGCCAGCTTTTTTTGGTAATAAACTGGGGAATAATAACTGTTACACTGTTATTATTTTCTTCTCCCTTTTCTTCAATTACATCAATAAACCGCCGTAATGGTCTTATTAAACTTCTATATTGTGAATGGAGAGTCACTAAACGTATATCTGGTCTATACGCATTCCACTTTTCTTCCATTCTTTTTTCACTTTCCCGGTCAAACGCAACATATACAGCGATAATCGTATCACCAACAGATTCTGCATAAGCTAAAGAATTTTCTACGACTTTTGTTATTCCCGCAATTGGCAAAATGACAATATTGCCTTCTAGTTTTTTTATTTGATGTTGTTTTTCAAGCCGCAGCTGATTTGCAACATTATTATAATGAGTGTTTATATGGTGAAATACAAAAACGATAATAGGCAAAAATAGAAGTACAGACCATACTTGAGTAAATTTAGTTGTAAATAAAATCACTAAAACAGTAAATGTGATAATTGCTCCAATTAAATTAATGCTTAATTTCACTTTCCATCCAGCTGGTTTTTCTTTTAACCATTTTAGAATCATGCCCGTTTGCGATAAAGTAAAGGGAATAAACACCCCAACTGCATAAAGGGGTATAAGCATTTCCGTATTACCGCCAAAAATGATAATTAAAAGAATGGAAGCTACACCTAACGTAACGATACCATTCGAATATCCTAAACGATCACCACGTATAGTGAATATTCTCGGCATATATTTATCTGTAGCCAAGTTTACAGCAAGTAATGGAAATGCTGCAAATCCTGTGTTGGCTGCTAATACCAATATAAGGGCTGTTGTTACCTGAATAAAATAATACAATACATTTCTTCCAAAAACCTCTGATGCAATTTGAGAGATAACTGTTTCTTCTACCTTAGGAGAAATGCCAAGGTAATAAGCTAAAAAAGTAGTTCCTGAAAATAATACAGCAAGAATGATCCCCATCATTGTTAAAGTGCGAACAGCGTTTTTGGCAGATGGTTCTTTAAAGTTTGGCACTGCATTTGAGATTGCCTCCACTCCTGTCAAAGCAGAACATCCAGAAGAAAAAGCTTTTAATAATAAAAACAAGCTGAGTCCAGGTACAACGGTGCCAATTGGCGAATGCAATGTTTCTGGTACTTCTCCATTCATTATTTTCCAAAGCCCTGTTCCCAATAAAATCATTAGTGCCAAAACAAATAAATAAACTGGATAGGCAAGAACGGATGCTGATTCAGTAACTCCCCTTAAATTTAGTATTGTTATGCACAAAACGAGGAAACATGCTATTGGCACATTATAATGATGCAAAGCAGGAAATGCCGATGTGATTGCATCTGTTCCTGCAGTTACACTTACTGCCACTGTTAAAATATAATCAACGAGCAATGAACCTCCTGCAATTAATCCAGCATTTTCACCAAGATTATTTCTGGAAACTACATAGGCTCCGCCACCTTGTGGATAAGCATAAATAATTTGTCGATAGGATAAAATTAATGCTGTCAACAGGACAAGCACTCCTACTGCAATCGGTATAGAGTACCAATAGGCTATTGCACCAACCCCTGCTAATACGAGCAAAATTTGTTCTGTTCCATATGCAACAGAGGATAATGCATCAGAAGATAAAATGGCTAAAGCTTTTAACTTATTTAATTTTTGGTCTCCTAATTCCCTTGTTTTTAATGGTCTGCCAATTAGCATTCTTTTTATAACCGTTTTATTCATGTTGCTTCCTCCAATAACATAACACTTAAAATTTTAACATTGCTATTTCTTTGTATTTTGCACAAAAATCAAGCTTTTCTCCTTTTTTCCCAACAAAAAGACCACAGAGGATTACCCCGTGGCCGTAATAAACGATCATCAGAATCATTTCCTCTCTCTTAACGCTTACGGAGTTAGCTGTCGGATTCGGGCAGTTGGAGAGTTTGCCCTACCTTTACATTTAAAAGGATTCACCCCAAGTACAAAATTGTACAAAAATGGGTCCCCCGTTTCAATTAATTGAACTCAGCGATTAAAGAACTTATTTTCTATGGATGATATTACTCCTGTATTTGAGGAATGTAAAGCACTCAAAAGCGGAAAAAAACGACATATATCGTTAAAAATAGCCATCGCAGGCGAAATATGTGGAATAAATAAATCAAATCTCTTCCTTTCACCATTTTTCTTCGTTCTTTAAACGAAATGGTAAAATAGTGAAAATTTTTTTGAGACTTATGTAAAATCCGGCGGTAATTGCTCGAGTAAAAAAGAAAGGCTGTTTTCGTATAGATTGTTGCTTTTAAATTTGCAGCTTGCATACACTTCGTCTGTTTAGCGAGCGTCGATCCTCCTCCTCGTAAACGCTCCTGCATGTGTCTCGCCTTTCTCCCATTCCCACAGGAGACTCCATGTATTCAGGCTGCTAAGTACTCTTCTCCCACTTTTTTATGTGTAAAACAACAAACTTTGAGAAAACAGCCAAAAGAAAAGAGGAATTAATCTACTTAAAATAAGTCTACTAATTCCTCTTTTAAATGCCTATTTAGTCCTTAATATGCCAGACTAAATAATCCTTTTATATGTGTTAAGTAACGTACATTACTTGCTTCTTTCATTAATGTTGCTGGCAATCCTTTAAGTGGTGTAGAATTTGCACCAATAATCGCCACGCCATCTTTACGTCCAAGGCTTGCTAATGTACCAGAATTAACTGGCTTAAATGTATCTAGCGATTTGCCTTCAAGGAACGCAAAAAGATTGTATCCAATTAATTCACCCATTTGCCATGCAATTTGCGCGGTTGGAGGTGCTGGACGACCATCGCCATCTGCAGGGAAATATACAGCACTGTCACCAGCTACAAATACTTCTGGATGTGATGTTGACTGCAAGTTATCGTTTACTGTTGCACGTCCGCGGTTTACTTCTAAACCTGACACGCCAACTAATGGATTTCCTTGAACTCCACCAGTCCAAACAAAAGTATTTGTAACAATTTTTTGACCATCTTTTAAATCTACAACATTGCCTGCAACATTTGTGACAGGTAAGCCTGTTAAGAATTTTACTCCGCGAGCTTCTAAACTTTCTGTTGCTCGTTGAATTAAATTTTCCGGAAGAACAGGTAGAATTTTTGGTCCAGCTTCTACAAGCAATAATTTAATTTCTTTAAAGTCTACACCATATTTTTTAGTTAGTTTTGGAAGAATATCAGCTAGTTCACCAACTAGTTCTACTCCAGTTAGTCCGCCGCCGCCGATTAATATAGTAGCATCTTCTTCTTTTTTTGTTTTTGCATATTCACGAATACGCTCTTCCACATGGTTATAAATTTTGTTTGCATCAGCAGCAGATTTTAGTACCATGCTGTTTTCTTCCAGACCAGGGATTCCAAAATATGCTGTAACACTTCCTAATGCAACTACAAGTGCATCATAAGTAAGTGTAGAGCCGTCTGTTAAAGCAACCTCTTTATTGTCTACAGAAAAAGAATCAACCGTTGCAATTTTTAAGTCTACATCTTTTCCTTTTAAAAGTTTTTCAAGAGGCATTGCCACTGCTTGTTCTGCAACATTTCCAGCAGCAAGACGGTGTAATTCTGTAATAATTTGATGTGTTGGATATTTATTGATTAGCGTAACTTTTGCCTGTTCTTTCGTATAATATTTACGAACATTTTGAGCAGCTAAAAGTCCACCGTATCCAGCACCTAAAATAACGATATGTTTTGACATAGTTTAGTCCTCCGTCCTTATTCCTAATTAAAAATAATGCTTACTGGCTGTCGACAAACGCTCTTGTTTCTAGTTGTTCGCTTTACTCGGATGCTCATTACTCAACCACGGTAACTGCGCTCCTCCCAAAGCTTCACGCATCGAAATAGAAAGGTTTTCGATCACCCAGCAGGTCCTGCAAAATCTATTTTGTCTACCCTGAAAAGTGGGTCCGCAGGTTGAATACACTTCGCTTTCCCGCAGGAGTCTTCGTGTATTCAACCTGCTCTGTACTGTAAATAGTAGAATCTGCTTCTTTTCATGCGCCATGGTGCAAATTTTGTTGCATGGGTGTCTACCCTCTAATGCTTATTTTTGTTGTTCACGTTCTGTCATGATTTGAAGATAGCTTTGAGTAAATCGGAATAATTTTTGTGCCTGCGGATCTTTTAATAATTTCAACAATCCAAATAGACCAATTGTTTCATTGCTTTTTTCAGCACGGTCTTTTGCTTCAATCGCAGTCGCTGCAACACCTTTAACAGAATGAACAACTGGCTCCATTACTTCTGTAAGAGCGCCAACCGTATCACTTTTAAGTACGTCATCTGTAGAAACAGATTGAACAAAATCGTAAGACTTTGTTAATACATTTACCAACTCTGTTAATTTTGGAAGTTGTTCTATTAAAGTTGTCAATGATTCTTGGACTTCTGGCTTAAGCAGTTGATCTAATAAATCTTGACTAGCTGTCAGTTGGTTTTCAGCTTTTGTTTGCGTAGTTGATTCTGACATATACTGATTCTCCTTTTCCATAAGCATATTATGCCTAAATAATTTTGTTTTTTTCACGGAAACTCTTGTGATTATGTGCACAAAAATTCGCAAACTTTTAAGTACTTCTTATTTAAGTAAGATGTAATAAGGTATGAAAGCATTCTATAATAGTAACCAAACTATTGAATCTAACATTTGACCCTTGTTTAACTCCTTTAATATAATACCACTTTTTTATTAAAAATAAATGTGAGAATGACAAAATTTTAGAGTTTTTTTTAGCAATTAAGACTTAAATCACTTTAATTTACTGTTTAGACATATTTTTTTGATATTTTGCTTTGAAAATACGCTTATCTTCTACTATTATTTTAAACTTGTTGGATGAAACTGCCTTTCAACATCGCTGTTCACAGGAACGATCCCAATGTCATCAAGCTTAATTTCAATATATTGGAAATCGAACAAAAAATGGGAGCATACGTAAGTTTTCCGAGACTCACCGCTCGCTTTCCATGGGGCGAGCGGTGAGTCTCCTCGTCGCAGACGCTCCTGTGGGGTCTCACCTGTCTCGCAATTCCCGTAGGAGTCGAGCAGACTTCCAAACCAATCACTTTTAAAATATTACAATTTATGGAATGTTAAGTTGATGACATTGGGAACGATCCTCAAGGTTTTCTAAATTTCAATATCTACTACAATGCTGTCTACTCTGCCAACTTCTCGAATAAACGAAGCAACCGCTTGATGCTCCGGATTTGGCTTATATAGTTCCAATGCTTGTCGATCTTCAAAGCGTACTTTTAATATAACTTGGTATTCTTTACCACTTTCAGCAAAATTTAAACCTGCCTGCAAATCTATAATGCCCATAATTTTATTACGTAATGTTCGAAAACGCTTTATCACTTCATGTAATTGTTCTTCCGTTGTCGATTCACTGAATTTTACAAGGACGATATGATCTATCATAGTAATGGACCTCTTTCTTTGCGTAAGTTTACTTGTTTTCACGTTTAACGGTCAGTTATCCCCCTCCTCTATGCTTGGAGTACTAAAATGCAAAGGCGGGGAAGAACTATCCTTAAAAACCTGATTGGTTTAACTAGCCAACAGCGGGGAAAGAACACACTCACTGTTGGCGTTTCACTTTATTTTATCGAAAATTTTATTGTCCATCAAATTTTAACATTTTGCGCCTTCTAATTCAGCACTTATTAACATATAGAAAATTTGTGTTTTATTGTTATACCATAAACTTTAGCAAAAAAAATCCACAGGGAAAATAAATTTCTCCCTGCAGATTACCTTTTTATTCCTTTATAAATTCAATTGTGCTCCTAACGGTATCTATAGGTCGAACTAGCTTTTCAATTTGTTCTCTTTTAGGTTCTAAGAACGGTGGCAGCGATAATTTCTCACCAAGTGTTTCATATGGCTCATCCCCCATAAATCCTGGGCCATCGGTTGCAAATTCAAATAAAATTTGCGGAGCAACTCTTGCATACAAGGATTCAAAAAAATGACGATCCACATAGCCTGATGTTTGGAAGCCAAAACTTTCCATCCGACTAATCCATGACTCTAACACTTGGCGGTTTTCTACTCGGAAAGCAACATGATGGACAGTTCCGAACCCTTGACGAGCGGGTGGAAGTGCAGCATTATGCTCCGCAATCACTTGTGCTCCATTTCCGCCTTCCCCTACTTCAAATAAATGCAAGGAGCCTTCATTGGCAATCTCTTTAAACTGGAGTACTTGTTCCATCATTTCTTTAAAATAATCAAAATTGGCTATTCGAATAAATATTGGTCCTAAACCAGTTATCGCATATACTAATGGGACTGGCCCTTTTTTCCATGGGATGCCAGAAACAACTCCCACATTTTTTTCATCTGAAATTAATTGATAGTGCTGATCATCAAAGTCAACAAATGAAAGTGTTTTTTTGCCAAATTGTTCTTTTATGCCACTGTGTTTTACTTCATATCTGTCAAAACGATTCACCCAATACTCAATTGCTGCGTCGTTTGGAACACGAAAGGATGATTTTGATATTTCATTCGTTCCATGTATGCCTTGAGGAATTTCTGGAAAATCAAAAAATGTCATGTCTGTTCCAGCATTTCCTCTGTCATCTGCAAAAAACAAATGATATGTTTGTATATCGTCCTGATTCACTGTTTTTTTGACTAATCGCATTCCTAGTATATTGGTAAAAAACTGATAATTTTTTTCCGCACTGCTTGTTATGGCAGTAACATGATGGACCCCTTTTAAACCATTCATATTGCTCCCCCTAATTGTTTTGTCTATCCATATTGTGTTCCATTAAACTTTAAAATGATGATCAAGTTTTTCTGTATTTAATATTTCAATTTAAAATATCTTTATTTCGAGATAAATATATCACTTCTCATTTCCCCTGTCAAGATTCTTCCAAATAATATTCACTTCTCATCTCTACACGTTTTTGAAGACATTTTAAGAAAATAAAAGAGTACTGTCCATAATGGTTGTACTTTACTCTTTTTTTAAAGGCAAGGTATACTGATTTCAAAGGTGGCACCTTGATTTATTTTACTTCTTATTTTTATATTGCCGTGAAAATTATGTATAATTTTAAAACAAACCATCGTTCCTAAACCGGTTCCTTGATCTTTTGTTGTATACAAAGGGGAACCAAGACGTTTTATTTGTTCTTTCGCCATTCCTTTTCCTGTGACTGTTATTTGAATTTCAATGTTTCTGCCTTTTTTTCAGCATCTATAGTTAGAATTCCTTTTTCCTCAAATAACCTCTTCCTTATTATGGTGGAATCATTCCTTATTCTAGTAATTTGACAATAGTATATTACTTTCAATACTTTACAAAAGTATAAAAAAACGACCGAAATTTCTCCGTTTTTATTGAGAGAGATGGACTATTTGTTTCTAGAATCCATCTCCTTATTTTCATTAATGAATCCTCTTTTTTAGCTTCGCTTCAATGCAAGTTATTCTGCTGCAACGTATTCCATTTAAAAATATACGAATAAAAGAGCAACAATATTTCCCATTGAACTTCATGCTATTACTTCTCCAACAAAAAAACGTTATATTGCAGATTTTGTTAGGTATGACTATTCTTTCTTTTTATGATGCAATTCTTCTGCCATTTCCATCTGCATTTTTGCATGAAAATTTGTTAATTGTTCCTGCTGTTGTGTCCCGACCTGATACTTCGATGAAGATTTAACTTTTCTAACTATCAAATAAATAGCAGCATACATCGTTATTAATATTATACCTGCAACAAGGCCTGCGCCTTGTCCTTTTATTAATGGCATACTTCCAATAATAGCAAGCAAGCTTATTAACACAATATAAGAGGAATAAGGATACCCTGGAAATTCTCTCTTTTCAGGAAGCCAGCCTTCCTTTTTCCGATAAATATAATGAGTCGCCACAATAACCACATACGTAAACAATAAAGCAAATCCTCCGGAACTGATTAAAAATACGTACACATGCTGTGGAAGCAAGGTTCCTAATAACAATCCGCCTAGCATTCCTGCCCCTGAAAATAATATTCCTCTATATGGAACATCTTTTTTGCTTTTAACCCAAGACGGGGCATGTCCTTCATCAGCAAGAGAACGAATCATCCTGCCAAGCCCAAACATGGAAGCAAGCATAGTTGATAATATGGCTGTTATAAGCACAATATTAATAATGGCTCCAGCCCATCCGATTCCATACCTTGTTAGCGCTGCTACCATTGGACTTATTTCTTCGGTTAAGGACGCAGTGGGGATTAATGGCAATAATGCGGCAATAGTAAAGATATAAAGGCCAACAAGTACGACAACAGTATAAAGAATCGCTTTTGGCACAGTTTTATGAGGATCTTTTGTTTCAGATGCTGCCAACCCAATAACTTCAAAACCAGCATATGTAAAAATAACGATCAGCATGCTACCGGCAATTCCGCTAATTCCAGCAGGGAACCAATTTTCTTTTGTTAAAATACCCGCTCCCACTCTTGGAACCCCAGGCATAAAACCAACAATGAGTAAAACAGCCAATATAATAAACCCGATGAGAGCAAGCAGTTTAATTGCAGCGAGACCGCTTTCCAATTTGCTTAATCGTTCAGCTCCTAATAAATTTAATAACGTAACAGTTATAATCACACTTGAACCTAGCAACAGCAAGTTGGTATTTGGCATCCACTCTCTTAATAAAATAGCCACTGCAGTTGCTTCACTCGACATTGCAAGCACGATACCTGTCCAGTAAACCCATCCCACTACAAATCCGACTCCAGCCCCAAAAGCCTTTTCAGCAAATGTTCGAAATGAACCTGGGGCAGGATCCGAAATGGTCATCTCAGAAAGAGCAGCGAGAATGAAATAAACTAATACTCCTCCGATAATATAGGAAAGGAGAATGGACACACCTGCCTGCTTTATTCCAATCGCTACTCCTAAAAAGAAGGAGCCTCCTATTACTGTTCCTAATGCCATCATAGCTAACTGCCATGCAGAAAGACCTTTTTCCATTCCTATCTCCTCCTTATTTTCATTGTTTAATTAAATTATTTGCATTTGCTTCATAAAATATGAGAAGAGGAATAAGTTCAATTTGTTTATCTTTCTTTTTTCTTATGAAATAAATTTTTTTGAATATCCTGATATTCTTTTTCTCCTATAATGCCTAAGCATTTAAAGATATAGGAATATGCATAAATTTTATTTTGAATACGCCCACTTTGTTTCATTCAATATCACCCCTGCTATCATAATATTAACCATCAACAAAAAAGTTTCCTTAACGCAAAAAAATAATAAAAAAGGCTAAGGCAGACAATAATATCCACCTTAACCTATTTCACTTTATTGTTGTTTTTTGAATTAATTCTTCCACTAATTTTGGAAGCCATTCGCTTAAGTCTGTAAAAGAAAAGTCCCGTTGTTTTGCTTTTTTATTGCTCATCGCCCAAAAGGAATTAATATTATATGGAGATACATTGTCTTCTCGCATTTCGTTAGAAAGAATAAACGGTTTCTCCGTCTTTTCTTCTATCAGTTCAAGCAATTTTTTTATCGAAATCACTCCATTTGAACATGCATTAATTGGTCCTATTACGTTCTTTTCCCCTGCCCAGGCTATAAACTTGCCCGCTTCTTTTTCATCAATAAATCCCATTGCAGCATGTATGTTAGAAAAATAGATTTCTTCTGATGCCATGATTTTCTTTATATGAAACAATAATCTTTCTGTGTAATCATTTATGCCTAATACGATCGGTATTCTTACCGCAGCAACTTCAAATGGTGCTTGTTGAAAGAATACGGCTTCAGCCTGCCTTTTTCCTTCTTGATAAGAAACATCTTCACGTGGGGATATTTTGATGGGATAAGAATACGGATCAAAATCTTCTTCTTCTAAAAAATCGGGAGACGCATCATAAACAGATAATGTGCTTGTTAAAATATATTTTTTAGTTTTCCCACTAAAAACTTTAATTGCATCTAAAGCATCTTTAGAAGAGTAGCATATTTGGTCATAAACAATATCCCAATTGGTTTTTTCAAAACAATTCATAAAGTTTTCAAAATTATTTCTGTCAAAAAAAATACGGTTCACCTGTTCACCAAAAGGGTCCGATGTTAACCCTCTTGTAGCAATCGTCACCTCATAGCCTTTATCAAGCAGGGATGCAACTAAATGCTGGCCAAAAAACCTTGTACCTCCTAAAACAAGAGCTTTCCCCATCTTCCTTCCTCCTTCTACTAATTCTTCTCATCGCTCATAAAAATCCCCATTATTCTTTTTAAAAAAACTCGTATCTCCAATAGCACAGCTATATGTATATGTTAAAGATATTACACTGTCTCCCTAAAAAAAGCAGTCAAAATGCTCTTTTATCCCACTCTTAACGGGCAGTAAGACCCCCACCTCGGGGATGCCGAGAAATCGAGGAAGCTAGGTGTTGAAACTCGCCCGTAAAGGTCCGATAAGTGCAACTAACCATCAGTGGGGGATGAGGAAAAACCCCCACTGATGGAAGTTTACTTTATTTTTCTATCTACTTACTTATAGAAGAATAGAAGTTTTGTTGGCTGCTTGAAATTTAATCATTATACTATTTTCAGTTTTAATACTTCTGTTGATTCTACCAACTGCTCCATCTCTTTCTGAACATGAATAAAATGTGCTGTTTTATTATGATATTGGATTGCTTCGTTGCTTTTCCATTTTTCGTAAAATACAAACAAGCCATTTTCTTCTAACGATTCATTGAGCTCGTAGCTTATGCAGCCCTTTTCATTTCGAGACGGTTCTACTAAGTTTTTTAACAGCTTCTGAAGCTTCTTTTCTTTTCCTGGTTGGGCTCTAATAATAGCTGTTAAGGTTATTTCCAAATTGACTCCTCCATTCTCAAGGCTTCTCGCAACGAAATACAGATGTTTTTATCAGCCAGCAGTTTGTGGTGATACTTTTCTACATTCTATTTATTCACTTCGGTTTATTTATTTGGGAATCCAAATACATATTGCTTTGGAATAGTTGTTTCTTTCTGAAGCTTTGCAGCAGCCTCTAATGTCCAATATGGATTTCTCAACATGCCCCTACCTACCGCTACTAAATCCGCATCTTCGTTTCCAATGACTGCATTTGCCAGTGCTGGTTCGTCTAATCTTCCTACAGCAATAACAGGAATTTGCAGGTTTTCTTTGAACATTCTAGCCAATGGTACTTGATAAGCTACGTGTGTACCTGGTTTTCCGGCCGCAGCGATCGGTCCTTCCCCACCAGCGCTAATATGGAAAATATCTACTCCTGCTTCTTTATATTTTTTGGAAAATTCGATGCTATCGTGAATATCATATCCGCCTTCTACGTATTCTTTTGCTGATACACGCATGATTAATGGCATGTTTTCAGGCATAGCCTTTTTAGCACCCGAAATTATCTCCACTCCAAATTTTGTTAAGTCTTTCCCATATTCGTCAGTTCTTTTATTCGTTAACTTCGATTGAAATTGATGAATTAAATAGCCATGTGCACCATGGAGCTCAATAGTGTCAACACCTGCTTTAACTGCCCGTTCTACTGCTTGCTGAAATTTATCCACCATTTGTTTTACTTCGTCTGTTGAAAGCTCCCTCGGTGTTTTTGAATTTTCATCAAAAGCAACTGGAGATGGTGCAACTGGGATTTCCGCATCTTGTGCTTTGCGGCCTGCATGCGCAATTTGAATACCGACTTTCGCTCCATACTGATGACATGCATCGACAATACGTGCTAATGCCGGTATTTGTTCATCTGACCATAAACCTAGATCAAAATCAGATATGCGTCCATCTGGCTCAACATCTGTCATTTCGATAATAATTAAACCGGCGCCTCCTATTGCTCTGCTTACATAATGCACATAATGCCAATCTGTAGCTATCCCATCCTTATTGAAAACAGAATACTGACACATAGGCGGCATTACTACGCGATTTTTTAATGCTAATCCTTTATTAGAATAGGGGCTGAATAAATGTTCCATTTTATAATTCCTTCTTTCTTTTTATAAATGCATGCTCATGCATATAAATTATCATTCTTTCATTTGTGCGTCAAGCAGCAGCCTCCTGTATGTTAAATACATGGTTGATCTTTAGATATAGTTTAACTTTGTCTTTCACCATCACACTCTTTATCAACAATAATTTTAAGATATACACAAAATCATATAAAGTGAACCTTTCCATCAGTAGAGGTCTTACTGCCCGTTAAGTGTGGGATAATAAGCACGATTATTCGTTTTTTCCACAAAAAAAACAAAAGCGCAAGCGCCTTGATCATCGCCGTACAAACTGGCCGATTAACTTCGCCACGGCCTTATGTCTTCATCGGCACTTGTACTTCCTGTACTTCGGAAGGGCTTCGACTGAGATAAGACGAACCTTCTATCAGGGCGATTTTCCCCTGATGGTTAGTTGAGTCGATCAGGTTTTTACGGGCAGTTTTTTCACCTACTTCACATTTCTTAGACGATACCTTACTGCCCGTTATAACGTGATAAAGGAAACACGATGAGCGATAGCGAATCGATATTGACTTATCGTAGGGAGATGACCTGAAGTTTGATAGGCGATAGGCGCAGGAGCTGAAAGCGGACCATACTGCTAAGTTATCCACCACTCTATTTCGTTTATAATTTCCTAGACGATAAAAAAAACAGTTCATTCGGCATCCCTTTGAAACTGTTCTTTCTATGAGGTTTCGGTTAATTGCTGCATTACTTCTTTTAGATCTTGCTGAAGATTATTCTTAGAAAGTGCCCCGGCAAGTGCCTGATGAAAGGTTGCATTTGCTCTTTGTAGTTTTTCTTCTCCATAATCAGTCAACGATGTGTAGATGCCTCTTCTATCATCCTGACAAATATGCCTTTTTAAAGCACCACAGTTTTTTGCTTCCATTCTCGCAACAAGCCTCGATAAGGCACTTTGGCTTAATCCTACCATTTCCTGCAGCTGCTGCAGCCTTAATTTTTTATCAGGAGATTGTGATAAAAACAGTAGCACATAAAATTCTCTTAACGTTAATTGATGAGCCTCTTGTAAAGCATCTTCCAATTCATTTGCCAAATTAGCTTGAATTTGTGAAAAAGACAGCCAACTTTCCAATAATCGATTTTGCTGATTAATTTCCATTCTATCTCCACCTGTATTGGGTAACTATTCAAAAAAGATTTTATCTCTTTTCTTACTAATAATTAATTGTACCAATGAAAACTTTTACTAGTCAAATACTATCTGCAATAATTAACGTTGAAAACAAAAGAACTGCCACTTGTACAAATTATTAGATCACTTCAAAAAAGAGATTGTCTCATAAGTCGATTTTCAGGCTTCGAGACGATTTTTTTAAATCTATTTTCAATTCAAATAAGAGTGTATGGGACAAAACTGCTGCATTTTCTAGCACACTGTCCATTAGAAGGGGGGGATTGATTTAGTGAAGGGAAAGAAAAAGCTGACTCTAAAAGTCGTTATTAACGAATAACCTTTTGAGACAGCCCCTTCTGAAAAACATGTCTTACTAAATTCTCGACATATGTACTCATTTGCACCACTACAAGATATAAGACCTGCTAAAATTCTATTTATCCTCTTCCTGCTTGAAAGGCAGGATACTTTGTCATGCCTCCATCTGCAAATAAGGTAATGCCTGTAACGTAGCTTGATTCAGTGGAAGCAAGCCATACAGCCACAGCTGCAATTTCTTCTGGTTTTCCAATATAACCTAATGGAATCATGCTTTCTACATCTTTGCGTTTTTGTGGATCGGCAAGCTTTTCTTCATTAATTGGTGTATTTATAGCACCTGGACCAATATTATTCACGCGGATTCCTTTTGGAGCATACTCAAGCGCTAATGTCTCCGTCAACAGTTTTACTCCGCCTTTACTTGCAGCATAATGAACAAAAGTAGGCCATGGTATTTGTTCATGAACACTCGACATGTTAATAACATTTCCTTTTATATTATTTTCAACAAAATAATTGATGGCCTCTCTGCTTCCTAAAAACGCTCCAGTTAAATTTGTTTTGATGACTTTTTCCCAATCTTCCAAAGGTAATTTATGGGAAGGAACTGAATTTTCAATCCCCGCATTATTAATCCAAATATCCAAACCTCCAAATTGTTCAATTGCAAAACTTACAAGGTTTTTAACATCCTCTTCCTTTGATACATCTCCTTGGATTACGGCTGCTTTCCCTCCAGCATTCTCCACTTCCATTTTCACTTTTAATGCTTCTTCATTATGGCTGTAATAATTTATAATGACATTACATTTTTCTTTTCCAAAGCGTATAGCCATTGCTCGGCCGAGTCCTGTAGATGCTCCTGTTATAACAACCACTTTCTCTTGTAGGTCTGTATACAAAATAATTCCTCCTTAAAAATAAACATTCTCTTTAGTAATAAATAAAATAATTTATCAATAATATAGATTTACCCTATATTAATAGTAATAATCCTCTTTACTGAAGTTTCATTTTTTTTGCTTGTCACCTTCACTTTAGTAGTAAAGAACGTTTTAGCGTCTGTTTCTGCTTTACGAAAATTTCTGTTATTATTTTTTGGCAATTCCTAAACAAACTACCCCAATAACAATCAAGATAATTCCTAATCCAATAAACATTAATTGACGTTTTGTTTTCTTTTCTTTTAACAGGAATATTCCGCCCAATGTTGAAATAACAACACCTGTTTGCGATAAAGAAAAACTAATGGCAACTCCAACTTTAGGCTGAGAGATAAATAAGAACATGTTTCCTGCCGCCCAAAAAAGGCCCGGGAAAATATTATAGAGAGCATGCTTATTATAGGGTTTGTGTTTATATGTAATAATAATACCGCCAATAACCATTCCAATCGCTTGCGGAAATAGCGCAGACCAGCCAACCACTCCAAATACACGGCCGATTGCAGCATATCCAACATAGCCTACTGTTGAAATAAGAAGGGTAATAATCCCCTTTTTTAACGCTTTGTTTTCATCTTCGCTGGTTTTATTATCATAGGACGTAAAAATAATTCCACATAAAATCAATATGATTGCAGTAACGCCCAAAATGATGGTGGTCTTACTGTTCCATTCATGAAACGCTAATACACCGACGAGGGTAATAGTAACGATTTGCAGCCCAGTTGAAATAGGCATAGTCTTGGAAACACCAATATATTGGATCGATTTATATTGACTGCTTTGCCCAAGAGCCCAAAACATTCCAGATACAACCCCAACAACAAAAATGGTAGGTGTTAATTGAGGGTGGGCGATAAAATAAACTACTGTAGAAAACAACAATGCTCCAATGGTTGTTCCCAAGGTTTGGCTATACGGTCCACCCCCTATTTTTACATTTAATAAAATAATACTTCCCCAAAAAATGGCAGGAAGGATAGCTAAAAATAAATCCACGTCATCTAACCTCTTTCTATCTTTATACTTTAGTTGATTTTCCCTTTGTTGAAAAACAAACAATACACTTGTTTTTTAACAAATTTTCACATACATTCCAAAATACATTGTTACAATATAATTGCTTAAAATTATTGTAAGCATTTTATATCTATTTTCATATTTTCGACATAGTATGCCAAAATACTTCGTTAACTTCATTCTTTCCACTAAGCTAGCATGTTGAAACTTAATAATTGATTTTATTTTACATAAAGTCAAAAATTATTCCTTATTGCTAATAAACAATAAAACATTTTTTTCAAAGCAATTGAATGCTTTTAAACACTTACTTTCTTTTAATGAATCTTTTAAGGTAAGGAGGGCACATTCCACCAAGTGTTTTCTTGGTACTGCAGCTTCCATTAATTCTTCTTGAATAAATTCTATTAACTGATCATATTTAGATTGTTCCCTTTTATAGGTACAATCTAAACGAATAGATTTTTTTAATTCTTGCGTACTGCTTTCCATCACTTGATCCAGATTCATTATTCCATCATCTGGCAGCCATTTTTTTAAAAGGTTTGTCTCCAATAATTGTTCTTTTGTTTTGGACAGCTCTTCTGTCATATTCATTATTCTATTTACACTGTATTGGACAATTTTTTGAACATCTGGAGCAGCTTCATTTTCCAAAACAGAATAGAAAAAATGATTGTGTAGAATTCCTGCCAACATAATGGCACAGTCTAATAAATAAGGTTCTTTATCCACTGAACAAATATCCAATAAACGATTATACAGCCATTTAAGTTCTTCTATCCTTCTTAATTTTAGAAATTTTTTTAATTCATCATCATTAGTAAATAATATTTCCTCGAACAAGGATATAATTTTTAACTGATCATTAGTTTTAATCAATACTTCAATTTGTTTAACAAAAATATCAATATCTTTTTTATTTTGTCCTATTAACAATCTTTTTCTTTTTTCTCCTACTTCGAAATAAACGTTTTCAAAAATCGATATGAGGAGTTCATTTTTACTTGTGAAATAATTATAAAAGGTACCTTTGGAAATTCCGCTAGTTTCTAATATTTCTTGTATAGATGTTGCATGGAATCCTTTTTCTATAAATAATTCATGTGCTTTATTCAACACATATTTCTTCCGATTGTTCATCTCGATCACCTTAGAGAAAAATTAGACTGCTTGTCCAAACCGTATATTACCGTAATTAAATGGGAAATACAATATATACAGCCTTTCTATTAGGACACAAAGACACAAACTCCTCCTCTACACTATTTGATAATCATCTCGGCATCCCTTCTTCTCTTCCTAAAATATTATTAGACTCACGAAATTTTTCTATTGAAAATTTTATACTATCGGTATATTATTATTAAAGCCTAGAACAATTGTATAAAAAATGAACCACCAGTTCATAAGGAGGAACTATATAAATGGTTAGCCATGCAGAAAATCATACAACAAAACCGTCTTATGGCATTATAGTTATTTTAATGGCAGGCGCTTTTGTCGCTATCTTAAATTCTACTTTATTAAATATCGCTTTGCCGTCCATCAATAAAGATTTTCATATTGAGGCATCTATTGGGCAATGGCTTGTCACTGGCTATATGCTTGTAAACGGAATTATGATTCCAACAACAGCATTTTTGATTCAAAAATATTCTGTGCGCAGATTATTTATAACGGCGATGGGATTATTCACATTTGGAACAATCGTCGCTGGAGCTTCCAATCTGTTTTCCTTATTATTAGCTGCAAGAATGGTGCAAGCTACCGGTTCAGCCATTATGTTGCCGTTACTCATGAACTATTTACTGACAAACTTCCCTGTTGAAAAGCGTGGGAAGGCAATGGGGATTTTTGGGCTAGTAATGATTTTTGCCCCGGCAATAGGTCCAACAATGTCAGGATACATTGTGGAACATTATAGATGGACAATGCTTTTCCATGTCATAACACCGATTGCCGCTTTCGTTTTATTAGTTGCTATATTTAAATTAAAAGAAACAAAAGAAATTGCTGCGATCCGAATAGATAAACTTTCACTTGTCTTGTCCAGCATTGGATTTGGCGGGTTGTTATATGGATTCAGCTCTGCAGGCAGCAAAGGTTGGGACAAACTTGAAGTATATGGTACCTTGATTATTGGACTACTGTCGCTCGTATTATTTATCGTACGTCAATTAAAAATTGACAATCCCATGCTTGAGTTTAGGATTTTTAAATATCCTTTATTTGCATTATCTGCAAGCGTTTCGGTTATCATTAACATAACCTTATTTTCCGGTATGCTGCTGATGCCTATGTATGTCCAAACAATTAGAGGCATCTCTCCATTGCACTCTGGATTATTATTGCTTCCAGGTGCCATTATTATGGGAATCATGTCGCCAATTACGGGAAAATTATTCGATAAATATGGGGCTCGCATGCTTGCCATTACTGGTATCAGCATTACCGCTGTTACCACCTATTTATTCAGCAATCTATCGATGACAACAAGCTACACAACATTGATTATTATTTACGCTTTTCGCATGTTTGGAATGTCCATGGTTATGATGCCTGTTATGACTAATGGATTAAACCAAGTGCCCGTACGATTAAATCCTCACGGAACTGCTATGAATAATACGTTACAGCAAGTTTCTGGCGCAATTGGTTCTGCATTGATGATTACCATTATGTCCAACCGCACAAAAACACATGCTAAAGAATTAGCGGAAGAAGCCATGAAATCGATAGGAAATGCAGCCACTCAGCCTTCCGCCGAAACGATTGCGGCAGCAAAAAAAGCAATTGAGATGAAAGCGATGCTAGAAGGGATTAATGATGCCTTCTTCATTTCCGTTGGAATCGTTGTTGTTGCTATTCTGCTTTCCTTCTTTATGAAACGAGCAATTCCTGCTGATGAAACAAATCAATCAGCGAAGACGGAATCAAAAATAAGCTAAGCTGAATAGGAGCATTTCAGTAAAGATCATTACTCCCTTTGTAATAAAGTGAACCTTCCATCAGTGGGGGTTTTACTGCCCGTTAAGCGTGGGATAAAATCAAAATTTATCATGAATCAACATTAAAACCTTAATAAACCCTCTAATTTCTATGAAAGAAGCTAGAGGGTTTTTCATTTATGTTATTTTTTTGCAATTCATTCATTACGACATATATTTTTGAATCATATCTAATTTATACTTAGAAACCTTTGCTGTTTTATGATAATTGAAGAAATGAGCAAGATATAACTGTGATGTCTTTTCAATTTTTAACAGCTTATCCATATTAATAATATTGGAGCGGTGTGACAAAAGAAAACGGGAGTCTAAAAGGTGGTTAATAGTCGTGAGTGTTTCTTTGGATTCAAATACCTTATTTTTTGTATGAAAATAGGAATTTTTTTCAATTTTTTGAACAAAAATAACCTCATCTAGAGGGAGAAATATAAGATTATTTTTTTGTTTTAATATCAGCTTGCTTTTTCGCACCTTATTATTCGTGCTATATTGTAAAAATCGCCCTAATGCCATATACAATCTGGAATTATTAAATGGTTTTACTATAAAATCAATTGCACCGATTTCAAATGCTTGCACAGCGTAATGTTCTTTACTAGTAATAAAAATCACATGAAGAAGCGGCTGAATATTTTTGCAAGTTTTTATTGTACCGATTCCATCTTTCGATAAGATATCTAAATCCATTAAAACAAGATCCGGCTTTTCATGTAAGATATTTTCTATCAATTTTCTCCATTTTTTACTGATCCTACTATTTGAAATTCAGGACATTTTTTTATGTATAACATTACCATTTTTCTAATGATGCGGTCATTTTCAACAATAACGACTTTCAGAATACGCCCTCCTCACTATACATAATCCTCCCTTTTTCATGTCTGTGTTATTACTATTTTTTCATTTTTATTTAAGCTTGCGTAAACATGATATTTATCTTCTTTAAATGTATATCGAGTATTGCCAATCACAATTGTTGTTCCTTCCAAAACCTTTTTTATGATGATTTTTTGATTCACTGGAACGATAATAGAGGTTGCTATACCACTATTTGTGCCGGCTTCATTAATGTTTGCTCCCTCCTTTGCATATATTTTCCCACCTCGTAATACACCTAAAATTTTTATTTCCCCTGCAGCATAAATTCTAGTATTTATACTTCCTTGTCCATAGACAGTAACATTTCCAGAATAGTTTAGATAACTATTAAATACACTGGGAACGTTTATAAAAGCACTTTCCATATCTTTATTTTCGTTTATGACTGGAAGTTCTTTTATATTTTCAGCTAAATCCATCATATTATCTATTCCTACAAATGTTGGAGACAAAGAGAGAAATACTTTGCTTAAAGATTCAGCTATTCCTATATAGGAAGAAGGAACATGAAAATACTCATCGCTTTTTGTCATTTGGACATACTTTTTTACAAGTACAGGAAAATGACCATATCTATTCTCTATTAACCTCCTAACTAATGATTCTAGTCCTCTTTTATTATACTTTTCTTTATTAAAATTAGGAGCCGAAATAACCTGGTCTAATAAAACAACTATACTGTCTATTGTAGTAGAAATTTGTTGAAGTAATATTGACAATTCATTAAAAATTAAGTGATTTTCACCTGCTATAAGTTTTGAATTATTAATACTTCCTTTCGAAATAATAGAACCGTTAGCTTGTAAGGATGACTGATGTACTGCCTGTTTTACAAATATATTTCCTCCTGCCTCCACTTCCATTTTCTCTTCAACATCCCCTTTTATTTCAACATCCCCTTTAAAGCGAATATTTCCTGTTTTTAAGCTCACATTTCCTTCTTGTGTTAATTTTTTCCAAATTGATATTTTAACTAATTGTCCTTTTACTTCAATAGACGGTCTCCCGTCCTCCATCGCGATAACCTTATCATCCACAATTATTACTTCATTGCTTAAATTAGGGATGATGGGAAATGTTTGTTTTGCCGGCAATGGTTCATTGGTTACGGTAATGCCCATTTTCCCTGGTATAGCCGGGTGAATAACAGCAATTATGGCCCCTTTCTCTACAGTCGGAAAAGTAGCGATCTCTCTGTAATCAACCTGGCCATTTTCCATTTCCTTAAATCCCTTTTCTACTTCTGTTTTCACCTTGTTTTCTACCCATCCATGTTTTCCCTCTTGTGCCATTATGCCTAATGCTATTTCAAACTCTCCTGGCTCCATGGTTTCCATAGCTTTTATTATCTCTGGCTGCTGAATGCCATAGCTGACTTTTAATTCTTCCAGTTTTTTTATAATTGCCTTATATTCTAGTGAGTTTACGATTTGTTTCTTCTCATTCAGCTTTATTTTTAGTGTACTGTCAGGTTCGTAATCTGAAATTGATCGAATTATTTTATAGCCTGGATTAACCTTTAAGCTTACGTTCAATTTATTTTTATCTATTTTTATATTCCAAGTTGTTTCTATTGTTTCTGTTTCTATCCTAAATGAGTATTCACCACTTTTAATTAGAGGAATATTCTCCCCTTCCATCATCTCTTCTCCTTTAAACAACTTAATTCCATTTTCCAACGTTACAATAGGAATAATTTTTGCAGTTGGCTGTGCATATAGCTTCCCATCCTTAACCCAAACCTTCCCTTCTAAATCGAACTTGGTTGCTTCTGTTTTTTCTAATAGATCATTATCATCGCACTTTTTTTCATTGATATTGTGTGCTTTTATTACTTGCAGCTCCTTGATTTCTTCTTTTATCATCAGTTCAACCTCCGCTTTTTTTGATCTAAACCATAATATTGACCTTTTTCCGGGTTGGATGATTCTAATATTGACGTTATTTATCGATGTATTTAATAATTTCAAACCTACATTCAATGCATCTTCAACTGTCTTGCCCTTTGATATGATACTTCTCATTATTCTCCCTCCTATTTTATGAGCATTGATATAAATTCTCTCCTTCTTATCCTTTGCTTCCTCTCTCATTTCCATTTTTGATTTATAATTATAATGCACGTTCAAATAGATCAACTAATGATTGGTTTTGCTGAAAGATTCCTTTTTTTATCGTTTTGCTTAGCGGAAAACTTTTTTTTGAAGTCTGATGAAAAAATTCCTGAATCAATTGCATCCGTACAACTACTCCTTTTAAGCAGCACAGTTCACTCATTCGAGAAGCAATAAGATTTATTAGTTTTTCTAGATTATCTATGTGTATGGGAATATATTCGAGTATCCGTGCAATTTGGCAAATATCCTTTATTTGTTCATTTTTCAGAAATCCGACCGATAAATTCCAATATTTAATAGAGCTTGCACTTGAAATAGAATAAAAGGGTATATTTTTGATCATTTTAATTCCCTTATATTCCATATAAACAGACTGTTTTGTTTTTCCTATAAAGGGGCTAGCTATTTCATTAAACATTTTCCGATAAATGACAGTAGCACTCTTATTCATATTATTTAACATTTCATAATCTGTTTTTTTGATTTTTTGTACCCTTTTTATTTTACTTGCGTTCATTTTCATCATTCTCCTCTTTTGAATTAAAACCGGTTTCATCAGGTAAAAAAAGGACACCCTCCAATAAAGATTGGAGGGTGTTACTTCGAATAGCATGTAGAAGATTTATTTTCTTCTAGCACCACACAAAATCCAACCTTTTCGGTAGCCCGGCTGCCTTGGAAAATGTTTTCTGTAGGCCCGTAGCTTTGCGTCCTTGCCTTTCAACAAGTTTGCCATTATCGAAGATCCTTGTTTTCTATAAATTGTTTTTTTGTCGAAATATACTTAATATTGTAAAAATCTTGCTTAAAATATATGACTTTATTCCTATTGTGTCAAATTATGTTCAGACCCTAAATTTAGCTTTTTCAAGACAACTTTTCATCTATTCAGTTCAGTGTTTTAACCATTCGCAACCATAAACGACAAATAATATATATTAAAAATACATCTTTATTCAAAAAAAAAGAAAAACCTCGTTTTTATCGAGATTTTTCTTATATTCTTTCACGATACACATTAATTACCTTAAATTTTTATTCTGCACTAACTAATATTTTCACTTGATTTTTTTCCGTGATGAGTGATTCGAAGCCTTCTTCTACTACATTATCTAACTTGATTTTTTTTGTTACTAGTTTATCTGCAGAGAAATAGCCTTTTCTCATCAAATTAAGAACAGATGGAAAAACATTACGATATCCAATAATTCCTTTTACTGTTTTTTCTTTGATAACTAGCTCATTCGGAAGGATTTCGGCACCTTTTTCCCAAATGCTTACGATGATCGTTTCACCAGAAATACAGGTCGATTGAATAGCTTGTTTTAGGACTACCGGCACCCCTGTTACTTCAAATGATACATCCACTCCGCCGTTTGTACGACTTGCTAATTCTGCTACGACATCTTTATATTCTGCAGGACTTACGACAATCGCTCCAAGCTCTTTTGCTTTCGCTTGCCGTTCAGGAGAAATTTCAATCGCATAAATATCAGTAGCACCTGCTGCTTTTAATGCTTCAATTACAAGTAGCCCGATTGGCCCGCAACCAAACACTGCCGCAGTATCTCCTGCTTGAATTTTACTTGAACGAACTGCGTACAAAGCTACAGCCGATGGTTCTACTAAAGCGCCTTGCTCATAAGACAGCTCGTCAGGCAATTTGAATACCAGTTCCTCATCTACGGAAACATATTCTGAAAAACCACCCCCGCCGCCAGCAAGCCCTAAAAAGCCCATGTTTTCATCTAAATTATATGCTCCTTGGTGTCCATGTGTTGCAAAAATCGGTTCTACCACTACCCGATCTCCAACTTTATAATTGGAGACACCTTCACCAACTTCCACCACTTCACCAGAGAATTCATGACCTAATGTTACTGGTGCAACTTCATTTGTCAGCGGATGCGGCTGATCAACCGGAATGAAGATAGGTCCTCCTAAGTATTCATGTAAATCACTTCCGCAAATTCCACACCATTTTACTTTTAATTTCACTTTTCCTGGTGATGCTTGTGGTTCTTCTATTTCTTCTAAGCGTATATCTTTTTGGTTATGCCATCTTAATGCCTTCACGTTCTTACATCCCCTTTGCTGTCCAAAACATCGTTAAAGCGTTTACATTAACTATTTAATGAAACAATAATTTTTTTATTCATCACTTAAAGGCCTTTAAGTCTTTCCAACTTTAGGAAACACTATTATTATAGTATATATATTGATTAGGGTAAATTTAATAATATTTAACTTTAGTTAAGGAATAATGAACTAAGAGGAATGGTTTAATGAATATCGAACAATTATATTATATCGTAGAAGCAGCAGAAACTGGCTCCTTAAAGGCAGCTGCTCAAAAACAAAACATCACACTCCCGGCATTAAGCCAAGCCATAACGAAATTAGAAAAGGAACTAAATATTGAATTATTTCATCGATCAAGAAATGGCTCCTATCCTACAGAAGAAGGCCAGCGCCTCATCGATATCGCAGCGCAGGTTTTAGTAAAGCTACAAGAGTTTAAAGATGAAGCAGAAAATTATACAAATACACTAAAAGGAGAAATTAAGATTGCTACGTTCCCAGGACCAATGGAAGTACTTGTAGAACTAATTACTGCTTTTAGACAAGAATATCCTTTTATACGAGCATCCATTGAAGAAAACAATTCACAAACGATTCTGGAGAAGGTTTATCAGCATGAAGTCGATATCGGATTGCTTATCTACACAGACAATGACATAAAAAAAAATAAGCATCTTGTTTTTAATAAACTTATAGATGGCCATATGATTGTTGCTGTCAATAAAAACTCAGCACTCGCGAAAGAAGAGATCATCACCGAAGTGCAGTTGGAAAATCAACCTATTATTTTATATAATGATCATTGCATTATCAACTTTATTAAAGATTTTGATTTTCTTGCCAATAATATGGAGATTTTGTTTACTACCAATAATGTCGAAACCATCCGATATGCATTAGAAAAAAATACAGCCATTAATATTGGCTTTGATTATTCATTTGAAACGGTGACAGGACTTTCCAACAACGATGAATATGTAACCATTAATTTTGCAGAGCCATTATACAAAACCTATTATTTTGGCTATGTTTATCCGAAAAACAAGGCACTATCAAGAATTTCAAAAGAGTTTATAAACAGGTTGAATAAAGCTTTGACGGAATAAATGCAGAAATAGGTTCCATTTTCTTATTTTTTTGGATCTGTAAAACCACCATGTTAATATTCAAGATAATCCACACAACAGTAGCAGACGAACTGTCAAGCCTTCCTCATCGGTTTTGCTGTGACCACTGAAAAAGTATTCTATTCAATAAATGATAGAAAAAATAGTTGAATATATTCATATAAAAATGCTGAAAGGCGTTTAAAGACACATATCTATTGGTTTGGAAAGGCGTCTGCGAGAATTGCAAGACAGGCGAAACCCTGCAGGAGTATGACGACGACGAAGCGGGCACGGCGCTCGCACCGTGTGAAGCGAAGTGTATTCAGACTGCGGTCTTTATTTTTCAGAGTAGTCACTTATGCAAATAAAGATTCGCACCACGGCACATGAAAAGAAGCAGTATCCCTATTTTTTAGCGCAGAGCAGCCGGCATACACGAAGACTCCTATGGGATTAGCGGGACAGCCGAGACCCCGCAGCAGGAGCGAAAGCTCCGAGGAGGCTCGACGCCCGCCCCATGGAAAGCGAAGTGTATGCCGGCTGCGGACTACTCACAAGAACACCACACTTTTCAGGGTAGCCATTTTGTTAAAAAGTGAAATGATTGACCTTCCATTTAGTCAGCCCCTACTCCTCTGTTCCTACTCTAGGCTTTTTTATCAACCTTCAGACGCATATTCTTGATAGATCCTTTCTTTTCCGGGAGAGCAAGTAGTTTTTTTCGTATAATATGTTCCTAGCAATCCCCATCAAAAAGGGACCGTCTCATCAAAAACAACAGGATGGGTTGTCCCTTTTTATTATAAGTAAAATATATCGATACAAAGTGTAGACAAAGTATCATTCGCCAAGCTTCAGCCTGTTATAATTTTTCTTTTTTTGATCTGGATGAGATGATATAGTAGCTTATCACTAATACAAGGATTGCACATGAATATAAAAGTGTATTCACTGGGTTGTCATGATACACGATGATTAATCGCACCATAGCTGTTATCCCAATATAAAGAAAGTACCGCAATGGAAAGTGATAATTTTCTTGAAAATATTTTACTATTAAAGCAATAAACTCAAAGTATAAAAAGAATACTAATATTCGTTCCATCAATACTTCATAATTAGCATGTTCCTGCAGAAAAATCGAGGAATGAATAAAATAAACCATTTCTTTACTCATTAATATGCTTAATGTAATAGCAAGAAGCACTAATGAGATATTTAGAATTAATTGAAGTATAAATGACAGTTTAATAGGTTTTTTAGGTGGTTTTTTTTCCGCTTTTCTTGACTCCACATTATGCCTCCACAAAGATATTTTACTTTATATTATTATTTTACATATAAATCAGAGTGTAGACAAAGTTTTACTCGCACAAACTTCATGCTACTCGAAAATGTACCCGATTAAAGAGAACAACAAAGAAAGAGAATGTTCGTCGAAAGCCTGCTTTATATGGTTATTTTACATATAAATGGCCTTTCCTTCTAGAAAAATATCCTGGAAGTTTATATTATTCCTTGTTAAATCTATCTATTTCAAAGATCCTTCTGAAAATTCAACTCTATCCATTGTCTCAACTGTTGTGCCATCAGGTTAGGCGTCTGTTCTATTTGATGATGTACAAAATACAGAATCAGAGCTATTAATACTCCAGCTATATAATACGAATACAATCTTGTATCTCCTTTCTCCTCAAAGCTGTCTTGTGTGTAAAAACCGCTAAATTGATAAAACATTTCCGTTAATAGATTAGGCACGCCATAATCCTTATCCATAAAATAAAAAATCGTTTTATGGTCAGATAAATACAGGAACAATTGATTAATAACCCATTCCATTTGTTTTATTGTAAGAGTTTCCCCCTTATTCTCAACAACACAATATTTTAACAATTCTGTGCACTCTTTTTCAATAATAGCCTTAAACAACTCTTCTTTACTAGCATAATAATTATAAAAAGATGCTCTTCGCACATTGCTTTTTTTGGTAATATCAGAGATTGTGATCGACATATAACTTTCTTTTTCCATCATTAGTTCAATAAACGCATTTTGTATTGCTTCTTCTAAATGAATTCTGCAGGGGTTCGTGCATTTTTTCTTCCTAATGTCCGTTTCCTTAAACCAGTAGATCGATTTATCACATCTATATTTGTGAAACATTTCACAAATATAGTCAGAAGAAAATCGGCATTCGTCTTTTAACCAATACAAACTTATCGCGTAATAATAAAGAGCCTGATAATATGCCGAGAAATCACCTTTCTTCGAAGGATAATCTACCTTTTCTTTTTGACACGATTGTAGAAAAAATTGATAAAAATCAACATATGGTTCTACGTCTCTATCCATCAATGTCTGAAAAAAAAGATGATTTTTTGTGACAAAATGCAGTACAGAATTCATTTCTTTATTTAATTGTTCTACTCCTGCCCCTTTCTTTTCCTGATATGTGCTCGCAACAGTTTGTTTTAATTCTATTTTCATTTCTTCTACAATATTGTTAAAAAGAGCGTATTTATCCTTATAGTATTGAAACATTATACTGCGGCTTACATGTGCTTGTTCTGTAATTTCTTTTGTTTTTATATAACGTATATCTTTTTTTACAAGCAAAGACATCATCGTATTTTTTAAATTAGCAATTGCTTCTGCATTATTTTCTTTTGTACATGACATAGAAATTCCCCCTAGGAAAAGTTAGCCTGTTTTTTACGAATTAGTTTTTGTCCTTATTTGTTAGGCGGCTGTACCAGTATTTAACCCTATTAAAGCGAAACAGACATATACAGATTTCATTATCTCTCTTCTGTTATACTACAAATCACCCTCATAAACATTGACGATTTTGTGAAAATAGAAATTTTTGTAAATATGAAGATGTTACAAGAATATAAAACACTTTGATCAAAACTTTAGTAGGTATCCTTTATAATAAAGAAAATGCAGCAAGGAGGAAGTTTATGCTAAAGGAAAAAAGTATTTTAATCATGGGAGGAGACTTCCGACAAGTAGAAGTAATAAAAAAATTAGCCGAAATGCAAGCAGCCGTTTATTTAGTTGGTTTTGAAGAATGGAAGTTTAAAAAAGAAAATGTTTTTTATCTAAATCTTTTGCAAACAGATTTTCGTATATTTGATGCGATTCTTTTGCCCGTTCCAGGGGTTAATGAAAAAGGAAAAATTGAATCTAGTTTTTGTTCAACGGATCTTTTTTTGGAAAAAGAAATGGTGGAACAAACAAAAAAAGATTGTATCCTTTATACGGGGATTATTACTCCTTTTCTGGATCGTCTGCAAAAAGAAACAAATAGAAAACTAGTTGCTTTGTTTAATAGAGATGATGTGGCTATATTTAATTCCATCCCTACTGCAGAAGGAGCTTTAATGCTTGCCATACAGCATACTTCCTTTACCATACATAATGCAAATGTAATGATATTAGGTTTTGGCAGAGTCGGCATAACAGCAGCAAGACTGTTTTCTTCAGTTGGAGCAAAGGTTCATGTATGCATTCGAAATCCTGCAGATGCTGCTCGTGTGATCGAAATGGGTTTGATTCCAGTGTTTGTACAAAATCTTTCCACTGCAGCTCGAGAAATAAATATTTTCCTAAACACGATTCCTTTTTGTATTTTAGATGCTTCCATTATCTCCAGCATGTCAAAAGACGCCCTTATTATTGACCTAGCTTCTAAGCCAGGGGGAACGGACTTTGCTTTTGCCAAAGAAAAAGGAATCAAGACGATATGGGCATTAGGCTTGCCTGCGAAAGTTGCACCAAAAACAGCTGGAGAGATTATTGGGAATGTTTTGTCTGAATTAATGAAAGAAGCATAATCTTTAGATAGTGCAGAAATTAAATAGAGGAACGAACCTATTCACTCATTGATTCGTTCCTCTTACTTAACTATTAAGATTTTAAAATATCTTCTATTCTTGCAAGCTCCTCTTTACTAAAATCAAGATTTTGTAAAGCTGCTACATTATCTTCAATTTGGCTGACTTTGCTTGCTCCTATTAAAGCAGATGTGACTTTTCCACCGCGAAGCACCCACGCAAGGGACATCTGTGCAAGGCTCTGACCTCGCTCACCTGCAATTTCATTCAGTTTTTTTACACGATGTATGATTTCTTCTGTGACTTGATTTTCTCCTAAAAACCCTGTTGGTTTTGCTGCTCGCGAATCCCTTGGCACTCCTGACAAATATTTATTTGTTAATAAACCTTGTGCCAACGGGCAGAAAGCGATAGAACCAACGCCATTTTTCTCTAAAACATCCTGCAGTCCATCTTCAATCCATCTGTTAAACATGGAATAGCTGGGCTGATGGAGAAGAAGGGGAGTTCCTAATTCATTTAAGATTTTTACTGCTTCTCTCGTTTGTTCCGCACTATAGCTGGAGATGCCTACATACAATGCTTTTCCTTGACGCACTATCTGATCAAGCGCCCCCATTGTTTCTTCCAATGGAGTATCAGGATCAGGACGGTGAGAATAAAAAATATCAACATAATCAAGTCCCATTCTTTTTAAGCTTTGATCAAGGCTTGCAATCAAATTCTTTTTAGAGCCCCATTCTCCATATGGGCCTGGCCACATATAAAACCCTGCTTTAGAGGAGATGATCATTTCATCTCGATAAGGAGCAAAATCTGTTTTCAACATTTTCCCAAACATTTCTTCTGCAGAGCCTGCAGGGGGACCATAATTATTGGCAAGATCAAAATGTGTAATACCTAAATCAAATGCTCTTCTAAGCAGGGCTCGACCATTTTCATATGTGTCTACTCCGCCAAAATTATGCCAAAGTCCTAATGAAATTGCCGGAAGTAATAAACCAGAACGCCCAGTCCGATTATATTTCATCGATTCATATCGATTTCCAACTGCTTGATATACCATTAGACCCTCTCCTTATTTGCAGCATATTGACGTTAATTATCAAACGCTTTCATATCTTTTTCTACCATACTATGCATCTTGCATTTTCACTAGTAATAGACACTTATTATTACGTAATTATTTTTACTTTTTTTACTAAATATTTATTTAGAAATTAGTAAATGTTTATCTCTATATATGGAAATACATAGAACCAGCAAGCAGATAAAAATCCCCTTGCATAATACCAAATAGCATTTTGCAAGAGGATTTACTTTAAACAATTACTTTTTATCCCACGCTTTACGGGCTGTAAGACCCCCACCTCGGGGATGCCGAGAAATCAAGGAAGCTAGGTGGGGATAACAGCCCGTAAAGGTCCGATAAGTGCAACTAACCATCAGTGGGGGATGAGGAAAACCCCCACTGATGGAAGTTTACTTTATTATACTTCCACTTGTTTTGCAGATATTTTTTCAAGCGGTTGTGCATTTCCATAAACTGGACGTTTCCGTTTAACTGGCTTCGCCCACTCTACTGCATTTGCAATAACCTTTTGAATGTCTGCATGATGGTAGGTTGGATATGTTTCATGTCCCGGACGGAAATAAAATACTTTTCCGTTTCCTCTTGCGTATGTGCAGCCGCTTCGGAACACTTCTCCACCCTCAAACCAGCTTGTGAAAATCAACTCTTCTGGGGCAGGAATATCAAAATGTTCTCCATACATTTCTTCTTTTTCCAATTCAATATATTCACCAATTCCATCTACAATAGGATGGTTGGGTGCTACTACCCATAGGCGCTCTGTATCATCTGCTTCCCGCCATTTTAAATCGCAGCTTGTTCCCATTAATGCTTTAAAAACTTTCGAAAAGTGACCAGAATGAAGGACAATTAATCCCATTCCATCCAATACTCGCTGCTTCACTTTTTCCACAATTTCATCCTCTACTTCATGATGAGCCAAATGCCCCCACCAGATTAATACATCTGTCTTATTTAATACTTCATCTGTTAAACCATGTTCTGGTTCATCTAATGTAGCGGTATTTGTTTCATATCCTGCCTCTTGTAAAAAGCCAGCAATTGCTCCATGTATTCCATTTGGGTATATTTCTGCAACAAGTGGATTCTTTTTTTCATGACGATTTTCATTCCAGATTGTTATCATTTCAGCTTCTCTCCTCTAGTAATACATTTTCTTAGCAAGTGGTGTTCTAATACTCCGCCGTTTTTATTTATTGGATTACATGTACAATTTGCATTATTCAGCAATAGCAATTAACGAATCAAAATTTTTGATTACTTCGTTTCTTTCTGCAGAAACAAAAATTGTTTCGATTAATCGCAATACACGTAAAACTTCTTCATTTTTTACAATTGGCACTGCCTTTCCTTCTACGACAGAAACAACATTGCTGTAAAAGCTCTCCATCGTTGCATCAAAACTAGGCAATGGGGAAATGCTGATCGCTGTTTCAGAAGGCGGCGCCATTGTTTTAGTCAACCCTTTTCCAGCTTGAATTGGTTTTGGTGCTTCTATCTCGACACCAAAATTTTGGGTAATGATTTTACCATTCAAGTTCCAATCATTTATGATCGCTGTTCCTGTTGTCCCTTTTACATACCATCTAGGAAGCTGGATAAAGTTTGTTGTGCCAACTTCAATTAATGCTGTAATACCGTTCTCAAATGTGATAATCGATTGGAACCCATCATCCACTTCATCCCCTAATACAAAGCTCAAATTAGAATAGACACTACTGATTTTGCTGTCAACCATAAACAGCAGTTGGTCTAATAAGTGAACACCCCAGTCAAGGAGCATCCCTCCGCCCTGTGCTTTAAGATGGCGCCAGTCCCCCGGAATACCATTTGCACCTTGCACTCTTGATTCAAAATGAAAGGCATTTCCAATAATATTGTCATCATATATTTTCTTAACAGTAAGAAAATCTTCGTCCCATCTGCGGTTTTGATGCACAATAAATTGGCGATTATTTGCATCTGCCACATACATGATTTCTTTTAAATCATTGCTTTTTATTGTTACTGGTTTTTCACAGATAACATGTTTTTTTGCTTGCAATGCCGCGATAGCTATATCTTTATGAACATCATTTGGTGTAGCAATAAGAACAAAGTCTACTGTCGCATCTGACAGAACATCTGCAAGACTGTCATATGCTTTATATCCATCAGCTAAGGAAGCTACTCTTTTCTCTTCTTGGATGTCAAATGTTCCAATAACGTTAATATTTTGAACATCTTTTAGTAATTTAGCGTGATAGCTTCCCATGCCGCCATATCCGACAATTACTAATTGATAGATTTTGCTTGTCATTTGATCTCCTCCTAATTTCTTGCCTTATGCCCACCACATTTCGGTATTAGGTTCACGGATTAAGACATCATCTAAGTTTTTCACTGCTCGTTTAAACCCTTCCTCTGTTGACATTAGGGCATCTTCATGTTCAATGCTTACAACATAGTCATAGTTATATAAACGAAGGGCGCTCATCATATCCGACCATTCTTGCATGCTGTGTCCACATCCTACGCTGCGGAACGTCCAAGCACGTGTCTGCAATATGCCGTATGGCTGCATATCAGTCAACCCATACATATTCACATTATCCTGGTCGATATAAGTGTCTTTCGCATGGAAATGATGGATAGCGCCAGCTTCCCCAAGAATTTTAATGGCTGCAACTGGATCAATCCCTTGCCACCACATATGGCTTGGATCTAAGTTTGCTCCAATTGCATCACATGTCGCCTCGCGAAGCTTCAGCATCGTATATGGTGTATGCACAAGGAATCCTCCATGAAGCTCTAACCCAATTTTCACTTGGTGCTGCTCTGCCAGCTCGCCGATTTCTTTCCAATATGGAATTAATTTATTTTCCCATTGCCAGTTTAAAATATCGCTGTATTCTGTAGGCCAAGCTACTACTGGCCAATTTGGCTGCTTTGCTTCTTCACTGTCGCCAGCTGTTCCGGAAAACGCGTTTACTACCGGCACCCCAAGCAGTGATGCTAGTTTAATCGTTTTTCGCAAAGTAGCATCCGATTCTTCTGCGAATGTTTTGTCCGGTGAGATTGGATTGCCGTGGCAGCTAAAGGCACTGATGGTTAAACCGCGTGATGTAACGGCATCTAAGTAGTCCTTGCGTTTCTGCTCATCCTCTAATAGTTCATCAAGGGGGCAATGTGCATTGCCAGGATATCCGCCGGTGCCAATCTCTACAGCGTCTAGGCCTGCAGCTTTTACATGGTCCAGCATTTCTTCAAAAGGTTTGCTCCCAAATAATACAGTAAATACACCTAATCTCATTGCACTCGCACCTCCTGCTTTAAGGATACAATTTGTTTTGTTTCATGGGATTGGATAGCGCCTAAAATAACTTGCAGTGATTTCATTCCTTCTTCGCCTGTAATCAATGGTTGTTTATTATCTAAAATGCTTTCGACAAAGTGATTAATCACATGAGAAGTAGTTTGACCAGCCTCTTCATTTGTTTGAATTTTATCAAGCTGATGTTTGATCACTTCTCCATTGCGATATTCTTCTATTAAAGAATATTGGGGATCATCTTCTAATCGAAGCGTACCGTTTTCTCCATAAATAATAGTTGAATTATCACCAGCCCCAGCAACATATGCCCAGCTTGCAGCCAATGTTCCAATAACTCCGCTTTCTGTGCGTAAAATACAAACTGCATTATCATCTACATCGGAGTTTTCTTTTGCATTGGATTCAATGAATGCACCTACTTCTGAAAACTCGCCTAATAGATAGCGCATTAAATCTGCTTTATGAACACCTAAATCCCCCATAGCACCGATAAATGCTTTTTCTTTCTTAAAGAACCAGCTCGCTTTGCCGTCTGCACTCCAGCCTTCTGGACCACCATGGCCAAAAGTTGTTTTGAAGCTGTATACTTTGCCAAGCTTGCCGCTTTCGATGATTGCTTTTGCTTTTTGATGGGAGGAAACAAATCGTTGGTTATGACCAATCATTAATAATTTTCCATTTGTTTTTGCTGCTTCTATCATTGCTTCTGCTTCTTCTTTTGATGTCGCCATTGGCTTTTCACAAAGAACATGTTTGCCAGCGTTTAATCCATCAATAGAGACAGGTGCATGAAGGTAGTTCGGCAGACAAACACTGATTGCATCGATTTCTCCCAAAGCCAAAACTTCTTTATAATCAGTAAAAGCTTTTGCACCATATTTCGCCGCCATTTCTTCCGCGCGTTCGGAAACAATATCGCAAACAGCAACAATTTCCACATTTTTATTTGTATTATATTCAGGTATATGACGATATTTTGCAATGCTTCCACAACCTATTACTGCGATTTTTAATGTACTCATTTTATTTCCTCCTAAAATTTTATTGGAACAAAGTTCCTTTCTATAAGCATCTCATCAAAAGTAAGCGCTTAATTTTTTAATATTGATGAATATTTATTAATATATATCCTAAAATAATTGCTGCTTTATTAAATTTTCAGCTTCTTCTTAAGATAATTCATGCTTATTTCGATGCTTTCAAATGGAGTTCGGCGACTTTCATCTTGTTCCACAATCCACCATTGAACATCTGCATCCTCTCCAGCGTTTACTATTGCTTCAATATCTACTCCGCCTGTTCCAAGCTCCGCAAAAAATTGTTCTTCATCTGTAGTCATATCCTTCAAATGAACAAGTGGTGTTCTTTTTTGATAGCGGTTTAGCCAAGCTACCGGATTTTCGCCTGCTTTCGCCAGCCAATATACATCTAATTCTGCTTGTACATTGCTTTCATTCGTACTGTCAAAAATGGTTTCCAGTGCCTTTCTTCCATCAGAAAGGGCAGTCAGTTCAAAATCATGATTGTGATAACAAAGTGTAATCCCTTCCTTCTTACACTGTTCACCAGCAATATTTAAAAAGGAGATAAGCTCTTTGTAATCTTTCTCCTGTTGGTGTTCTGGCAGAAGATATGGACATACAACATACCTGCTGCCTAGGATGTGCTGATCTTCTATTACTTGAGGCAGCTTGCTTTGCAACTCGTCAAGTGGTACATGGCTTGCAGCAGCTTGAAGACCCAAATCCTTTAGTAAAACGCTTACTTTTTTTGATGTACTCCCGCCATAGCCAGCAAGTTCTACTCCATCGAAACCAATATCCGCTACTTTTGTTAAAGTCCCAGCAAAATCCTGTTCACATTCCTTGCGTAAAGAATACATTTGCACAGCTATAGGAATTTTTTTCATATGGTTTCCTCCTATCTAAAGACTTGATATGATTTCATCCTTATGAAAACAATGAAAAAATTATGTAATGTTTTGGCAGAATAGACGACAAATATGCCGTAAAATGCTTATCTCATTCCCTGCAAAAACATATAACTTATCTGATTACATCTTATAATAATCTCATTAAGTTGAACATAAATGATATAATTAAAAACATATACTATTTTGCTATTTCCTTAAAGGAGAATTTTTTGTGGAAAACATTATTAAATATTGTGGTTATTCTTATCACATAACACCATACTTTGATCAATATAAAACAGGCTTTCCTAATTTTCTTTTCCGCCTTCAAACAGAGGGATCTTCTGAAGTAATAGTAAATGGAGTCAAAAAGGAAATAAAAAAAGGGGATCTTATTTTGGTGAAGCCCGGAGACTTCTATGATATTCGAATTGAAGGAGATCAAAAAAGTGGTGACTATCACTTGTTATGTGATGGAGATTGGATTAAAGAATGGTGGAATCGTTCATCCAAACCAACCTTTTCTAAAATTAATTTAGATAAAAATTTATTGGATCTTTGGAACCACATTATTATGGAAGAAAGACGGCTAGCCTTCGATAAAAACAAAGAACTTTCCAGCTACTTGCTGCAAGCACTTTGTTTATCTTTGGAGCGTGCTATAACCGAAACATCTCCTGCCTTTAACCGCCCTTTTACTGTTACCCAAATGATGCGATACATAGAAGAAAATGCCATGAATGGATTAGTAATAGAAGATGTTGCAAAACATGTTGGCCTCAGTGTGTCTCGGTCTGTCCATTTGTTTAAAAGCAATTTCGGTAAAACGATGATAGAATATGCTCAGGAAATCCGTCTCTCGGCTGCCATCAATCAGATGAAGTACACAACATTGACGCTGGAACAAATCGCAGAAAACTGCGGCTTTGGTGTTTATCCTTATTTTCATAAAGTTTTTAAGAAAAAGTATGGTGTTTCACCTGGGGTTTATCGGAAGATGGAATAGAGGTTTTTGGAAAAATGGCTATATACAATTATACTATTTCTATGAAATAATTTCTTTAGCCTTCTTTATTATTAGCTTTTATTCAAAGCCACGGGTTAGTATTATTTAAACATCCATGGCTTTATCTTTTTTATAACGTGAGAAACAAACAAATACCATGCTAAAAGATAATTTAAGTAATGATATTAGTGCAAATTCTCAATTTCTATTTGTCGAATCCCTTTTATTGCAGAAACATTATAATAAACATCAGTCGTTTTTCTTCTATAATCCACTATAACTCTTAAATAAATGAGATGTTCTCCTCCTTCTAAGTCTTTAATTCTAATATTCTTGATTGAAATTTTTTGATCTTGTATAAATGAAATGATATATTTTATATTTTCTTTTTTGGCAACTCGCAGCTTTAATGTAATTTCTTTTTCACGTAATTGTTTTGGGCCAATTAAGCTCATAAGGAAAGGAATGAACTTTACACTAATTATTAATAAAGTTACTCCGATAATGGATTCTAAATAATATCCAGCACCAACTGCAATGCCTATACCTGCTGCTCCCCAAATAAGAGCAGCAGTAGTTAAGCCGGAAATACTGTCATTCCCTCTCCTTAATATAACCCCCGCACCTAAAAAGCCTATTCCTGAAACGATTTGTGCAGCTAAACGTAACGGATCCATAGTAATATTAATTTTTTCGTTTTTAGGAAACATATAAGCTGACTCAATCGAGACTACGGTTAAAAGACAGCTTACAATACAAATGACAAGACTTGTTTTTAACCCAACAGGTTTTCTTTTTAATTCGCGCTCTAATCCGATAATCATCCCTAACACTGCTGATAATCCAAGCTTTATTAACATGTCTATTTCTAGATTACTCATTGCCCCTCCCTTCTGATACATTGATATTCAAGAAAAAATCAATAAATCATCTAGAAAACAAGAACACTCAAAGTTGTAAAACACTTATATTTTGAATTTCGATTCATTTAACCTTTTTCTTTCTCTTCATTAACTTAAAAGATAAACCCTTGCCTCATATGGTTTTAATTCAATGGAGGAATCAAGTGAATCATCATTAGAAATTTCATAATTGTTAATCAGCAGCCTAGAAGCTGCAAATGTAAGATTTTCCGGAAACTCAAACAGTGATGCTTCTTCTGAGAAGTTGCATATTACTAGTAATATCTCGTTGCCTAACTTACGAGTATAGGCATAAATAGTTGGATGATTTTCTAGAATAAGGTCATAAGTTCCATAGACGATAATGTCATTTTCTTTGCGAAGCTTTATTAGTTTTTGATAAAAATAAAACACAGAATTGGGATCTTGCAGAGCTTGCGCTGCATTAATCTCCGTATAATTCGGATTCAATTTTAACCATGGAGTTCCTATCGTAAATCCACTATTTTCACTCTCATCCCACTGCATTGGCGTTCTTGCATTGTCACGACCTACTGCATAGATTGCTTCCATCACTTTATTATGATCTTCAGATCCTACTGTCACTTTTTCATGGTACATATTGTGAATTTCTAGATCATTATAATCCTCTAATAATTCAAAGCGAACATTAGTCATGCCAATCTCTTCTCCTTGATAAATATAAGGAGTCCCTTTCATCATATGAAGAAAGGTTCCAAGCATTTTTGCCGATTCTACTCTATACTGATTATCATTGCCAAAACGAGAAACCATTCTTGGCTGATCATGGTTATTTAAGTACAGACTGTTCCAGCCTTTCCCCTCTAAGTCTTTTTGCCACTTCGTCATCACATGCTTTAAATCTGCAAGTTTCCAGGGTGTTATATCCCATTTTCCCTTTGGACCAGAATCTAGAGAAACATGTTCAAAAGTAAAAATCATATTTAATTCTGTTCCTTCGCTATTTGAGAATTGTTTAGCATCTATTGTTGTTGCTCCTGGGCACTCTCCCACTGTCATAATGTCATACTTAGAGAGTACTTCCCGATTCATTTCTTGCAAATATTCGTGTACATGAGGACCGTTCATAAAGAACTCTCCTCCCCAGTCGTACCTTTTTCCACTAGTTGTACTAGGCAAGCTATCTACCTTAGAGATCATATCAATAACGTCCATACGGAATCCATCGATGCCTTTCTCAAGCCACCATGTCATCATATCATAGACTTCTTTTCTTAATTTTTGGTTTTCCCAATTTAAATCAGGTTGTTTTTTACTAAATAAATGCAAATAATATTCCTCAGTTTTTTCATCATACTGCCAGGCTGATCCACTAAAAACGGATACCCAGTTGTTAGGCTCTTGTCCATCCTTACCGGGTCTCCAAATATAATAATCTCTATACGGATTATCCTTTGATTTACGTGATTCAACAAACCATTGATGTTCATCTGAGGAATGATTTACAACAAGATCCATCATAAGTTTCATGTTACGACTATGAAGCTCTTTCAACAATTCATCCCAATCTTCCATTGTTCCGAAGTCATCCATAATATCCTGGTAGTCACTAATATCATAACCATTATCGTCATTTGGTGATTTATACACTGGTGATAGCCAAATGACATCAACACCTAATTCCTTCAAATAGTCAAGCTTTGATGTAATTCCTTTTAAATCACCGATTCCATCTCCATTACTGTCCATAAAGCTTCTTGGATAAATTTGATAGACAACACTTTCTTTCCACCATTTTTTCTCCATTTTGTATCACTTCCCTCATTTCGCAATTAAATTCTTTTCTTTCGTTAATACTTCATTTAATTGCGTTATCATATCTTCTAGCATTTCCTCTGTAAAATAACCTGCGCTAAAACTAACTAATGCACGCAAAGGCAAATATTTATTTAAGGAAGCCATCATTTCAGCATTTTCGCTTTCATCATCTACTTCTGCTGCTAACGGATTATTTTCATTTGCTTTCGCTAGAAACTTTTGTGTTAATGGTGCCAATACTGGGTCTGCAAGTAAATCTCCAACAAGGGAATTTCGATGGATTGGATTGCTTATAGGTCTTGTCGATTGAACAAGGATTTTATCTTTAAGAATAATATCTCTAGAAGATTTACCGATCAGTATATCAAACTCTCCCGTTTCCACATGCCAATCTTTTATTCCAGCATGATAATAAGCAAATGAACGTTTATCTAATGCAAAAGTAACTAGTTTTTCCTGACCTGGCTGAAGTTCTATTTTTTCAAAACCTTTCAGCTCTTTTTCAGGTCTAATAACACTACTTTCTACATCTTTTACATAAAGCTGTACTACTTCTTTACCAGCTCTGTCACCAATATTTTTCACCTTTAACCTAACCGTTACTGGATCTGTATCCTGAATTTCTTTGTTGCTTATTGATAGATCACTATACTCAAAGCTTGTATAGCTTAGTCCATAACCGAATGGAAATAATGGTTCTACTTCTTTTGTATCGTAGTAGCGGTAGCCGATAAAAATGCCTTCTCTATATTCCACTTGGTCTCCTTCACCAGGAAAATAGAGATAAGATGGATTATCACTTAATTGCTTAGGGAAAGTTTCCGCTAATTTCCCACTTGGATTTGCTTCTCCAAATAGCAACTCAGCAATGGCGCCTCCGAGTGCTTGACCACCCAAATAACCTTCAAGCACTCCCTTTACATTTGGGAGCCAAGGCATTTCAATAGGAGAACCATTACTTAAAACAACAATAATATTGCGGTTGACTTGAGCTAACGATTCAATCAATTGACGATGATTTTCAGGCATACGCAAATGTTCTCGATCATACCCTTCCGATTCGTAGCGATCTGGCAGCCCAACAAATAGAATCACTTTATCTGCTTTAGCTGCGGTTTCTTTTGCCTCATTAATTTTTGCTTCATCAATAGCATCATTTTTAAGGTTATAGCCATCAGCATATAATACATTCATATTATCGCCAGCAATAATATGAATTTCATCTAGAATATTTTCTAGTTTTGTTGGCTTTATATTAGAGCTTCCGCCCCCTTGGAATCTTGGTTTTTTGGCAAATTCTCCAATCACAGCTATAGTGCCTTCTTTTTTCAGCGGCAGAATGCAATCTTCATTTTTTAACAGCACCATACATTCTTTTGCAGCTTCCCTTGCAAGTACGTGGTGTGCTTCTGAATCGTAGACTGCATCTTCTTTTTTATGATCCATTGCTCTAAATATAATTCGCAGCATTCTCTCTACAGCAAGGTCCAATTTTTCTTCCGATAGCTTGCCGCTATTTACAGACTCTACAATCTTTTGTTCACCAATTCCGCCACTTGAAGGCATTTCAAGCTCCAAACCAGCAGCTATTCCGTCAACAAGCTCATTAACAGCTCCCCAATCGGAAATAACAAATCCTTCAAAGCCCCATTCCTCTTTCAAAATATCATTTAATAATGTTTTGTTTTCCGAAGCGAATGTTCCATTTACCTTATTATATGCCGACATAACTGTCCATGGCTGAGACTGCTTAACAGCTCCTTCAAAACTAGCCAAATAAATCTCCCGCAGCGTTCTTTCGTCTACAACTGCATCGGTTGACATTCTTCGATGCTCCTGATTATTCACAGCAAAGTGTTTCAGAGAAGTTCCAACGCCCTGACTTTGAACACCTTTAATATGATATGCCGCCATTTCAGATGATAGATACGGATCTTCTGAAAAATATTCAAAGTTTCTTCCGCATAGAGGAGAGCGTTTTATATTTACTCCTGGTCCAAGAAGGACAGCTACATCCTCGGCTTGTGCTTCCTCTCCTAGAGCTATCCCGACTTTTTCTATTAACTCTCTGTTCCATGAACTTGCCAGTCCAACTGCAGATGGGAAACATGTTGCTGGTACACTATCAAATAACCCTAAATGATCTGCTCCTTCTTTTTGCTTTCTCAGTCCATGGGGACCATCTGTTACCATAATCGAAGGAATCCCTAATCGCTCAATCCCCTTCAATTTCCAAAAATCCAATCCAGAGCATAAGCTCGCTTTCTCTTCTAAAGTCATTTGTGAAATGATTTTTTTTATATCTCGCTGCATAATAACCCTCCAAATTAGAAATGTTGCAACCATTTCCTTCCTAATATTCTCCTTTAACTTTATAAAGGTGAGAAGTTGAAATTTAACCACTGCTATCCAAAAAAAGAAAAACGTTTTTCTTTTAAAATAACTCCCCGGTAATTATCCCTATCGCTTTTCAGGGATGGATACGCAACTCATCGCCTATTCGGGACTTCCCTTCCAAATTTGCAATATGAGGTAATGCTGAAACTAAAACGTCTAGAGACACCGTATTCAGAGACTGATAAATGTCTAACAAACTATTAAACTTCCAGTCACCTAACCCTTCAGCTGGATTAGATATAATTACTAAGCAGGAATAATTTATGCCTGCCATTCTTGCATATGCTATTTCGGTGCCAATACTCATTGTTACTAAATCACCGCCCATTTGCTGGAACATCCTAATCTCAGCAGGTGTTTCAAAGCGGCCTCCCGCTGCCTGTACCACAACCCCACCCTTATGTACATGGATATCAGCGGAAAGCACTATCCTTATCCAAGCGCCTCTTTGTCTCACTAAGAAGTATTTCGTCAAGATACGGATCAGTTGCAGGTGTATATCGCGGCAAAATTAACCCATCATCATTAAAGATAGCGTGTGGAAGTGAGCGTGGACGCTCGAAATTAAAATCAATAAAATCATTAGGAACAACAAAATCACGAGTTTTCATTGCTGGATTAATGCCACCTGCAGTCGCCCCCCCAATCACTTCCTTCACTCCCAATTGATAGAGAGCAGCCCAAGTCTCTACAAACTTGCCACTTCCATGATCATGAACATAATAAAATGGTATGTTTTTCGAACTTCCATTCCATATTTCAGGTGATCTACCTACAGGAGTCTCGATAATAAAAGGTTTTTCTTCCAGTAGACCGGAATCCAACATGACACTTTTAAGGTATGTTCCCCCTATAATTGCAATTTTGGTAGTATGCTTCTTATGGTTTTTACTATCATTCATCATTTATCCTTTTCCCTCCTTTATTTGATGTGATATGGCTTGCACCGCTTTTAGCCATCCAGTATTGAATTTATTTTTTATCCTTTATCAGCTCCAGCTGTTAGCCCGTCTATCAAGTATCGCTGCATAAACATAAACAATAACGTTACAGGCAAGGCAACCATAACACAGCCTGCTGCAAATAATGTGAAGGGAAGCTGACCTGCAACTTTATCATTAATCATATCAAACAAACCAACAGCAAGCGTTTTTTGTTCAGGTGAACGTAAAATTAGCTTTGAAAAAATAAAATCCGTAAATGCTGTATTAAATGTCATAAGGGAGGTAAATACAATTAATGGTTTTGACATTGGCAAAATAATTTGAGTGAAAATCCTTAAGTGACCTGCTCCATCTATTCTGGCAGCTTCAATAACACTTTTTGGCATTGTGTCAAAATAAGTTTTCGAGAATAGAAACCAAAGCGGTGCTCCTGCCACATAAACGCATATGAGTGCAGTATGAGTATTCAAAAGATTCATCTGGCTAAGCAATATATAGATAGCAATCATACTCATAAAACCAGGAAACACGTGTAAAACAAGCAGAGTATTCATTAAGTTTTTCCTACCACTAAAACGAAAAACTGAAAATATATACCCTGTTATCAATGTAAAAAGGGTACCGAAAAATGTGCTTATTACCGAAATTTTAATTGTATTGTAATACCACTGTCCAAATGGATATTGTTTAAAAAGTGTTACATAGTGATCAAACGTAAAATGAGCAGGAATCAAAGTTTCACTGAACAATGACGTTCCTGGACGAAAAGAAGACAATATTACCCATAAGGCAGGATAAATACAGATGACCGCAACGATGATTAAAGTTAAATAGCTAAAAGAGATATCGAGAAATGATTTCGTTTTTTTCATCAGTGTGTATCCTCCTCTTTAAACGATTTTGTTTGCTTTATTCTATAAATAGTAAAAATTGATAATATAATAAAAATAAATATTCCAATAACGGAAGCAAAATTATATTGCCCCTGCTCCATGGAAAGCTTGTAAAGCCATGTTAGTAAGATATCTGTGCCCCCTGCAAATTTATAATCTCCAATTGCTGGATTTCCATTTGTTAACAAATAAATAACATTGAAATTATTTATATTCTGAGCAAAGGTAACAACAAGTAAAGGTGCCATTGTTTTCATAACTATAGGATACGTAATTAAACGAAGCTTTTGAAATCCATTTGCACCATCTATATCTGCTGCTTCATATAATTCTGCTGAAATAGTCGTCAAAATCCCTATAATCATTAACATGCTGATCGGAAAGGTCAACCAAAAATTCACTAACACAACCGTAAACTTTGCCCACATAACATCTGATAACCAAGGTACTTTCGAAATACCCAGATACCCTAAATACTGATTAATTGGACCAAATTGTCCGTTAAACATATTTCGGAAAATAAGTACAGATACAAACATCGGAATTGCAAATGGAAGCATAAAAATGGTGCGCCACACCTTTTTAAACTTAATCACCTTTTTCTGAACTAACAATGCAATCCCAAACCCACCGATGAAAGGAAAAAGAGTCGCAAAAACAGCCCATATAAACGTCCAGATCATCACACCATAGAATGTATGACTCCATGCCTTTATTTTAAAGATATCGAGAAATGTCTTAAATCCCTGCCAATCAACCAAATGAGCAGGCGGCATATTTTCCCTTGTATAATTAGTAAATGCGAGTAAAATCATAAAAATGATTGGCAATACAGTAAAGAAAAATACACCAAGCATAGGAACCGATAAGATAATTTGCGGAAATCTGTATTCTGTTATATATCTTATTGTTTGAACGATCGTATTAGGCTTTATTCCCTCTTCCCGACTTTTTCCTACTATATACGCATCTTTAATATTTAGAATATATATACATACGATAATACAAAAAATAAAGAGCGTAATAAGGCCTTCAACCATTAACAAAATGGAATGGTCTCCCATTACACTTTGATAGATCCCTCCTACTTTTTCTAGGTGCATCTCTTTTTCTCCCAGGGTTATTAAACCCCATAGTGTATAAGGAAGGCGATATATGGCTGTATACATACTAAAGGCATGAATAGCAAGAAGAAAGATCCCTTTTATATACTGTTTGTTATAAACTTGACCTAGTCCCATCATTAAAATGGATAAAATCGCTGCATTCCTTCGATAGGAGTTATTAGATTGTTTGGTAGACTTAATTACATTTTGAAGCATGAAGATTCAACTCCTGTTTTTCTAAATTAGAAAAGTACTGTTATTACTTAATAGAATATGAGTTTAAAAAACCCGAATTTTTTTAATTGAATATACACAGTGCTTTCTTTATCTTATTGCTTTTTCCGTTTCCATATCGAAGTAATGGCATTTATTCATATCAATGGCCAATGTGATATGATCACCACTGTTGTATTCCCCTTTATTTTTCACCTTTGCAGTTAGAGGAATAGAGTTATTTTTAACATATAAATACAGCTCTGATCCCATATTTTCCACTACTTCAATTTCTGCCGATAACTCTTCATAAGTATCTATATTAATTGCTTCCATATAGAAGTCTTCAGGTCTGATTCCTAGGATCACTTCTTGGCCAGCATATCCTTTCGAGCGAAGGATGTAGTCATCTTTTTTAGAAACTTGGACCTTGACTCCCTGCGTACTAAAATAAAGATTCGAGCCCTCTTCTATAATCGTTCCTTCTATAAAATTCATTGCAGGTGATCCTATAAACCCTGCAACATATTTATTAACAGGGAAATCATATATGTCAGTTGGTGTTGCTACTTGTTGTATTTCTCCGTTATACATAACAACAATTCTATCTCCCATAGTCATTGCTTCCGTTTGGTCATGTGTCACATACACAAATGTCGTTTCCAAACGTTTATGCAGCTTGCTTATTTCTGAACGCATTTGCACACGAAGTTTGGCATCTAGATTGGATAAAGGCTCATCCATTAAGAATACTTGTGGATTCCGAACGATAGCGCGTCCTAAAGCAACCCGCTGTCTTTGCCCACCTGAAAGAGCTTTAGGCTTGCGTTTTAAAAGATGGTCTAAATCTAAGATTTTTGCTGCTTCATGGACTTGCTTTTCAATTTCTTTCTTTGGCACTTTTCGCAGTTTTAAGCTAAATGCCATATTTTCAAATACGGTCATATGAGGATACAAAGCATAATTTTGAAAAACCATCGCAATGTCACGATCTTTTGGAGCAAGATCATTCACTAGTTTATCCCCAATATAAAAGTCTCCCTCTGTTATATCCTCCAACCCAGCTATCATTCGAAGGGTTGTTGACTTGCCACAACCAGAAGGACCCACAAGTACTAAAAACTCTTTATCTTTCACTTCTAAATGAAAATCCTTAACTGTATAAGCATCATTTTTATATTTTTTCTTCACATGCTCAAAACGCAATCCTGCCATGGTCTATAACCCCCATTAATGATAAATAGTGAGGTCACCATAAGTTGGCATTTATCACTCCAACTTATGGCTATTTCACAAACTATTTAATAATTTATTAAAAATAAATTGCTGTTACACTGCTAAAGCTAAAGTACCTAGTTTAATATAATGAATATCATTTATCCGAGCTATTTTTACTTACTTGTCTTAATTCCGCTTTTCATATCTTCTGCAGCGTTATCCAACGTCTTTTTAACTTCTGCATCATTATCCCAAATTTCCATAGTAGCCGATTCTAAACTTTTCCAATAGTTACTCATTTCCGGAACATTTGGTAGTGCAGCACCATTATTAATTTGAGTTAGGAATCCCTGCAGCATTTGATCATTTTTATACTTTTCCTCATTCTCAAATCCATTAAGTGCTGGAATTCTTCCTGTGGATTCATAAAGTTCTCCTAGTTTCTCCTTGGAAGTAAGAAAGTTCGCAAATAGCCTTGAAGCATTTGGATATTTAGTATATGAAGTCACATAATATCCTGTACTACCTACTAGAGCTACTGGTGTTTTGCCATCCGACATCTCTGGCAACGGAAGAACTTCAACCTCAAATGGCATTTTTTTATTAGGACCAAGATTCCAAGTAGCATCCATGTTTATCGCTAATTTCCCCTGTTCCCACAGATGTAATCTGACATCGTTACTGATATCTTGCAATTTAAGTGGTAAGATTTCTTTTAGAGAATGATAGAACTCCATCCCCTTAACTGCACCAGCACTATTAATACCAATGTCATTTACGTCTGTACCATTTTTCCCAAAAATATAACCATCATATCCTAAAATAAATGAAGAATTAAAGTACCAGCTTTTTGCATCATACATAAATCCAAACTGATTTTTTGAAACGTTATTATATTTCTTTGCAAAAGCTTTAATATCATCCCATGTTTCTAATTTTGCATCTTTTACCAAATCTTTATTAACGTATAGCGAATAAGTATAAACATCTCGAGGATAACCATAAAGTACTCCTTTATAAGAAGAGGCATCTAAAGCAACTTTACTACTATTTTCTCTTGTATCTTTTTCAAAATAATCGTTAGGCACTACAACGCCAGCGTCCACAGTAGCTCCTAAATTGTCGGATACCATACCAATTACATCAGCTGCCAATCCAGCAGGGCCATCTGTTTTCACTCGGTCAGCAGTATCCCAGGTTTGCACTTCTTCCACATTTACTTTAATGTTGTATTTCTCTTCAAATTCTTTCACTGCTGATTCAACCAATGGATCTTTCATCGTCCAAAAAAGCAATTCTGCACCAGGCTCTGGCTTTAAGTCGGTTGGTGTTGCTGTGTCATTTCCATCATTTGTATTTGTCCCAGATTGATCAGATGAATTAGGTTTACTACAAGCCACAAGTAAAAGCAGAATGATCATTGTTATTGAAGACATTTTTAGTATTTTTTTCATTTTTATCCTACTCCTTTTATTTTTTTCAGGTTTAATGGAACAATAGTTCAAACGGATAATTTAAATTTAATAAACACCCCCTTTATACTTTGGTTATTTTATTTAGAAAAACGTTTTTCTTTCTAAAAAAATTTTTATTATTCTGTTTATTTGGAATATTCGAATTATAGTGAATAAAGAATGACTGGTCATCCTTTATTCACTATTTTTCTTAATATTTTTACAACTCCCCCTCGTTATTATTTCATGCGGAAGAATTCTGGCTTCTTTTTTATAGCTTTTTTTCTCCTTAATTTGTTGTAGCAGCATTTGTGCTGCTTGAACTCCCAAATCATAAACTGGTTGTCGAACGGTCGTTATTCCAGGTCGATAAGCGCCAGCAATTGGAATATCATCAAATCCCATAATCGAAATATCTTCTGGAACCCGAAGTCCGCATTCTTCTGCTGCTTGAATGGTCCCTATAGCAATCACGTCGCTGATACAGAATACAGCAGTAGGACGGTTTTCCTTCCTGAAAATTTCCATTCCTCTCTCATAGCCTGATTTAATTTGATATTCTTCATTAAAAAAAACATTTTCTTCGTAGACAACTTCATAATCATCAAGTGCTTGTTTATATCCTTCAAACCTTAGAATTGAATGATCATGTTTTATATCTCCGCCGAACCATGCAATTTTCCGATGTCCCAATTTAATTAAATACTGGGCTGCATCATAACCAGCCTGGTAATCATCGATATTAACGGAGGAAAATCTGCCATTCTTGTCGGTAAGGCTTGCTAATACAACAGGAATAGAATTTTCCTCAAAAAAATCGATATGCATTTGCTGCAAAGTAGAAGTTAGCAGTACCACTCCATCTACATACTTTTCTTTCATCAACTTTAAATAATGCAGCTCAATATCCATATCAAGCTCCGTATTGCAAAGTAATGTTGAATAGTTATGTTTAAAAAGTTCTTTTTCAATTACTCTCACAAAATTAGATGTAAATGTATTTTCAATACCTGGAATTAGCACACCTATGGACAAAGTTTCTTTCTTAATTAAACTGCGTGCAATCACGTTAGGACTAAACCCAAACTCATTCACTACTTTTAATACTCTTTCCGTTACCTCTGGACTTACCCTTTTGCTTTTGTTAATAACATTTGAGACAGTAGAAATGGACACATTTGCTTTCCTTGCCACATCCTTAATTGTTATTTTCATAATCTCACCCTTTACCGGTTTAGATAGCATTGCTCTGGTTTAGAAAAACGTTTTTCTGCTTAAAAAAACAATATCTTGCCTTACTAATACAGAAACGTTCTTCCTTATTATATTACAGATTCTTTGCTTGTCCTATAATAGAAAAACGTTTTTCTATTCAAAGAAATAGTATCTTGTTTTCTTTATCCAGAAACGATTATCCCGGTTTTCTTTTTAGAAAAACGTTTTTCTGCTTAAAAAACAATATCTTGCCTTACTAATACAGAAACGTTCTTCCTTATTATATTATAGAAAAACATTTTTTTGTTCAAAAATAGTAATCTTCTTTGCTTGTAATAGAAAAACGTTTTTCTATTACAAGAAATAGTATCTTGTTTTCTTTATCCAGAAACGATTATCCCGGTTTTCTTTTTAGAAAAACGTTTTTCTATTCAAAAGAATAGTATCTTGTTTTGATTAAAATAGTTACTTACTTTGCTTGTGCAAAAAAGTTCTTCCTATTATTTTATTGAAAAACGTTTTTCTGCAAGATAGTTCTTTACTTGATTCGAGAATATTTCTCCTATAACCATAGTGGAATCATTAACTTTTCTTAATATTAAATTAATAGTTCCTATAAGTCTATACTTTTGTCATAAAACCTGACATCTTTTTTTAATAAGAAGCTAACTAATTTTTTATTTCTTAATTTTGGACTTCCGATAAAGCTTATCGTTTCACTCTTCTTATTCATTATATCGCAAGTTATTATTTCAACTTTTCTTTATTATAAAGTGACGATCTGTCTTTTCTTTTCTACGTAAAAAATCATTTCTTTAAAACCGATTTCCTTTAACTGCTTCTGAACTTCAAAATAATCTTCTCCAATACGCTCATATGTATGGGCATCTGATCCAAAGGAGATATCCACGCCATAATATAAGGCACGTTCTAAAATTTCGTTTGAAGGATACCACCCTCCACAGTCTTTCGTTTTACCAGATGTATTAACCTCAATTGCAACACCTTCTTCACCAATAACTTTAAGTGTTTCACCAATAATAGGTGTGTCAATCTTCGAAAATTCTGGGTAATATCCTTTCATCGCATCTATATGGGCAAGTACTTGAAATAGACCACATCTAGCTGATTCTTGAATAAGCTTGTAATAGTTATCTTTTAGATTAATACACTCTTCTTCATTTAACCCATCCCATTGCATCCGATCAAATATACTTACTCCATCTACAAAATGAACGGAACCTATTAAATAATCAAAAGAATAATTTTGATAGCTTTTTTGATATAATTCGAAATGCTCTGGAATATAATCACTTTCCATGCTGAGCAATACATGAATTTTGTCTTTGTAAGCTTCTTTAAGTTTCAAAACTTCCTTTACATAATTTCCAAGTTCACTTTTTGCCATTGCATACCCTGGCCACATTTGATCTTTGTCACTGTAAAACAGCGGAGAATGATCAGAAATGCCGATATAATGAAGCCCCTTATCGATTGCCGCCTTTATGTAATCCTCTATCTTTCCAGTTGCATGACCACATCGATCATGATGTGTATGCAAGTCAAATATAATATTCTTCCCCATATTCATCCCTCCGTTTTATCTTGTTAAAAATACTACACTAGAAACAAAATTACCAGTAAAATTGTATCTCATGGTTCTGCAGCTGTCATGACTTATTCTTCAAGCCTACTTTCAAAAAAAGCAGCACAAACCATGACCTTGGTATGTGCTGCTAATCTTAATATAAATTAGTCTATTATCTATTACCTTTAATATAAGGAATACCTGCAGCCTTTGGAGCGTCAGCACGTCCAATAAATCCTGTTAACGCTACAATCGTTAATACATATGGAGCGATTAATAAATAAACGCTTGGAACATTGTCCAGGAATGGAAGACTGCCCCCTACAATGCTTATACTTTGGGCAAATCCAAAGAATAGA